>CAZNCM010000146.1:2215-6954 GCA_964571155.1 uncultured Lyngbya sp. | reverse complement strand
ATCAACAATCACTAAATGGATTTCACCGCCCTTTTTAGGTTGGGTAAAATGGGAAGTATATTGAGTAATGGGAGAACCCAAAGCACTCCGAGACAACAGGCGAATAAATACCCCCAAATGTTCAACTTTTGGGATTAATTTTTCAATTCCCATACTGGCAATATGTAGCGGGGGAACATTCGCCCCAATATCAGCATTTCCTTCGTTCGTACAGACAACAAAACTACCCGTTTCTGCGATCGCAAAATTAACCCCAGTCATCCCCGCATCAGCTTTTAAAAACCGGGGTCTGGTATTTTGTCGCATCATTTCATTGAGATAATGGGGATCGTCATTATTGGGGTCGGTGTCTATTTTTTCGGCAAATAACTTAGAAACATCTTGACGGTTTTTGTGAATAGCCGGCATCACAATATGACTCGGAGGTTCTTGATCGAGTTGTTGAATTCTTTCTCCAAAATCTGATTCTGTAATGGTAATTCCTTGGTTTTCTAAAAAGGAAACCATACCGCATTCTTCTTGCAGCATGGACTTACTTTTCACTAGAGTTTTTACCTGATGAGTATTGAGAATATCATAGACAATTTGATTATGTTCTGCCCCATCTTTCGCCCAATGAACCTGTATTCCGTTTTGTTTAGCGTTGGCTTCAAACTGTTCTAAATAGTCCGCCAAATTGGTAAGAGTATATTCTTTAATTTGTGAAGCAATTTCGCGTAATTGTTCCCATTCAGGAATAGATGCTGCTGCTTGATCTCGTCGGAGTCTGGCATTCCAGAGAATTTGATCGTATTGTTGGGCGCGTTTTTGGTCTTGTAAAAATTGTTCGGCTGCGGCGGCTTGGTTAACGGGTTTAGTCATAGTTGAGAACCGTTGAGAATTTGGGCAATATGAATCGTTTTTAGGTTAATTTTATAATAGTCAATAATGCCTTTTTGGTGCAATAAACAACTCATGTCCCCCGATACAATATATTCGGCATCATTGCGGAAATGATCGTTAACTTTATCATACCCCATTTGAGCAGAAACTGCTTCTTCAAACACGCAAAACGTTCCGCCAAAACCACAACATTCGTCGGGACGATCTAAGGTTACAAATTCTATCCCTTTCACCTTTTCTAAGAGGGTTTGACTTTTAGAAAAAGAGGCGATCATTAACTCAGACGGTCGAGATGTTCCGAGTTTCCGAATAGCACTACAACTGTTGTGCAAGCCGACTTTGTGGGGAAATTCTGCCCAAGGGAAGCTATTAATTTGCAATATATCGTGTATAAATTCCACCAATTCATAGATATTTTTACGAACATTTTGAACCTCATAAGTTTGGGGAATGGCGTCTAAATTTGCCCGGACATGATAAACACAACTCGCCGAAGGACTGACAATATATTGATAGTCTTTAAAACAGTCTACAAATACTCGTTCAGTAGCCGCAGCTTCTTGTTGAGTGCCGTTGGTTCCCATCGGTTGACCGCAACAGGTTTGGTTGAGAGGATATTCAATTTCTACGCCTAGTTTTTCTAATAATTCTAGCGTTGCTATTCCGACTTCTGGAAAGAACGCATCGATATAACAGGGAATAAAAAGACCGACTTTCATTGTTAGTTTTTTGGGTTATTTTTTGAGTTAATTTTACAGTAAAAAAACGGTTAGACTCCGAACCCCTTGGGCGCCTCGAATAATGACCGCTTCTACATCTCCCGTTGCTGAGGGGCCAGCCATAAAGACACCGTAAGAAGTTTGAGTTAATTCAATGCGTTGATAGGCTTGGTGCATATCTCTAACAAGCTGTTTGGAGTCGAGTAAAATGATTAAATGTTGAGAGAGAAAACCCAAAGCATTGACAACTAAATCTTCGTGAGTTAACCACACCGCCCCATTTTCTGCGACTCCAAATTTTCCCCGGATAATAGCAACATCAACATCGGCGAATTCATGGGGAGGAGTTTCGGGGTGAACGGGTTTATTTCCGGTTATTTCGGGAACGGTTGAACAGATAATTTTTGCATCGGGATAAAGTCGGGTTATTTGGGTTTTTATTTCCTCAATATTGGAGACTTCAAATGCTTGTCCTCCCATGCGTTCGAGTTGGGTTTTGAAGTTTTTAATTAAGGGTTCTGAATTATTGTTAAAGTTCGGATTTTCAGGAAGTTTAATATCTGAATTGGGTTGATTTTTCCGAATGGAATTTAAAATAAAATCGCGGCTGTTCATTTTAATTTATGGGTATTATACAGATTTATTCTAAGTTTCTATCAAACTCTTAAAGTCCGGCAAGAATTTTTTTGATCAAATAAACTTTTCCTTTGTAGGGTGCATAGCGCAACTGTAAATCTATCCAAAAATTATTTTTTAATATACTTTTATAATGGGAAAAAGTATCAAAGCTAGCTTTTCCATGATAGCTTCCCATTCCGCTTTCTCCCACGCCGCCAAAGGGAAGATAAGTTCCTGAAAACTGCATAACGGTATCATTCAAACAAACCCCACCCGATGAAGTCTTTTGAAGAATTTGTTGCTGTTTGGCTTTGTCTTTGGAAAAGAAATAGAGGGCTAAGGGTTTGGGACGGGCGTTAATTTTAGAGATTGCTTCTCCCAAATCATTATATTCTAAAACGGGTAAAATCGGCCCAAAAATTTCATCTTGCATGACCGGATCATCCCAAGAAACTCCATCTAAAACTGTTGGTGCAATATATTGATCTTGGGGGTTAGTTTGTCCGCCTACAATCACTTTACCATTTTGCAAAAATCCAGCCAAACGATTAAAATGTCCGGGACTGATAATCCTACAATAGTCGGGGCTTTTTTCGGGATTTTCGCCGTAAAACTCTTGAATGTTTTCTTTTATTTTCTCTAACAGACTGGCTTTAACTTCCCGATTCACTAACAAGTAATCCGGTGCAATACAAGTCTGTCCCGCATTGATAAACTTACCCCAGGCGATGCGTTTTGCGGTATACTCAAGTTTAACATCACTATCAACAATACAGGGACTTTTTCCACCTAATTCTAAAGTGACTGGAGTTAAATTTTTAGCCGCAGCTTCCATCACAATTTGACCGATTTTTGTACCGCCTGTAAAGAAGATATGATCAAACTTTTGGGCAAGTAAAGCTTGACTGGTTTCGACTCCACCTTCTACCGCAGCAACATAAGCCGGATCGAAGGTTTTTTGAATCATTTTGGCGACCACTTTAGAGGTATTTGCCGCAATTTCAGAGGGTTTTAAAATCGCACAATTTCCCGCAGCCATTGCCCCAACTAAAGGCGAAATCATCAATTGAAAGGGATAATTCCAAGGCCCAATAATCAAAACCACACCTAAAGGTTCGGGACAAATTTGGGCGGTTGAGGGAAATTGATCGAGAGAAGCCCAAACCCTTTTCGGTTTCGTCCAAGATTTGAGGTGTTTAATGGCATAATTAACCTCGGATACCGAAGCAATTTCAAAATAAGCTTCAAATTCGGGTCGGTTCAAATCCGCTTTGACTCCAGCAATAATGTCACGTTGATGGTCTATAATTGCTTGTTTGAGACGTTGAAGTTGTTCCCGACGGAAGTTGACATTCTTTGTTTGACCTGTAGCAAAGAATTGTCGTTGCTGTTGGATCAACTTTTCAACTTGAAGTGACTCTGGCATGATATCTTGATCCTAAACGTTCATCAATAAATATTACACCTTTAGCGTCAGACTCTTTCCTAAGATGCCTTTTTTAGCCTACCCTATTGATATGGATGAATCACTTGATTCGTAACTGAGGTACAAATTGATCACAAATGAACATGAAGGAAATTCTCTATCTGGAAATCCCCACACCCAATACCCAAAGCGTTTGTACCTGGTTGCAGGATGAGTTTCAACCCCGAACCGGAGAAAAACACATCACCCCGGATGGTTTTCGTCTCAAGTTTCCTTTAACTGACCCGAAAAAGACTGAACCTAACGAACTTTCAACGTTTGTTTGGTCACTTCAACGAACGACTTATCTAAAAGTTTTTCGAGTCGGAAATCCTCCGAAAACTGATCAACAGCAATTCATTCAACAGCTAGAAACTGAACTTAGACAACAATTTCCTCATCAATATCCTGAACCTCCAGAAATTGATCTCTCTCAACAATCGATTTTTGAAGCGTTAGCTGATCATTATCCTTTGACGGTCAAATACTTTCAAAAAATGCCCAACGGAGACTCTGATCTTCAGCGAGTGTATTGGTGGGAAAAACGGTGGCGGGAAGGCGTACTTAATCCTAAAAAACCCAAACAAATTATCTTTTCAGCACCCGATTCTTCCACTAATTCTACACCTCAATATGATTTAATTTATGTGGGTGGAGCATTGGGGGTTATTCATGCGGCTGTGATGGCACGGTTAGGCTATCGGGTCTTATTAATGGAACGGTTGCCTTTTGGACGAATGAACCGTGAGTGGAATATTTCTCGCAGTGAAATTCAAAGTTTAATTGATTTAGGATTATTCTCAAAAGCTGAGGTTGAAAGTTTAATTGCCAGAGAATATAAAGACGGATTTCATAAGTTTTTTGATGCTAATAATCCCCCGGTTGCTAAAGCCCCAGTCCTACATACTCCGACGGTCTTAAATGTTGCTTTGGATGCTGAAAAATTACTCCGTTCTTGTGGGGAAAAATTACGACAGGCGGGCGGTGAGATTTGGGATGAAACCGAATTTATTCGAGCTGATATCGCATCGAGTCAAGTTCTGCTCAAATCCCTT
>CAZNCM010000146.1:0-2205 GCA_964571155.1 uncultured Lyngbya sp. | reverse complement strand
ACCGACCCAATCAGAACGAATTGCGACAGGACGTTTACTGGTAGATGCGATGGGAACGGCTTCTCCTATTGCTTGGCAATTGAACGGAGGGCGGGCGTTTGATAGTGTTTGTCCGACGGTTGGGGCGGTGATTGATGGAGGTTTTGAACCCGATGTCTGGGACTCTAAATATGGTGATGTTCTTAATAGTCATGGTGATATTTCTCGGGGACGTCAACTGATTTGGGAGTTATTTCCCGGTGCAGGAAATGAGTTAACGTTTTATCTTTTTCATTATCATCAAGTTAACCCCAAAAATCCAGGTTCGTTGTTAGAAATGTACGAAGACTTTTTTACGATTTTACCCGAATATCGTCGCTGTGATTTAGATAAATTAGTTTGGAAAAAACCAACTTTTGGTTATATTCCCGGACATTTTAGCGCCAGAAGTCGCGATCGCAAAGTCGCTTATGATCGGTTAATTTCCATTGGAGATGCGGCTTCCCTTCAGTCTCCTTTAGTCTTTACTGGATTTGGTTCTTTGGTGCGGAATTTATCTCGTTTAACCGATTTACTCAATACCGCTTTAAAACATGATCTTTTGCAAGTCAAACACTTAAATCAAATTCGAGCCTATCAAAGTAATATTTCAGTTACATGGCTTTTTTCTAAAGGAATGATGGTGCCTACAAATCGACATTTACCACCTCAAAAAATTAACTCTATTTTAAATACATTTTTTGGATTATTAGCCTCAGAACCAACAGCCGTTGCCGACACTTTTATTAAAGATCGAGCTGATTGGTGGACATTTACTCGATTAGCTTTAAAAGCGGCTCGAACCAATCCTAAACTGTTAGTTTGGATTTTGGATTTCATTACTTTCAATGAAATTATACGTTGGATGTTTAATTATTTGAATTTCACAGTTTTAGCCTTAGTGAGTGGTTTATTGAGTTGGGTTCCTCGCTTTTCTCGATGGATTCAGCCTTGGCTAGAACCTCGTTATCCAGGAATATGGATGAATTTACTGGCAGTTAGTTATGCGTTAACTGATGGTTTAGGACAACCCCAAACACCTGGAAATCAACTGGTTCAGGTGAAGTCACCTGTTTGATTTGATGTTGATGTGATCAAATGCTGAAGTTCTATCTACGATTGAAATCTTGATTTGAAATATTTTATTTTTTATCTTTTTAATTGTAGAAGGGTTCAGCATCACTTTACTGATCTTCTGAAAATATTGATCAACGGATTTAACTATAAAAGTTCTTCAAGTTGATCTCGAATGACTTCATAGGGTAATAAACCCACTAGATTGTTAACTCGTTTTCCGTGTTGAAAATAAAAAATATTAGGAAGACAAGCAATTTCAAATTTTTGGGTAATTTGTTTATTTTTTTTAATATCTATTTTAACAACTTTGACACGCGAAAAATACTCATCAGCAAGTTGATTAATAATCGGTTTAATCCGGTCACTTAAATCGCATCCAGATATGACAAAACAAACGACAACTAAAGGATATTCTTCAAGAATTCGATCAAAGTCTTCTTCCCCAATAAATATCGCTTTTTTATTAAAAGAGTTTGGTTTCAACGGTTAACTCCCATCTGTTACAAGTTATTCTGCATCTTGATTGCATCTTTGAGAGTGATTAACACCTTTTCAAACGAACCGATAGACTTGCTTTTTGCTGCTGGGATTCATATATTTAGAGAAATAATTGATATTGTAATTAGGATTGAGATCAACAATCATTACTCTTTTGATGTTGCAGTTCTTGTCTAATCGTATAAAATCAGAATAGTGGACTATGCTTTATAACAGAGTTATGACTGCCGAGAAATTAGATTCCCTCTCAAGCTGGCAACGACTTGAGGAAGGACGCAAAGCCAAAGCTGCTCAAGGGGGCTACGCAGGGTATGGTTCTCCTGCATTTGGCTTATGTTCTATTAATGGCGAACTGGTAGAAGATCCCCGTGAACAACAAGTCATTGAGTTAATTCGTCGTCATCATAAGTCCGGAAAATCACTACAACAAATCGCGAATTGGCTGAATGAAAAAGGCTATAAAACAAAACGGGGTCAGCAATGGAGGCGAATTTCAGTCAAGCGTGTTTTAGACCGACTTTATAATAAAACCTCGGGTTCGGAAAGTCGAAATCTAGGCTCTGGTGAGATCTCATCTGAGTTAAAATATCCTCACTCTCCGGAGAATTGAGT
>CAZNCM010000145.1:11351-13306 GCA_964571155.1 uncultured Lyngbya sp. | reverse complement strand
CATTACCCCTGTTTATCTTATGACCTACGGGGATTTGGGGATTCTCAACTCTCTCCCCCTTCAGTTAAGGGTCTTTTGAGCTATTCTCCGGCTTCCTACGCCGCCGATTTGGTTTTATTACTAAAACATCTAAATATTGAGAAAGCTTGGCTTGTCGGTCATTCTCTGGGGGGAACAATAGCATTACTTGCCGCTGACCAACTTCCCCAACAAGTTAAAGGTGTGATTTGTGTTAACGCCGGAGGCGGAATTTATCTCAAAGAAGAATTTGAGAAATTTCGTTCGGTTGGAAAACAAATTGTTAAGTTTCGTCCCCGTTGGTTGACGATTGTTCCCTTACTGGATCTTTTATTTTCTCGAACTCAAGTGGCTCGTCCTATTGCACGTCAGTGGGGACGCCAACGAGTGATTGATTTTGTCGGTGCTCATCGGGAAGCGGCTTTAGGGGCTTTGTTAGACTCGACGACAGAAGCTGAAGTCCATCGTCTCCCCCAAATTGTTGCTCGCCTCAAACAACCCGTTTATTTTTTCGCGGGGACTGAAGATCAAGTCATGGAACCCCAATATGTCCGATATCTAGCGAGTTTTCACTGGATGTTTAAACAGGGAGACGGTAACGTTATCGATATTCCTGACTGCGGACATCTGGCAATGGTTGAACAAACTGAAGTGATGGCTTCTCACATTTTAAGCTTTCTTCAACAACAGGACGAAACAGTCAATCGTGATCCGTCACCCCCAGAAAGACAAGATAGTTGATAAATTATCTATTCTTGTAAACTTCATTAATTGATAATTACCATACACACAATTTCAGAAAAGTTGAGTACAGTTAAACCTTAAGTCCTCAACTCATACAAACACTCATGGTATTTTTTCTCAGTGATGGAGGAGCAGGTTTAATTAACTTTGGTGGGATTAATCCACCTTCTCGTGAGACCGTCGTTAATAGCATCGTTGTTCCTCCGATTGTACCGAACTTTCCGCTTGCGGGAGAAGACGTATTTTTTGAGTTTGAAGAAATTGGGAATATTCCATTAATTGCACCCGAAGGTGGGTTAACACTGCGTCCAGTTGCACCTGTGACTCGAAATCCTGAAGCCGTTGGAATTTCAGATTTTGAACCCTTTGAAATTAACCCAATTACCGGAGAAATTACCTCTCCAGGTGAGGTAACGTTCAGCACTTATCCTTTCTTTCAATATGGAGGAAACAATAATAACAACTTTAATGCAACTGAGTTAGAAAATATTGAATTTAGCAATTCCAACAATAATTTTAACTCCTACCAAAGTCACGATATTTTAGTCGGAACTCCTGAAAATGATACTTTAAATGGTGGCGGTGGAAACGATTATCTCAGTGGAGGTTTAGGCAATGATAGACTGAACGGAGAGAGTGAAAATGACACTTTATTTGGAGGTCAAGGAAATGACTTCTTAAATGGAGGGATAGGTAATGATATTTTAAGTGGAGATCGAGGTCAAGATATTCTAACTGGGGGGTTAAATTCTGATGTTTTTATTCTCTCGAACTCAGCAGCAACGGCTGATTTTACTCAAGCTGATATTATTACCGATTTTCAAGTTGGAGTTGACCAGATTGGTTTAACTGAAGGATTAAGTCCTATAAACCTGAACTTAGTTCCTGCTAATTTACTGGGTAATCCCGGCACTCTCATTGTTAACAATAGCTCAAATACAGCATTAGGATTTGTCAGCAATATTCCTGCTAATAGCCTTTGGGATAGTTTGATTTCAGTGTAAATTTTAGGCAACAGGCAATAGGTAAAAGACAAAAAACTGGTAACTGTTCAGTGTTTACTGTAAAGCTGCATGAGATCCTCTATTTTGAGCCGAGAAGCCGCTCCTAACGTTAAAGATGACGAATGACCTCGATTAAGATGATCGCAGGCTGCACAGGCAATCATGGCGGCGTTATCGGTACAATATTTT
>CAZNCM010000145.1:10708-11341 GCA_964571155.1 uncultured Lyngbya sp. | reverse complement strand
ATGCTGACTGGCGGCTTGTTGGAGATGGTAACGTAAACCCGTATTTGCTGCGACCCCTCCCCCGACTGCAATCGTATTCAGTCCGTAGTCTAGCGCACAGGTGATCGCTCGTTTCGTTAAACTGTTGACAACCGTTTGTTGAAAACTAGCTGCAATATCGTTAACGGGTAACTCTTGAGAGGGTTCTAGCTTTTGAACCAGACGCAACACTGCCGTTGTCAAACCACTAAAACTAGAGTCGTAGGGATGATAACCCCCATTCGGTTGAGAAATTTTTCCCTCCGGGAGTGCAAAAGCTTGAGGATTTCCCTCAGTCGCCAGCTTATCAATAATCGGGCCACCGGGATAGCCTAAATTGAGTAACCGGGCCACTTTATCAAACGCTTCCCCAGCAGCATCATCTCGGGTTTGACCGAGAGTTTCGTAAATTCCGCAGTCTTGAACCCGAATTAAACTGGTATGACCTCCAGACACCAACAAACATAAAAAAGGCGGTTGTAAGTCGGTTTGAGTTAAATAGGTGGCATAAATGTGACCTTCGAGGTGATGAACGCCTAAAAAGGGCTTTTGGTGTACAATTGCCAGGGTTTTGGCCGCCGTAATCCCAATTAACAAAGCACCCACCAGCCCACG
>CAZNCM010000145.1:10447-10698 GCA_964571155.1 uncultured Lyngbya sp. | reverse complement strand
TGTAAAGCTTGGTCAATGAGAATATTAATCGCTTCTAGATGTTGACGGGAAGCAATTTCCGGGACAACACCGCCATAAGGTTGATGAACGGCAATTTGAGATGCGACAACATTGCTGCAAACTTTACGATTTTTTACAATTGCGACCCCGGTTTCGTCACAACTTGTTTCAATTGCTAAAACTGTCGCCATTGACTGATAAATTCTTTATGAAACGATCGGAGCTACGATCAGTAGCTTCATCATAATTAT
>CAZNCM010000145.1:9614-10437 GCA_964571155.1 uncultured Lyngbya sp. | reverse complement strand
TAACTTCGGGGATATCCTAAAATAACCTCAGTAAAAAGAAACCCCCGAAAAACCGACTCAGATGGGTCAACGGGAGTTTTTCACGAGGATGTCTTGTCCAATGCTCGGAAGAATTCAGATGGCTTCTTAACGAGCGGTCTGAAACAATTGTACATAAAACTTATTGTTTTGTAACAAAAGGAAACCTTTCTATGCGACGATTGTTGGCTGTAGTCTTAGCTCTCGGTCTGTGGATCAGTTTTGTTCCCAGTGCATCCGCTTACAACTTAACCCCTTGTTCAGAATCAAACAGTCCTAGCCCAGATCTCGCCAAAGCACGATTTGAGCGGTATTCTCAAGCATTATGTGGAGAAGATGGTCTTCCTCACTTAATCGTAGATGGTAGCCTCGCTCACGCCGGTGAATTTTTGATTCCCAGTATCTTATTCCTGTACATCGCCGGATGGATTGGCTGGGTTGGTCGGGCTTACCTCCAATATGCAGCCAAACAAGGTAAAGATGCGACCGAAAAAGAGATTATTATCGACGTTCCGGTAGCCGTTAAATTTATGTTAGGCGGCTTTATCTGGCCTTTAGCAGCCCTGAAAGAAGCCACCTCTGGCGAAATGTTTGCCAAAGATAACGAAATTACAGTTTCACCCCGCTAGTAGGGTTAGAGCCGATCAACCCATTGTGTTCTGTGTCAATAACGTTTAAAGGAGATGTCATCTCATGCAGTATTTTCTCAAATATCTCTCCACTGCACCTGTATTAGCAGCAGTTTGGTTTGTGATTACAGCGGGAATCTTAATTGAATTCAATCGTTTCTTCCCCGATCTTCTGT
>CAZNCM010000145.1:9375-9582 GCA_964571155.1 uncultured Lyngbya sp. | reverse complement strand
CGTGGAAGTGTCAACTTCAAAGCGTAAAGATTAAAGTCTTGTTTGTCTGTGTCAATGGGATGAACTCCTATTTCTAACGGTCAATTCCAAGTCCCCCTGAATCATTAAATCAGCAAATTCCAAATCTCCCGTTATTTGATTTTTCGGTAACAGTGAGAGTGATAAAAAACCTTTAGCTACTGTCCCTAAATCGTCTTTGGCTCTATG
>CAZNCM010000145.1:7885-9365 GCA_964571155.1 uncultured Lyngbya sp. | reverse complement strand
TCAAATGACAAGTTTGCCCGAGCTACAAAAAAATTTAGCTGAGGCGCAAGAGTTAATCGATTTAGCCGTGCGTCGAGGGGCAGAGCTAGTCTGCTTACCCGAGAATTTTTCATTTATGGGCGAAGAGCAAGAAAAATTAGCTCAAGCGGGTGAAATTGCAGAACAGACCGAAAAATTTCTTCATACCACAGCCCAACGCTTTCAAGTCACACTACTCGGGGGAGGATTTCCAGTTCCGAGCGAAAGTGGCAAAGTGTATAATACAGCCTTACTGATTGATCCGAGTGGGAATGAATTGGCTCGGTATCAGAAAGTACATTTATTCGATGTCAATCTGCCCGATGGGAACAACTACCAAGAATCGTTTACCGTCATGGCAGGTCAACAGTTACCCTCAGTTTACAAGTCCGAAGCACTCGGCAATTTAGGCTTATCGGTTTGCTACGATGTGAGATTTCCCGAACTATATCGCCATTTATCCAGTCAAGGCGCCGAGGTTCTGTTTGTTCCGGCGGCTTTTACCGCTTATACCGGAAAAGATCATTGGGAAGTGTTGCTCAAAGCCAGAGCGATTGAAAATAGCTGTTATGTGGTTGCCCCCGCCCAAACCGGAAATCACTATGGTCGGCGCTACACTCACGGTCATGCGATGATTATCGATCCTTGGGGCGTGATTTTAGATGATGTTGGAGATAAACCCGGTGTGGCAATTGCTGAAATTCAACCGACTCGCCTCGAACAAGTCCGGGTGCAAATGCCCAGTCTCAAACATCGAGTATTTTTGTAGGACAACATTCAGTTAGACTAAACACGATGAGTTCTGCGGAATAGATGATTGATCTTGTTGCCGGGGTGAGTTCTTCCCCTGTTTTTTTACATTTATCTGATACTTTCCCCTTGCTGGCAACAGCGACAGAAGAAGCTTCTGCTGAACCTGAATCCGTTGTCGTTTTGTGCGGAGTGTTGCTGAGTTTAGTTGCCATTTTCATCGCCAGTAAAGCGGGCGGAGAATTTTTCAACTGGTTAGGGTTTCCCCCGGTTTTGGGTGAACTGGTTGGGGGTGTGGTTATCGGAGTCTCTGCCCTCCATTTAGTCGTGTTTCCCGAAAATGGGGATCATACTAGCTCCCTGATTATGAGTATTTTACAAGCCACAGCAGGATTAGAACCTGATGCCGCTCAAGCCACCTATGAAGCGAGTAGTGAAGTCCTTTCTGTTCTAGCTGAATTAGGGGTAATTATCTTGTTGTTTGAAATTGGATTGGAGTCCAACATCAGACAACTGCTGGAAGTCGGTATTCAGTCTTTACTGGTGGCGGTTGTTGGGGTGACAGTTCCCTTTGTTGCAGGGACCGCAGGCTTAATCCTGATTTTCCATACCCCTACGATTGCGGCTATTTTTGCTGGTGCCGCTTTAACCGCAACTAGCATTGGGATCACGTCGCGGGTACTCGCAGAAATCGGTCAACTCTCCTCTACAG
>CAZNCM010000145.1:2036-7875 GCA_964571155.1 uncultured Lyngbya sp. | reverse complement strand
TGATATTTTGGGAATTATTGTTCTGGCTGTTGTCGCGAGTTTAGCCAAAACTGGAGAAATCGATGTTCTCAATACCGTCTACCTGATTATCAGTGCAAGTGTTTTTCTCGTTGGCGCGATTCTCCTGGGCCGCTTTTTCAACAATAGCTTTGTTGCTGTTGCCAAACAGTTCAAAACTCGGGGTCGAGTCGTGATTCCGGCTTTAACGCTGGCGCTTGTTCTCTCTTATATTGCGGCGGCGATTAATCTAGAAGCGATTTTAGGGGCGTTTGCGGCAGGTTTAGTTCTCGATGAGACGGACATTGAAGACCAACATTTAGAGGATCTGATTATACCGATTGCGGATGTAATTGTTCCGGTTTTCTTTGTGACGGTAGGAACCAAAACTGATTTGAGTGTTCTCAATCCTGCTATCCCCGAAAATCGAGAAGGATTAATTATTGCCTCATTTCTGATTGTGGTAGCCATGATTGGGAAAGTCGTTTCAGGTTGGAGCGTTTTTGGCATCCCTCAAGTGAATCGTTTAGCCATTGGGGTGGGAATGATTCCTCGGGGTGAAGTTGGACTGGTCTTTGCCGCAGTCGGTTCTGATAGTGGGGCGCTTTCACCGGCTTTGGATGTTGCGATTATTTTAATGGTGATTTTGACAACCTTTGTCGCGCCGCCTCTATTACGAGTGGTGATGAAAACAGAAGAAGTTGCCGAACCCGAGACTTCTAGCTAGTCGCTCAAAACCATTTGGGAGATCAGGAGATCGTAAACCGTTTCTGTAGGGATAATTGATCAATTATCCCTCTCCCTGATCGGTTTGCTTAAAAAACTCTTCTTAGAGCTGCTGTTCCCAGAGCTACCGTTCCCTGTAAACTGATAACTGTAAAAAGTGGTCAAAGGTTTCCGATAAAATCGAGAGATGCAAATTTTTGACTTTGATCAAGCTCAAGTTTTGAGATGAAACATACTCTTTCTGTTTTAGTAGAAGACGAAGCAGGTGTTCTAACTCGTATTGCGGGTTTATTTGCACGTCGGGGTTTTAATATTGAAAGTCTGGCGGTAGGGCCTGCTGAACAAAGTGGCATTTCCCGGATTACCATGATTGTTCCGGGAGATGACCGAATTATTGAGCAGATTACCAAACAACTCTACAAATTAATTAATGTCCTCAAAGTCCAGGATATTACTGAAGTTCCCTGTGTGGAACGGGAGTTGATGCTACTCAAGATTAACTGTAATGGGAGTGCGATGCGTTCAGAAATTATTGAACTGGCTCATATTTTCCGAGCGCGTGTGGTCGATATTGGGGAAAGCACCCTGACGGTTGAAGTGGTCGGAGATCCGGGGAAAATGGTTGCTATTGTTCAGGTGTTGAGTCGATTTGGGATTCGTGAAATTGCTCGCACTGGAAAAGTTGCTTTGACTCGTGAGTCGGGGGTTAATACTGAGTTTCTCAAAAGTCAGCCAATGGAAACTAGCCGTCTATAAGTTCTGTGAGGTTGGCTCTAGCTGATGCAGATGGGACGAGAAATATATGATAGCTTAGAAGACGAATCGATAATTAAGTACAGGTTGCGCTTTTGTACTTTTCTTTGTGATCAAGTCGAGCAAAACCTGTACCTGAAGTCAGCCAGCAACTGAACGCTCAAGAGTGCGCTTCTATATCTAGAGATGCCCAAATCCAAACTTAAGCTCATGGTAGTTGATGATGAGCAGGCGAACCTCGATCTGATCTACAGAACGTTTCGCCGTCATTTTCCGGTTTTTTTGGCAAATAGTCCATCCACCGCTCTAGAAATTCTAGACGCCGAAGGAGAAATGGCGATTATTATTTCCGATCAAAGTATGCCGGAAATGACGGGGATTGAATTTTTGAGCAAAATTAGCGATCGCTTTCCCAATACGATTCGGATTTTGTTAACGGGTTACTCTGAGGATGCTCTTGAAGATGACCCCGACCTGATCAGTGCGGCTCAAATTTATAAATGTGTCACTAAGCCTTGGAACCCTGAAGACCTGAAAACAATTGTTCAACAAGCCGCAGAAGTCTATAGCGCGAGTATATAACAATGATCACTGACCAATCATTGAACTGTTAAGAAGCAAAAGGCAACAGCACTTGCCTTGCGGTTCAACCCTGCTGCTTAAGCAACTTAGAAAGGCGCACCAAAAGAGGGGTCTTCCAATTTCCCCATTTTCCAATACCTGTTCACGGGTGACTGTAATCGGGGGTTAATTTTTGTTAAGATTGATTCGATCAAAGAATGTATAATGCCCTAATCTGCTGTCTTGGAAAATACCTGATGCTGCGACTCGAACATATTAGTAAAATTTACCCCACTGGCGTTATTCTCAAAGATATAAATTGGGAAGTCAAACCAGGAGAGCGAACTGGGTTGGTGGGTGTCAACGGAGCAGGAAAGACCACTCAACTCAAAATTATTGCAGGTGAAATGGAGCCGACATCGGGACAAATTATTCGTCCTGCAAGTCTCAATATGGCTTATTTGACTCAAGAATTTGAAGTCGATCCGACTCGCACGGTTCGCGAAGAATTTTGGACTGTTTTTACTGAAGCCAATGCGATTCAAGAGTCCCTGGCTCAGGTACAACGGGATATGGAAACCGCTAGTCCCGAAGAACTTGATTCCTTAATTACCAAGTTAGATCGTCTTCAACGTCAATTTGAAGGGATTCATGGTTATGCTTTAGAAGCACAAATTGAGAAGATTTTACCCGAGATGGGGTTTGATCCCGAAGATGGCGATCGCCTGGTGAGTGCCTTTAGTGGCGGTTGGCAAATGCGAATGAGTTTAGGAAAAATTCTTCTGCAAAATCCTGATTTATTGCTCCTCGATGAACCGACAAACCACCTCGACTTACAGACTATTGAGTGGTTAGAAACCTATCTCAAGGGGTTAACAACTCCGATGGTGATTGTTTCCCATGACCGAGAATTTTTGGATCGTCTTTGTACGCAAATTGTGGAAACTGAACGCGGTGTTTCTACAGTTTATTTAGGGAACTATAGCGCCTATCTCGAACAAAAAGCAGAAGCCCAAGCCGCTCAACTAAGTACCTACGAACGTCAACAAAAAGAAATCGAAAAACAACAGGCTTTTGTGGATCGATTTCGAGCCAGTGCGACTCGCAGTACCCAAGCAAAAAGTCGTGAAAAACAACTTGATAAGATCGAACGAGTTGAAGCACCCACTGCCTCTTTAAAAACATTAAAGTTTAAATTTCCTCCAGCACCCCGTAGTGGTCAAAGTGTGGTTGAGATTAAAGATCTCGTTCATATGTATGATGATAAGATTCTGTTTTTAGGAGCAGATTTATCTATAGAACGAGGCGATCGCATAGCCTTTTTAGGGCCGAATGGTTGCGGAAAATCAACCCTTTTGCGCTTCGTCATGGGATTAGAGCAACCCAGTGAAGGGAAAGTAAGTTTGGGGAAACATAACGTTATTCCGGGTTATTTTGAACAAAATCAAGCGGAAGCTTTAGACTTAGATAAAACAGTTCTAGACACTATCCATGATGAGGTTCCCGACTGGAAAAACGAAGAAGTGCGGACACTTTTAGGTCGTTTCTTGTTTAGTGGAGAAACTGTCGCGAAGAAAGTTGGGGCTTTGAGTGGAGGAGAAAAAGCCCGACTAGCTTTGGCAAAAATGCTCCTACAACCTGTTAACTTACTCATTTTGGACGAACCGACCAATCACTTAGATATTCCAGCGAAGGAGATGCTAGAGGAAGCTCTACAAAGCTATGACGGAACGGTGATTATTGTTTCTCACGACCGTTATTTTATCTCCAAAGCCGCCAACAAAATTGTAGAAATTCGCGACGGTGAGTTTCGGACTTATTTGGGTGATTATCACTACTATTTGGATAAAATAGAAGAGGAGAAAGAGCAAGAACGATTAGCAAAAATTGCCGCCGAAAAAGCAGCGAAAAAAGCAGCGAAAGCAGCGAAAAAGAAAGCCGGAGCTAAACGTAAGTAAGTTTGACTTTGCAACCCTGTTCTTACTCATAGAAACTGTCCGATCTTGTCTAAAAATCATCAACCAGCGAACTCAAACGCTGTAATACGGGATCGGATTCTTGCTCAGGGGTGGCTTGGGGTTCAGGTTCGACGGGTTCAGCAACAGGTTCAGGAGATGAAGAGGAAGAAGTGATTTGAGAGGCAGGTTGAGGAGTCGGTGAACTCGGTTGTAGTGTAATTGCCACTTGTAACTGAGCCAGTTGTTGAGTCATCTGAGTGAGTTGACGTTGGAGGCGTTCAAAACGGTTTCCTTCCTCCGTTAACATTTTCTGTTCTAAATGGGAAAGCTGCTTTTGCAGTTCACTGACTTGTTCTTCTAGTTTGTGAGAATGATTGGGAGTCGGAGAGATTGAGGAAGAAGAAGTTGTTGTTTCTGCTGGGGTTGAAGTCTTCGCGGGAGAGTCAGAAACAAATAAAAATTGCCAGAGGGCTTGCTTGCAAAGATTACTAAACGTCTGATATTTAGTCAGAGATAGCTCTTTTTCTATCGCTTCCCATAAAGCTTGATCGGCAGCATCTTCTGTTGTAAACGTCACTGACTGGGTTAGTTTTTTATTAGCCCGGAACATAATTAAAATTATAAAGTTTCTGCCTGCAAGAGATTCAGTAGACTGCCAATTTAGAGAAGGCACTCACCCCACTGGTTTGACCTTTGATCAAGACTTTCTTTTACCTTGCTGATCGATTTGATCGCCTATAGCCTCTAGCGGTGCGATCGCGGGGATATCTTGACTCAAAAGTTTTGTCAATCTTGATAAATTTTGATCAACTCAAAGCCAATTGGTTTCAGTGTACCAAAATTCTTGCCTGATTTCGGCATTCAGCCCGCCCTACTGGTTCTCACTCGTCAGAAAGACTAGAGACGAAAAACAGACATAATCGCTGCTCAACTGAGGAGTTGAGATCGGGCGGGTTGAACTACAGAAAACTTTCTATCGTTTAACCAGTTGAGCTTCGCCGTAAACAAACTGTCCTAAAGCATTCGCCTTACGAGCCGGTTGAGCTAAATGCGCTCTGAGTTGAGCTTGTTTGAGAAGGGGTTGTAAATCTTCCCAGAAAAACTCACCACCGCCTCCAGTGAGAACCACATCTGTCACTCGTTCGGGGAGCCATTCTACTAACCGAGAGGAAAGTTCTTGGGCAAATTTTTTCCGTAACTCCGGTACAATTTCATCCAAGTTTACAGGTTTGGCTGAACCCCGAGGACGATAGAAGCGTTGACCTGCGGGACGATGAACAGCCTCTAACAAATATAAAGACTGACTATCTGCGCCTTCAATTTTCGTTGCCACTTCTTCATAAAACTTACTCATGGCAAACACTTCACTCTGGGAAACCCCTCGGGCAAACCGGAAACGATCAACGGTTAAAAAGTCAGTGGTTTGATGTCCAACATCGACAATCGCCACAGACAAATCAGCAAAATTAGGAGTTTCCTTGCTTTTTTGAGCTTCACACCAAATCAGGCTACCATAGCCCTCCGGCATGACTCGCACACTCTTAATATCAATGGTGATTTGATCAGCTCTAAACAATAGAACATGAGGCCCCATCAATAGACTAATAATCTGTTCTTTTTCACGCTCAAACTGTTCTTGGGAGTAGAACGGTAAACCTAAGATGACATCAACATCACCTTTCATCTTAAAATATCCTGCACAGGCAAAGATCTTGATCAAAGCATCATTGACCTTTGAGGGACTTTCTGTGGAATTTTCACCAAATAAGCTTGCCCCAAAATCCGCCACGAGTTGACCGATGGCATAACCATCTCCCCGGTATTCGAGCCACAGATCCAATAAA
>CAZNCM010000145.1:951-2026 GCA_964571155.1 uncultured Lyngbya sp. | reverse complement strand
GTCAGTATTCTCGGACTCAAAGCCACCCCCTCGCGCTTTTTCAACCGTAAGCTGGGCAACATTAGAAGGAATAAACACCACTTCATTGGGGTTGCGACTAACGCAAGCTTTAGTTGATGTTCGTCCCAAATCCACACTCAGAATCGTTCTCCGACTACTGGTTGTAGTCGTCGTTGTTTGTCGGTTCATAATCGTGTTTGGGCCAATTGCTGGCTGTCCGACTGGCTGTTTATTACTTTGCATTAGAATTAATTACCTCAAGCAGACTCAAAATTATAATGCCCGATCTCTACACCATTTACACCCCTAACATTTTCACATAGACAGAGAATCTCAAGTTAAACCGGATCGAAGTGTTGAAAATAGGAGGTATCGGTGTAGACTCATAACCCAGTCAAACCTAGCCAGACGTAGCAAAAAGAAAACTTAGAGCCTCAACGATCTGCGAGTCTGGGCTTTCTTGATTGATTTTGTGGGGTATCGCGTCCCTCAACCCTAGATTTTTTCTGGGGACTGAACGCCATCTTTTCCCCCTCTGTAGGTTCCCAACGCCTGTCACTTTACCACAAGGACGAATCGCTGCTGTTGCTCGATCCGCGATCATTACGTTAAATTTAATTAAGATTATGAATAATCCCCTCAGCAGTTCACCCGCACTGCTGTTTGACAAAATAGGTTTACAAGATCAGAGGCAACTGAGTTTATGAAAACAACATGGAGAACGATACTACTTTGGACATTACCAGCGTTAGTGATCGGGTTTTTCCTCTGGCAGGGAGCATTTAGCCCTTCTGCTACTGATATGAGCAACAACACCGCTAGCACCCGCATGAGTTACGGTCGCTTCTTAGACTACTTAAATGCCGGCCGTGTCACCAGCGTTGACCTCTATGATGGGGGTCGCACAGCGATCGTTGAGGCGGTCGATCCCCAACTTGATAACCGTGTACAACGGTTGCGGGTGGACTTACCCAATAACACACCTGAACTCATCTCTCGTCTGCGAGATGCCCAAATTAGCTTCGATACCCATCCTCCTCGCAATGACGGAGCGATTTGGGGATTACTCGGCAAT
>CAZNCM010000145.1:407-941 GCA_964571155.1 uncultured Lyngbya sp. | reverse complement strand
CTGATTTTCCCAATTTTATTAATTGCAGGTTTATTCTTCCTGTTCCGTCGCTCTAATAATGTTCCCGGTGGCCCCGGTCAAGCGATGAACTTTGGCAAGTCCAAAGCCCGGTTCCAAATGGAAGCCAAAACCGGAGTCCTGTTTGATGATGTTGCTGGAGTTGAAGAAGCGAAAGAAGAACTCCAAGAAGTTGTTACTTTCCTCAAAAAACCCGAACGGTTTACCGCAGTTGGTGCCCGCATCCCTAAAGGGGTGTTACTCGTCGGCCCTCCCGGAACCGGGAAAACGCTTTTAGCTAAAGCGATCGCCGGAGAAGCCGGAGTTCCTTTCTTTAGTATCTCGGGTTCAGAATTTGTAGAAATGTTTGTCGGAGTCGGTGCTTCTCGGGTACGTGACTTATTTAAAAAAGCAAAGGAAACCGCTCCTTGTATCATCTTTATTGATGAAATTGATGCTGTTGGCCGTCAACGGGGTGCTGGAATTGGGGGCGGAAATGACGAACGTGAACAAACCCTCAACCAGTTACTCACTGAA
>CAZNCM010000145.1:0-250 GCA_964571155.1 uncultured Lyngbya sp. | reverse complement strand
CAATTGCTCGTCGGACTCCGGGCTTTACCGGGGCGGATCTGGCTAACCTTCTCAATGAAGCTGCTATCCTGACTGCTCGTCGCCGTAAAGAAGCGATTACGATGTCAGAAATCGATGATGCAGTGGATCGAGTGGTTGCGGGAATGGAGGGAACTCCGTTGATTGATGGTAAGAGTAAGCGCTTGATTGCTTACCACGAAATCGGCCATGCGATCGTTGGGACTTTGCTCAAACATCACGATCCCGTTCA
>CAZNCM010000144.1:12452-13429 GCA_964571155.1 uncultured Lyngbya sp. | reverse complement strand
TCTAACATTAAATCAATCACAAATTGATCTCGTCCATCGCCACCTGTTAACAGATCAATACCGCCATCTCCATGAATGATATCATTTCCGCGATCGCCAAAAACTTGATCATCCCCCTCTCCACCGCGTACAAAATCATCATTTTGACCCCCAAAAATAGAGTCATTTCCGAGTCCTCCATCTAAAACAAAATCATCTCCTAAGTTTCCAAACAGTTGATCATCACCCTCTCCTCCGAGAATATCATCATTATCCTGTCCTCCAAAAAGACTATCTTGTCCAGAACTCCCGGTAATTAAATCATTACCTTTATTCCCAACAACAATTACTTCTACGTCTTGATTTCGAGTTTCTAGGGTAGAACCATCAAAAACATCATTTCCGTCACGAAGTAAGATTTCAAGTTGACTCGCATCTGCATTTGAGGTGAGAAGGTTTCCTTGATCATCATTGAGTTGAATGGGAGGTATAATATTATCGTCTTCCAGCCCTCCGAGTACAACAAAACGAGTCGTATCGACAGAACCAAAAAAATTAACTTGGGTTAAAATACTCACCATTGTTGACTTTTTATCCTAATTTCTTTCAATAAGAGACTGATTTGATCCTAGACTTTGTTCCTTTGTTCCCTGAACCCTGCGGCTAATTCAAGCCGTGAAAATAATAATTTTAATGTACTTCATGCTTTTTTAGATTGCCATTTGAAAAGCAGGTATGTTATCTTAGCCTCACTCCATACTCTCAACTTGAGACGATCCTGAACTCAAGATCAATAAAGAGAGGAAACAGATAAGTTTGGGAATTTTTCGGTTGCGAGTCTATCCACTGAATTTAAAGAAAACACTGTCTTTTGTCCTAAATATAATTAGCGGTTAGCTTTTGCTCCGCTCTGAAAGAAATGTCTTCCCCTATTATAAAGTTTATTGAGTTTAAAGTTCGGATTCGTAGCGATCATGCTGCCGTATTAGACGGTTTAG
>CAZNCM010000144.1:3691-12402 GCA_964571155.1 uncultured Lyngbya sp. | reverse complement strand
AAGCCTGGTTAAACTTAGGGTTGTTGTCAGATGAACAAGTACGTCACATCTGTCAAAATTCTTTCAGTGAACCACTTCCACTTCAAACTTTAGATCAAATTTCCTCATCACCGATCTCTGAAGAAAGCTCGACTTTAGAAACATCTGTTCCTGTCCCTCAACCTCAACAAAATCTGGATCTTAGCAGTTTACCTTCTCAGTTATTTCAATCTCTCAAAGCAGAATTTAGCGTGCGCTGGCTGCTCTTTTTGGGATTATTTATGGTGTTGGTTTCGTCCGGGGTATTGGTTGCCAGTCGATGGCAAGAATTACCGACTATTGGACAATATGGAGTCTTGTTAGCTTATACTTTGGGGTTTGCAATTGTCACGGTTTGGCCCGGTCTTCAGAGTCGCTTACCTCTAACGTCGGAAACTTTAAAATGGGTCACTTTACTCTTAATTCCGCTAAATTTTTGGGCAATTGATGGGTTAGGTTTATTATATTCTAGTTTAGGGATTAGCATTGTTTCTATTCTGATTTTAACAGCTATTACGATAATTCTCAATCCTCGTTTATCTTCAGGAGATCCTCAAGAAATACGATTACAACGCCTACTTATTTTTAACCAACTTGGACTCAGCTATTTACAACTCGGCTGGAAAATTCCTAATCTTCCCTTAATTGCTCTTTATTTAGGGATTATTGGGACGGGAATAGTTAGTTTTTATCGTCGCCAAAATCAGGAACAGATTCGTTTAAATCGTCGTGAAAATCTTCCCTTAATATTTTGTTTAATTCCTATCGCCTTTCTCTGGTGGCGAATTGTTTTTGTTGTTAACCTTGATCTCGCTCAATTCGGGTTAGCATTGGGGTTAACGGGAGGATTATTATCTCTCTATTCATCCGTTTGGTTACAGCGATTTGCTTATCTATTTTTAGCCGTAGGTTGGCTGGTTTCAATAGAAACTAAACCCGAACAAGCCTTAGCAGTGAGTGGAATTGCATTCGTAATTTTTGGAATAAATTTAAAACAGTTTTGGCGAAAACGAGATTTAGCTTTAATTTTTATCACCGGACTTCAAGCACAGTGGTTAATTTGGCGTTTAATTCCCGTTGAAAGTCAACAAAAAATTATTCAAACCGCTCTACAAATTACCCAATCCCCAGATGAACCGTGGATATTAATCGCTTGGGTTGAATTAATTTACTTAATTTTAATGCTCGCACTAACAGACTGGATTCATCAGTCTCAGCATCATAAAATTGCTCTATTTGGAGAACGATTAATATTAGAATTAGGAATTCTTTTAACTATTATTTCGCTTTTTGATCCCGTTGTGCGATCGCTATACTTATTAATATCTACAATTATTTTAGTTGTTTATACCATTCGTCGTCAACCTCTCAGAGTTTTTCTAGTTTATCTCACCCATCTTACAGGCTTATTTGCATTCGCAAGCTTTATAGACTTATCTTTTCCTCAACTCTCTTTATCTCAATGGGGAATTATATCAATTCTATTCATGCTCGGAGAATGGATATTTTATACGATTTATACTCGCCAACAAAGTCTTCCAATTGCTAATTATATTTTGAACAGTGCTTGGTATATCGGATTAGGATTAGCAGGTTTAAGTTATCAATTTTTTTATAGTCATTCTAGCTACAATTTAACTGATTCATGCCCAAACTTGGCTTGTCAAGGATTGAGTCAATGGGGAATTCTTTGGCTAATTACTCCAATTGCATTAACAACCATTGCTAGTTTGAGTCTCCCCCGCCGACAGTTAGCCAGCAAATTGAGTATTGTTGGATTGATAATGATACAACTATTAGTCTTTAGAATCCCTGGAATTCGGTTAATCAGTTGGGGAGTCGCCACCGGATTAATGGTGTGGAATACTTACTATTTACAAAATCAACTTTCAGCCACGATAACGGTTGGTTTTGGATTAACTTTTTATGGATTTTTAGTCTGGGAAACTGTTCCCAATTTAACTTTAGCAGGTGGATTAGTTTTTATTGCTATTGCTTTAAATTTACTCTGGATTGTTCAAGCCCGATTAAACCGTTTATCAAGTTCTATAGCATCTTTGTATGTGAAAGCCGTAGAAGTTTGGACACCGATTTTATGTTGGTTTCAACTCATCAGCTTGACGTTTTATGCAGTCGGTATTTATTGGCAACTTTTTAATCCGAGTGCTTTAGCGATATTAGCAACAATACTTTCAATTATTGCTGTTGTTATTCATATTTTAAATCATCCCCAAACCGAAAATCAAGAAACATATCCGCCCTTACTTATTTATGGATTGGGTTGGGAAGTTGAACTTTTGATGGCTCATACTTTTGGTTTTACTGAAAATGCCTTATTTAACTTATCAATTGCTAATCTAATTTTAGGATTAATTGCACAAGTTTTAGGAGATTATTGGAAACACAGAATAAGAATTCATCACCTTCCTCATCCCTGGCAAGTTTTACCTCTATTTTATGGGATTTTTGGTGCCGTTTTACGTTCATCCGGAAGTTTTGATAACTGGACAGGAATCAGTTTATTTATCCTCGCATTTATTTTTCTAGGCGTTGGGCGGCGTAGCCCTGAGTTAAAACCTTTAACTTATATGGGTGTTTTTGGTGTTTCACTTGCCGCTTATCAACTGTTAGTTTATAACTTATCTTCTACCCCTCTAGCAGAACAATTCATCGCCTTTGCCGGATTAGGAACAACAATCGTTTATGTGTATCGTTTATTCTCACCTCAGCTTATCCGTTATCTCTACTTAAGTGAGAAAGAAATCAAAATAATTGCTCATCTTCACTGGGCAATGAGTAGTTGTTTTTTGATTGCTTCTCTACCTCTACCCTCTGAACTTAACTCTTTTATCAGCTTAGGAATAGGTGTCTTTTTAACTCGATATGCGATTTTTCAAGGACGTTATAATTCTAACACCAGAGAAGCTAATTTCTGGGTTTATATTGGATGTTTAGAAGCCGCAGCAATTGCTTACTTTATTAGTGATCTTTTAAATTTAGGAGGATTTTTAATTCCTTGGGGCGGTGCAATTGTTTCAATTATTGCTTATTTTCTTTATTTTATGCCTTGGGAAGATTGGGGATGGCCGATTAAACCCTGGCGGCGAGTCGCCATTTCTATCCCCACTTTAACGGTTGTTTTAACATCGGTGATTACTGAGTCAACATTAGAATTTTCCTGGTATTTTTCAACCAGTATAGCAATTATTTTATATTTAATTTTAGCTCAATTTTCTCAACAAATTAAACTCACTTATTTCAGCGTAGGATTAATTAATTTTGCTTATTATCACTGGCTATTTTCCACAGAATATGATCTCAATGCGTTGGGAGATACAATTATACCAGGATTATCTATTTTATATATAGCCCAAATTGACCCCTATTTAAAACATCCTCAACAAAAAGTCCTACGCCATTGGATTAGAATTATAGGAATAGGAATGATTTGTTTTGCTGCATTGTTAACTAATAAAGAGACAGGAATTGTACCCGGTTTAGTGAGTCTAACGGCTATTTTTATTGGCTTAGGATTAAGAATTAGAGCTTTTTTATATGTCGGAACTGCAATTTTCTTAATTAATGCAGTCAACCAACTCTTGATTCTAAACTCTATTTATTCCTTCTTAAAATGGATTGTGGGTTTTATTTTAGGTTTACTCTTAATTTGGATTGCAGCGAACTTTGAAACTCGACGAGAACAAATCGTAACAGCGTTACAAAATTGGATTAATGAATTAGAAGAATGGGAATAACTAAAGTCAGTTGATTTAAGAATTTGTCTTTTTAGCAAAGATTTGACTTTCGTCTTGAAATGATTTAAACTCTAATACATTACCACTCGGATCTTTAATAAATAACGTTGCTTGTTCACCCACTTGTCCCTGAAAGCGAATTTGAGGCTGAATCAAAAAATCTACATTTTCTTTCTGTAAACGTTCAGCCAGTTTATGCCATTCGTTCCATTCTAAAATCGCTCCAAAATGACGAATTGGAACATTTTCGCCATCAACGGGATTCGTTGAAACAACTTCATTTTCTGATGAATATAAATGAGCAGTAATTTGATGTCCAAAAAAGTCAAAATCTACCCAGATGTCACAACTTCGTCCTTCTGTACACCCCAATAAACCTTGATAAAAAGAGCGAGTTTTCTCTAAATCAAAGACCGGAAAAGCCAGGTGAAACCGAGGAAAAGAAGGGTTACTCATATGAATTTATTGTGCTGTTAAATTTGAGATTAAGAGAGTCATTTTGATCTTGAGTCTACCATATTTTTGTTTAAAATTGGTTATGTGATCTTAACTCAGTCTAAAAATTAACATCGTTGATAACGCATTCCCGGTAACTGAGACACTAACCCCAAAAGTTCTAATTGTAATAACGAACTAGAGACAATCCCTGTATCTAATCCCGCTTGCTGAACAATCACATCAAAAGTAGTTGGTTCAGAAGAAATCACCTGAAAAACTGTTGCTAGGTTGGGTTCTAAATTGGGTTCTAAAGTCTCAACAGAAGAAGTGTTGGGCGGGGATTCCAGTAATGATAATTGTTGCGGTGTATCCAGTTCAGGAATTGCACCCAGTTGTTCTAATAATTCTTCTAAATTAACGGGAATCAAACCCGCACCACCATTAATTAACTTTAAACAACCCTGTGACTTTTCATCATCCAAACGACCCGGTAAAACATACACATCCCGACAAAAATCATTCGCCACATGGGCTGTAATTAACGCCCCAGATTTTTGTCCGGCTTCCATCACAAATACCGCCCGACTTAACCCCGCAATAATCCGATTTCGACTGGGAAAATGTCGGGGATTTGGCTTGGTTCCGGCTGGATGTTCACTCATCACTAAACCTTGTTTAATCACTCGTTCAGACAATTGACGGTTATCTTTTGGGTAAATAATATCAACTCCCGTCCCAAAAATTGCTAGAGTTCGTCCACCCGCATCCAAACAACTTGAATGAGCTTCGGTATCAATTCCGGCTGCCATTCCTGATATAATTGTAAAGCCACTTCTAGCTAAAATTGTACTAATTTTGCGCGTCCAACGTCGCCCATATTCAGAAGGTTTACGAGTTCCCACAATCCCAACAGTTGGTCGAATTCCTTGATTTTCTTGAGTTTCTATTGTTCCTCGATAATATAAAACAGGGGGAGGTGTTGGAATTTCTAAGAGTAAACGGGGATAATCAACATCAGCCGGAGTCCAAAAATAAGGGTTTTTTTCAGAGTGATTTTTAATAAATTCAACACAGTTAAACTTAGCGCGTTGTTGTGCCACTTTTTCAACGGTCTGTGGCCCGAAACCTTCAACTTTTCGTAATTCTTGGGTCGAAGCTTTCCAAGCCGTAGCGAGATTACCACAATGTTGGCGGAGGCGTTGCAAAGCAATTGGCCCGACCCCTGAAATTTGTGACCAACAAACCCAATAATCTCGTTCTTCTAACACATTTTTACCTCCAAACCCAACTTTAAATCGGTTCTCATTTGAGTGTAACTCAAAGAAGGGACTATTCAACGCCTCCTCTCGGAAGTTAGGTTAGGGTTGTAGTGAAGCAGGATTGAAATGATGTCTCAACGTTATTCTATTCTTTCTCTTGATGGTGGTGGAATTCGGGGTTTAGTAACTGCTTTGATTTTACAAGATTTAGAAAATAAAATTCAACAACGGAGTCAAAATAAACAACTTAAAGATTGTTTTGATTTAATCGTTGGAACCTCTACCGGAAGTCTAATTGCTTGTGGTTTATCTTACGGAGTTTCTATCTCTAAAATTGTTGAATTTTATTCTTTAGAGTCTGGATTTCCCCAACAAATATTTCCGCCAACATTCCGATCTTATTTAACAGGATTTGTCAACCGTTTGCATCTCGGTATTAGTCAACCTATGTATGATGGCAAAGGATTAGAAGCCGTTCTTCAGAATATATTTAAAACCACTACTTTCGATCAATTAAAAATTCAAACGCTAGTCACAAGCTATGATGTTTATAATGGTCAAGCCGTTGTCTTTAACAGTAAACAATCTGAATGTAAAACTCTCCCTATCTGGGAAGTTTGTCGGGCTTCTGCGGCAGCGCCCATCGCTTTTCCCGCTCATATTATTCAAGATAAAACTTATCTAAGCTACTGGCACGCTAAGGGTTACAAATTAACAAATAATCCCGAAAATAATCATCTCTGTATTCCCTTAATTGATGGAGGAGTTGCCGCCAACAATCCAACATTATGTGCAGTTGCAGAAGCAATTAAAGCCAAAAAACATCCCTCTAATTTAGTCGTTGCTTCCCTGGGTTGTGGCACCCAAAAAACAAAATCAATTAGCGTCAAAAAATCACGAGGATGGGGAGCATTTGAGTGGATTAATCCTTTAAATGATATGCCTATCTTAGAAACGATTCAAGATGGTTCTTCTGATGTCATCGATCACATCTCTCGGCATCTGGTCAACTCCAATAATTATTACCGATTTCAGCCTTATTTTAAGCAAAAACATTCGACTTTTAAGGCGAATCAAAAAAACATAGATGCACTCAAACAAGAGACATTAAGATATATCCAATCTTCAGAAGTGCAGAAGAAGTTATACCATCTAGCCATTCAACTGACTGCAACTTCAGTTTCTCCTGTGGTTCAGTCTAAAAAGCAATTACAGGCTGTATCTTCTCACTTGAACTAATCTTGATTCACGACCTTTGGTATTCTGAGTTAAACCCAAAATTGTAGGTTGAGTTCAGTCCTAGTACAACCCAACCCAACCTACACCTTCTATTTTTTTTGAGGTTTAATTCCTTCAAACAACGCCGAATAATCATCATCAGCAATTCCCAAGGTCAGAGCGACTTCTAACAATGATTTTACCCCTTCTAACGAACTGGTATTTAAGCCTAACTCTGCCGCAGCTTTCAGAAATAAATTCGTATCTTTCAATAAATGCTTGGTTGGAAAATTAGGATTTGCATAATTCCCGTCTTGCATTCGTTGTAACTTTTTATCAAACGTCGGAGCATACAAAGCACTTTCACGGAGAATTTGCATAAACTTCTCGACATCTGCGCCCTGATGTTGAACAAAACTCAAACTGAGTCCAAAAGCACTCGTCAAAGCAGCAATGAGTTGATTTAATCCTAATTTTGTCGCCGCAGCCGTCCCCACGGGGCCAATTAACATCGGTTCTCCCAAGTTTTTCAGCAAATCAGACCAGTGTTGAAATTGCGCCTCTGTCGCCCCTACCATCACCTGTAGCGTCCCGCTTTTGACTTGGGGAATACTTCCGAGTACAGGTGCTTCTAAATACTCTCCTCCGGCTTCTATTACCCTCTGGGCAATCGTTCGGCTTTCTTGAGGGGCTATCGTTCCCATCTGAATAACGGTTTTTCCAGATAACGCCTGTCGCGACTCCGACGATAACAAAACCGTTTCAATCGCAGGCGCATCCGCCAACATTAAAATAATACATTCACTCGCTGCAATCAAAGACTCGGGAGAATCCGCCACTTGCACACCGGAAGCCTTAAGAGGGTCTAGCTTAGACGCAGTACGGTTATAAGCCATGACCTCAAAATTGGCTTCTACTAGGCGCAGAGCCATGGGTTGTCCCATCAGTCCAGTTCCTATTAAGCCAACTTTCATAAATAGAAAATTCCTTTGATGTCCGACCTTTTTATCTTAGCGGTGATCGGACATCTAACGCTTTATTCGGGTTGAATCGGTGCTTTTTTGAGCAGTTCAGAACGAATACATCCGCCCATCCACGTCCATCCGGCTCGTTCTTCTTTGGGATTAAAATGAGCAACAACTTGATCGTAATTGCTTTGGTAAAATTTATCAATCTCAGCAACCGCCCATTTACCCCAAGGAGATCTGACCCAGATTTGATCACCGGGGTTAAACATTTCCCCGGCTGGATTTGTCGCTTGAGGAACTTCTTCTAGATGCTTCGGCTTAGGTCGAGACGGACGATAGGGCTTATCCGAGGAGGAAGAAGAAGGTCGGGGACGACGAGAGGGTTTTTCTGGGAGTGATGGCTTTGATTCTGTTTTTGATTCGGTCTCGGATGCGGGCTTTGACTCTGTTTTTGATTCGGTCTGTGATTCTTTCTGAGAGTCAGTGTTGGCGTCAGTTTTCGCTTCTGACTGCTTGATGTCGTCGGGTTTAGGTCTGTTCGGTCGAACGACGGCGAGAATTTTGTTGGAGTTAGTCATTAATTTACTGAGCTTCTTGCGGCCAAACAACTAATGAAATTTTAACTATTTATATTATAAGGCAGTATCCGAAGTCGATGGCAAGACTCAACTTATAATATCCGTTGTTAAATCTTATACTTTCAGAGAAAAACTGGATTTCAAACTGAAATTAATCGGATTATATCTCGGTTGATTTGATACCCATTTGATGAAATTTTTTCGGATAATTTTAGTTTGTTTTACAGCGATTATTACAAGTTTTCCGGTTAAACTGACGAATGATTTTTAGGCATCGTTGCTGTTTCCCAAATCGCACTCACAAAAGATAAAGCAACAACAGGAGCCGTTACCGCCCGTAAAATCCGCCGTCCTAAGCATACAGCCTGAAAACCAGAAGCGATCGCCATTTCCACCTCAGCACTCGTCCATCCGCCTTCTGGCCCGGTTGCCAGAGTAATCGAGTCGCAGGTAGATTGAGCGCTACTCATACAATCA
>CAZNCM010000144.1:1255-3681 GCA_964571155.1 uncultured Lyngbya sp. | reverse complement strand
CCTCGCGCCACACAAAGATACGACGGAGAAGTGGCGGCTAAACTTAAATCGGGAGAATCGGCGATCGCATTCACAAAAGAAATCGGATCAACCAGAGTCGGGATGATTTGACGTTCCGATTGTTCTGCTGCTTCTCGGATAATCCGACGCCAGCGTTCAACTTTTTGTGAACTGGGTTTTAACACCGTGCGTTGAGAGATCACCGGAACAATTTCTGAGACTCCCAACTCCGTACAATACCGCACCAGATCATCAAATCCCGTTTTCGGCAAACTTACCCACAACTTCACCGCAATGGGTAACTCATTTTGGACTGAAATCGCCTCTAAAATTTCTGCGTGGGGAGAAGGCGCCGGAAGCATAACCTGTAATTGAGCCAACCACCAATGGCCCTGACCATCAATCACAATAAAGCGATCGCCCTGGCGCAAGCGTAACACCCGACCCAAATAATGCTGTTGTTCAGCCGTCAGATCAATGTGTCGGTTAGAAATTTGCGCCATCGCGATCGCGAGTCTTTGAAGTTGAACCATTAAACGGTCAAAAATTTAAGCCACAGTTGTACACCTCTTGGGTTGAACAACAATTTAAACAGGTGATTTAAACTTGTTGTTGAGATTTCATGCGAGTGAGATATTCATCAATCGCTTGAGTGGCAATCTCGACGACAGGTTTACCCTGACGCTTCGATTCTTCTTTTAATTCCAAATAGGTTTGATGGCGAACACTCACCCGATGTCGAATTTTATTGGGATCACCTCCATCATCCGAAGACGGTTGAGTGGAAATAGCTGCGTCTTGGTTGTCATTGGCTGCGACAGAGGAGACTTCTGAAAAAGTCTCACGATCTGAAGTAACAGCTAACTCTTGAGTCTGAATATTCATCGAGGGATTCAATGAGTAGTTGGTTACAAACTGACGGAGCGAGTCAAAACCCACACGATGGCAAAAATCCCCAAAACGTTCTGCGGGTTTGCGATCCTGTTTGAAATAAACAAAAATCGGCTCTAAGAACGTTTCCAACTCACCAACCGCCAAGCGATCAACGAAAGGTTCAGCCAGTCGTGTTTGATCCCGAGAGCCACCTAACCAAACTTGGTAGGCATTAGGCGAACTTCCGACAAACCCTAACTCCGCCATGTAGGGTCTAGCACATCCATTGGGACATCCTGTCATTCGCACGACAAAATGCTCCTGTTCTAGGCCTACCTTGTCCAACAATACCCGAATCCGTTCCAGGATACTAGGGATAATTCGTTCTGATTCTGTAATGGCCAATCCGCAGGTCGGTAAAGCAGGACAGGCCATCGCATAACGCACTAACGGATCGATTTCGGTTTCTTTGAGAACTCCATGTTGATCCAGAATGTGTTGAATCTGAGCTTGGTCTTGAGGCGAAATTTCGTAGAGAATAATATTGTGATTGGGACTCAGCAACATCGGCAGTTTCAACTGCTGAACAATTTCTTTTAATGCTGCTTTGAGGCGGAAGTTTCCTTCGTCTTTAACGCGACCATTTTCGACGGAAATTCCCAGAAAGAGTTTACCATCGCCCTGTTCGTGCCAACCTAAGTAATCTTGATATTTCCAGGCGGGTAGAGGTTTGTAGGGTTGTAGGGTTTTGCCAAAATATTCTTCAACTTTGACTTTAAATTTTTCGACTCCCCAATCATGGATCAGATATTTCATCCGAGCATGACGACGGCTTTGGCGATCGCCATAATCTCGTTGAGTCGCGACAATTGCTTTGACTAAATCATAGATATCTGCCTTGTCAACAAATCCAAGCTCGTCACCAATTCGCGCAAAAGTTTCTTCTTTGTTGTGGGTGCGTCCCAAACCGCCTCCGGCGATCACGTTAAACCCTTCGAGTTCTCCGGCGTCGTTGGTGATCACCACTAAGCTGACATCTTGGGTATACAGATCCACCGAATTATCTCCGGGAACTGTAACCGCACATTTAAACTTGCGCGGCATATAATGCTCACCATAGATCGGTTCTTCCGACTCGCTGACAATGGTACCATTGCCATTGCGTTGACGAGCCGCTTTCACTTCGGGGTTTTCTTCTGCACTAATGACCTTTTCACCATCGAGCCAAATTTCATAGTAGGCGCCGGTTTGTGGGGTGAGTAAGTCGGCGATATTATTGGCGTAGAGACGAGCGTATTCGTACTCCGGACGATTTCGATAAGGAGCCGGAGGAGCCATAACGTTGCGGTTGAGATCTCCACAAGCTCCTAAAGTTGACCCCATACTCTGGATAATTGAAGACAAAACCGTTTTCAGGTTCTGTTTCAAAATCCCATGCAGTTGAAAGCCTTGGCGGGTTGTTGCCCGTAAGGTATTATTGCCGTATTCGTCGGCTAAACTGTCTAGAGTCAGGTACAGTTCGGGCGGTACCAATCCACCCGGATTGCGGGTTC
>CAZNCM010000144.1:0-1245 GCA_964571155.1 uncultured Lyngbya sp. | reverse complement strand
TTCCTGACCCTTGGTGCGATTATCCCGATTGTCTTGTTGATAGGAACCGTGAAACTTTAAGATTTGAATGGCATCGCCACTAAAGAAGTTTTCGTCGTTGAACAGTTCGCTAGCTAGAGGTTCTCGCAGATAGTTACTGCGTTCTTTAATGCCTTCGAGCTTAGAGGGTTTGCGATCCTGTGTCGGTGAATTTACAGAGGTAGTCATAGAAATACGTCGTACCAGTTTTAACCAAAATTCGTGAGGGGGTTGAACCTGATCTGTGATTTAGTTGAAGACAGCTCAACCCAGGTGAGTCAGAGAAACTCCGGTAATCCGATCGGGATTGTCAGGAATCAATTTAATCCTATCACGTTATACTTGGACATTTTCTCCCATTGTCAGGTGGGCAAGCCTAAGTCACAATCAAATATTAAGAGTTAACAACCCCTACAACAATGCCCGATTCGATCATGTACTCCGAAGACCATTATGTGGTTTTAGAGCCAAACCAACCCGAGCAGTTCCTCACAACGGCTGAACTGACACAAAAACTTGAATCCATTTTGTCAGACAGACAGGATGACTTACCCCGAGAACTGCAAAAGTTTTCGACTGTCTCCCAACAAGCCCAATATCTGCTGAATACTTGTTGTGACTTCGATCTTGGCCCCGGAAAATACCTTCAGTGGTATGCGGTTAGATTGGAGAAATAAGCAACTTGGCAATCTTAGTGTCAAAAGGCAGTTACAAAATTACACCATCGGAAGGGGAACTGGTAACTGATCACTGTAATTAGGCTTGAGGTATAGTGATCAAAGCCAACTCAATTTCTTCTTCTTCTTCTTCCTGGGATTGAGTGATCTCAGCCCGAATATTGGGGCCAAAAAATTTCGTCAGTTTTTCCTGTTTTTCTTGCCAAGTTTCTAAGGACACAAACGGGGAGTCAAACTCCAAAATTAAAGCATAAGCCCCGTCTACCTCTACTTCTCGCAAGCCTTGGAGTTGAGGATGTTCGTCATCGTTTGCCCCGAGTCCTAAACGTTCGAGAGCGTCAATTAAATGAGCCGTCTGGCCATAGCGATAACGGGTAATATCCTTACGAACTTGATTTTGGGTTTCGGTTGCTTGTTGTTCTCGCAAAGCCAGGACTTCCGGCGATGTGGGTTGAGAATACCGAACAGGTTCCAACTCAGCCGCTTTTAATGCCAGTCCTCCCAATAAAATCGGAATGCCATAAAAAAAGCCTGCTAAATTTAGGATTGC
>CAZNCM010000143.1:4091-13604 GCA_964571155.1 uncultured Lyngbya sp. | reverse complement strand
CACCGATGAAAATAGCATTAACGCTACCGTGCAAAATGATGGCTTGTGTATAAAAAAAGGCTGTTTTATTTCTACCCCAACAGTAAAGAATGACTGCGGCTGTCACCTGAGCATTGGTTAAGATAAAGTAGCCGCTTAATTGGTCTGCGACTAGGGTGACACCAAAATTATTCATTAACTCTAGCGTTACAGGTGAGCCTTCGACAAAGAGCAATGTTGCATATCCGGCTGAAACTAGGGTAATGCTGAGGGCGAGGTAGCGGTCAAACTTGGGGATGAGATAAATCAGGAACCCCACAAAAAAGGGGAGCGCGATCCAGGCGATCGTGATAGTGTTCATGGGTGAGTCGTTTACGGCGTATTGTTCTTTTCGATCTCGTTGCTTTCCAATGTCGGATTATCCCGCGCTAGCTTCATTACTCCAACCAGCATTAATGCTTGTATCGAAAAGCCAATCACAATTGCTGTCAAAATGACTGCCTGGGGAACCGGATCGGAGTAAGCTTTTGTTTCGATGCTAGAAACGATGGGTGTGAATAAACCGTCTCGTGATGCGACTAGCACGTAGTAGGCGATCACTCCCGTACTCATCACATCCATCGACAGGATCTTCATGACCAGGTTCTTTTTGAGGATGATTCCGAAAAAGCCGCACAAGATTGTGGCGAATACGAATGCTTCTAACACAGGAGTTGTCTATTGGGTAAGGGTTGATTGTAATCAGCTTTAAGACAATACGTTAATACATTATTAATACTTTATCTAATAATCTTTAAAAAAATACATTTTCTGATCGGGAGTTTCCCAAGCTGCGATCTCAAACACTTTCTCCCGGCTGCTTAGAGATTAGGGTTTGAGATTTTTACCCAACTATGATACAATACCATCTGCTGATTTTAAATCAATTTTGAGGTTGTATTCGGAAGCTTAATTTCTCTGTCAATCGGTGTACAGAAAAGTGATGTCATCGCGATCAAAAATAGTCGGTTTGATCCCAGGAAAAAAGCAGCCAGAACACTTTAAATGGTAAACCCTTCACACTCAGGATAATTCCATTTTGAGTGAAACCGTTCTGCAACTAAAGGTTGTACAAAAAATCGAGGCGGCTGACCGGAACGAACATCAATTCTTAAACCCGAATAAGGTCGGCGTTTCTTGCTACCATGACCATGACGACCAATAAATAACTTGGACTTTGCCACTAAACGGGGGTTGGGTTCGTTCTCGATCTCGTCATAAAGTTCCGGGCCGTCTGATTTTTGACGACGCAAACTATACCCACTTCCACCACAAACAATCCAATTGATGTGAGCATCTGCGTATCCAGTTTCGCCCGTATATAAGTGTTCTAAACAGTGAGCATGACCATTAATCACCAAATCAACAACTGGCCGATCTTTTGCCTGTTCACCAATCGTTTGAGAAACAGTATTGAAGACTTGACGGAGATGATAACGAATCGCTAAAGTTTGAGCTTGCTCCCATTTTGTGGCTTCAGTCACATAGGGAGGATGATGAAAAAATAACACTCGTCCGCGTACTTCTGGATTTTGCCAAGAGGCAATTAATCGATCTTTTAACCACCGTAATTGTTCGATATCAACCTCACCATTCGATTCAGCATTGAGTCTTTTGTGAATATCAAACTGCATTTCATCAATTTGCTCAAGTTTAGCTTGATTATCATCAAGTTGTTCGGACTGTTCGGGATTATTGGGATCAAGTTGATTCGATTCAACGAGTAATTCTTGTTTTTCTTGTTCGAGGTCACGCAGACGTTGGAGGAGTTGACGGCGTTGTTCTTCTCCGGCTTGATTTTCAGGAATCGGTATTGGAGCATTAAATGTGTTGGAGTCGAGGGCAAAAAAATCGATTCCACCATAGCAAAATGTATAGTAACGGTTTGGTAAGCGGGTAAACTGACTCGGTTGATACTTTAAGCACCGACCTGTTGAGGTTTCTGCGGTGTAATATCGATCAAGGTGACGTTCTAAGTCTTCGGTGTTGTTGAACTGCTGGAGATAGTCTAAAAAGGCTCGTGCATAAGCTTCTCCCGTCTCTGAACCTCGCCAACTGATATCAAAATCAATTCTTGATTTGAGTAGATGACGAACCGGCCAACTTAATTGAGCCATCAGACCATAAAGAAGCGGTAAATTATAATAATCGTGATTTCCGGGTATCGGTAGAAAAGGGAAGTTAAATACCATTCGGTCATAGGCAATTTGTTTGTAGCGATCGCCACCGACAAGAAACTCCCGATAGGGTTTGATAAAATTCTGAGGATAATAGCCCGCAGAACCCGTGAGATAGACCACATCGCCTGTGTGCAGAAGAAAGCGAGGGTGATAATCGCTCTGTTTGAGTAATAATTGAGCAATTTCTCGTTGAGGGCTATGTCCACGATGACGTCCGGTACCGCTATCTCCAACGACTAAAAATGAAAATTCGGGGTTGTCTCCTTGTTGATCGTCTATAACCAAACGAGTTTGATCGATGTTATGACTGATAATACAAGAGTCTTGCCAACGAACCCGTTGTTTCATTTGACGGATTTTCTGGGGTTATTATTATTTTTGATGGTGTCCGTATTTTCCGATCAACTCGATGTCTAGTATAAATAGGTTAGAGCATTTGACTGCATGGTTATCTGAGTTTGTCAAATGGACTTTATCGGTAGCTAATTTGTAGATTGATCTCTGTGCTTCTTGAGCAGCTTCGACTTGACTTAAACTGTGAACTCAAAACTCGCACCATACTAGACAGGGGGATTTTTGTTAATGCTGATACAATCTTTTAACCGTCTAGTTTCTCCTCTGACTCGTCGGGTTCGGTTGCGAACAGTTTTAATTGTTCCTTTTATGATACAACTGTTGGCGACGGTGGGATTAACGGGTTATCTCTCTTGGCGAAATGGACAACGAGCAGTTAATGATGTCGCTTCTCAACTTTGTAATGAAGTCACAAAACGGGTTCAACTTCGCCTCAAAGATTATTTAGAAAAACCCGATCTGATTACTCGCATTAATCAACGCTCTGCAAGATTAGGAATTCTTTCGTTTGAAGATAAACAGTTTTCTGAATATCTTCTTTGGGAACAAATTCAGCTTTTTAATTCAGTCTATGCAATTTATTTTGGGAGCGAGGAAGGAGAATTTGTTTATGTAAAAAGAGAAGTCGATGGTTCCTCTATCGCCAAACCTGTTGAATTTCCACCGGAACGTTATTCTTATCGTTTAGATGAACAGGGAAACCGCAATCAATTTTTAGGGATTGATGAATATGATCCTAGAGTTAGACCTTGGTATGTAAATACTATCCTAACTGAAAAACCCAACTGGAGCAAAATCTACACGTTCACAGGGGGAGAGTTGGGAATCACGGCTTCAAATTTATTTTATGATAGTCAGGGTAATTTTCGCGGAGTCATTGGGGTTGATATTGTTCTCAGTTTAGTGAGTAATTATCTCGCAGAAAGTATTAATATTAGTGAAAATAGTCAGGTTTTTATCGTTGAGCGTTCGGGTTTATTGGTGGCAACATCTACAGGAGAAGAACCGTTTACAATCAGTCAAAATGACCAGCAATCTCAACGTTTAGAGGCAATTAATAGTGAAAATCAGTTAACCGCAGAAACCACAAAGCATTTGATTAAACGCTACGAACATTTGAGTCAAATCAAACAGTCTCAACAACTTGATTTTCAGAGCAATGGTCAACGAAAATTTGTACAAGTGGTTCCCTATCAAGATCGATTAGGATTAGATTGGTTAATTGTGGTGGTGGTTCCTGAAAATGACTTTATGGGAAAAATTCAAGCCAATACCCGTACAACTATTTTACTTTGTCTTGTGGCTTTTATGATTGCCTTTGGAATCGGAATTTTAACGGCTCAATGGGTGACGAAACCCATTTTAGGTTTAAATCGAGCGGCGAAAGATATTAGTAAAGGAAAATGGAATTATAAAGTTGATTCTTCTCATTGTGATGAAGTGCGAGAGTTAGCTGAATCTTTTTCTTGTATGGCGGAACAGCTTCAAGAATCTTTCACGACTTTAGAAGCTAAAAATACCGCGATGCAACAGTTAAATGAACGCTTGAGTCAAAGCGAGACTCGCCTCTATCAATTTTTAGAAAGTTTACCGGTTGGGGTATTAGTTTACGATAAACTTCAAGAGAAATTAACATTTATAAATAAAACGGCAAAAAAGTTATTTCAAAAAGGGATTATTCCGAATACATCCTTAAATGAATTTTGTGAAAATTATCAACTTTATTTGGCGGGAACGGATCAAATTTATCCGACTAAAGCACTCCCGTTAATTCGAGCGTTAAAAGGAAAAAGTATAAAAACAGAAAATCTAGAAATTCATCATCAAAATGGGGTAGTTCCTTGTGAAGTTTTAGCCAAACCTATTTATGATAATCAGGGTAATATTATTTATGCTGTAGTTGTTTTTGAAGATATTACTCAACGCAAACAAGCCGAAGCCGAACGTCATAATTTTACCGCTCAATTAAAGCTTAAAAATGAAGCCCTTGAACGTTTAGATAAGCTGAAAGATGAATTTCTTGCTAATACTTCTCACGAACTGCGTACCCCCTTAAATGGGATGATTGGTATTGCAGAGTCAATGTTAGAAGGTGCGACAGGAATACTATCAGACTTACAACGCAAAAATCTGATGATGATTGCTCATAGCGGACATCGACTTTCGACATTAGTCAATGATATTCTTGATTTTTCTAAACTGCGACATAATACGATTCGGCTACAAGTGAAGCCCACTGGTTTAAGAGAAATTACTGAAATTGTTTTAACATTAAATCAGTCTTTGGTTCGGAAAAAAGACTTACAATTAATTAATAATATCTCTCCTGATTTACCTCTTGTTAAAGCAGATGAAAACCGCTTACAACAAATTCTCCACAATCTCGTCGGAAATGCCGTTAAGTTTACAGATAGAGGTTCTATTACTGTTTCTGCCCACGTTATTAATTGGGATCAAGAGAGTCATAAAATTCAAGATATTGAATATCAAAATAATGGAAGTTCTCAAATTGCAGTCACCGTTTCTGATACTGGAATCGGTATACAAGCAGATAAAATAAATCGCATTTTTGAATCCTTTGAACAAGCCGATGGTTCAACAGCCCGTGAATATGGCGGTACAGGGCTAGGGTTGGCTGTGACTAAACAATTAGTAGAATTACATGGAGGTAAAATCTGGGTAGAATCAATAGAAAATGTTGGATCAAACTTTATCTTTACCCTACCTATTTTTGAAGAAGAAACAACTGTACAAATTGATCATTCTTCAGTTCTAATTCATCGTTCTGCGGTAGTTTCTTTGGAAGATTTTGTTGAGGATCAAAATCAAGCAAAACCCGATCAAATATTACCGAATTTAACTCAAACTTCAACACCTTCTCTCAATCAGAATCAATTTACAATTTTAATTGTTGACGATGATCCGATTAACTTACAAGTTTTAGTCAACTATTTATGCTTACAAAATTATGCTGTTACTCAAGCCAGTAGTGGTATAGAAGCAATTGAAATATTAGAAGCGGGGTATATCCCGGATTTAATTTTACTTGATGTGATGATGCCTCGTATGACGGGTTATGAAGTCACCCGTAGAATTCGGGAAACTTGGCCCCCTCATCAACTCCCGATTATGATGTTAACGGCTAAAAATCAAGTCTCCGATTTAGTTGCAGGTTTGGAAGTTGGGGCGAATGATTACCTCTCTAAACCTTTAAATAAAGATGAACTTCTTGCGCGAATTAAAACTCATATTCGGATTAAACAATTGCGAACCGAAAAAGCTCATATTCGCAAAACATTCGGGCGTTATGTTACTGATGAAGTCGTCACCAATTTATTAGAAAGTGCTGAAGGGTTAAAACTTGGAGGAGAACGACGAAAGATTACTCTATTGACTTCTGATGTTAGAGGATTTACCGCTATTTCTGAACGATTAAACCCAGAAGAAGTGGTGAAAGTTCTCAATTTTTATCTTTCTAAAATGGCTGATGTAATTACGGCTTATCGAGGAACAATTGATGAGTTTATGGGAGATGGAATTTTAGTCTTATTTGGTGCGCCAAAATCTCGAAAAAATGACACTGAAAGAGCGGTGGCTTGTGCGGTTGCCATGCAATTAGAAATGATTTCTGTTAATCAACAGTTAACTGAATGGGGTTTACCGCCTTTAGAAATGGGAATTGGTATCAATACAGGTGAGGTTGTCGTCGGGAATATTGGTTCAGAAAAACGCACAAAATATGGAGTAGTTGGAAATCAAGTGAATCTCACTTATAGAATTGAATCTTATAGTACCGGAGGTCAAATTTTAGTTTCAGAATCAACGTTTAATGAGGTTCGTCCTCTGATTCATATTATTGGAAAAAACCAAGTTCAACCCAAAGGAGTAAAACAACCCATTACCATCTATGAAGTCGGTGGAATTTCTGGAAAATATAATTTATTTTTACAACAGGAAGAAGAAGTCTTTCTCCCACTCCGACAACCTGTTTCTGTAAACTATACAATTTTGGAAGGAAAACACGTTGGAGAAAATGTGTTTCAAGGTAATATTGTTGAACTGTCTGCAAAATGCGCTAAAATTAGTTCCTGTCAGGCTGAACAAGATTGTGTTCCTCTACCTCTGACTAATATTAAGCTCAATCTAATTTGGATAGATTCGACCCTAATGAGTGAAGATATTTATGCTAAAGTCTTAGAGGAACCCGCAGATATTGGAAGTTTTTACCTTCGGTTTACCGCTAAACCTCCCGAGGTGAAAGTGCGGCTGCAAAGGCTTTATGAAGATCTGTTAAAACAAGCAGAATCCGGTTAATTTACGATTTTGGATTGAGACTTTACAAACGAGTTTAAACTTTGTTAAGATATATAAATAAGATTTAGTTTTTTAGCGATCTAGCATGACCATCTTCCAGTCTACAGAGCCGATTGTTCGGAGCAAACAACAGCATCTAGATGTTCAAGATCTCAAAGGTTTACTAAAAGTTAATTGGAAAATTGGCAACTATACACTACATTCTGGCTTATATACTCGCATCGATCAAGTGTTTTTACTTTGGGGTTGGATTTCACTCATTATCTTCATTACCGCTCAATTTTTTCCCATTAGTTGGATTGATCAAGCTTATTACTGGTCAGGACTCACAATCATTGCGACAATCGGGATGATAGCCCTCACTTACTATTGGGTTCGGATTGAACAAGTAACCTGGCTGATTTACTGTTGGGCGTTACTGATGTTGATTGGGGTCGGACTCACAAATTTAGGCATTTTTTGTGGATGGTCACAGATTTTAGCGAATTTGTGTCCCCTGTGGTTAATCGTCTGTGCTTTGGGTTATTTAGCAACAGGTATTGCTTTACAATCTCGCTCATTTATACTGGCTGGATTATTGCATTGTTTAGCCATTCCATTATTATCTTATTTGATCGGTTGGCAATTCTTAGCAACGGGAATCATCTTAGCGGGTACGTTACTCTTTTTTGCTGAGGTTCAGTGGGATATGCGTTCACCAATTGAATCCCCTTTGTTGACAGTTGAACAGTTAGCTTTTAACCGCGAGCAACTCTACAAACGCCAAATGGAATAATCACCAACTTATACGATTGAGACAAAAATCTAATTTTTGTAAAGAAAGATACTTTTTTATCGACTTTCAGGCATAATAAACAGTAAGCCAGTCCTAAGAGGATTTAGCCCCTCTCAAGGTTGGCTCGACGAGAGCAAGTCTTTTGCTGTTTAACTTGTGAATTGCCCCCCAAAGGAGAACGGCGTCAGGGGAGCAAATCGTCAAAAAACTCTAACAGCCCAACTCTCACTATACCATAGCATCGGTCAAGGGGTATGCGAGTTTGTAAGGTTTTTGTCGTTTCCCTTACTTTATGGTACTGGCGGAGGCGTTAAGCCGTCTATTAGAACAGCCCAAAAGTACCAGCAGATCTATCTTAGATCAACTCCTTGTCCGAAATTTTTATTGTTTTTTTGGATAGCTCGTTTAGAGAACAACAAAAAAAATTCGCACATTAAAACAAATCTTTTCTAAACTAAGATCATGAGCGAAGTTGAAAAGACGAACCGAACCCGTGAGTCCCCAAAAACCCTTATCTTCTGATCGCAACTCCAAAATTGTAGAACTCGAAGTCAAGTTAAATCGAGCCTACAAAACCATCAAAAAACTGCGAACACGACTGGCTCAACTCGAGAGTGAACAGGAACTTAAATCACCCTCTCCTGATCGCCCACCGACTACACCGCCTCAACGTTCCTCTCAACGTCGAACTCGCTCTCGAACTCATCCTTCTGTGTCGGCATTGGGTTATATTTCTCTACTGGCTTTAGCTCTAGGAGGATTAGGTGCGATCGCTAAGTTTTTCTTTTCCTGCCGTGACTTCCTCCTCAATTTCTCTAACGTCACCTCAAGCCGTTTCCTCACCCCAACCTCAACCCGAAATCTCCTCAATTTCTGAACTTATTTATAATATTGAGAGTGAACCGAACCTCAATTATAGTTTACCATTACAAGCCATTATTGATCAAGTTATTAATCAAGTTACTCAACAAAAGTTATCGACTTCTTCCCTTTCGATTCACTTAATTGATGTTCAAAATAAAACCTTTGCTGAATACCGGAGTCAAACCCCTAGATTTCCAGCCAGTATTACTAAACTCTTTTGGATGGTGGCTTTATTTGCTCAAGTCGAAGCCGGAATTCAACCTAATGAAATGATTAGTTATACCGATGAATGTCAAACCGATATTTGTAAATTAGTGAAAAATTCAGATAATGAAGCGGCAAGTCATATTTTAGACGAACTCACTCACACTTCATCCCAAAATCATCCCGCCACAGAAACTTATGAAAACTGGCTGAAAAAACGTCATTCTATTAATCAATTTTTTCAAAAAGCAGGCTACAACAATATTGATATCAGTCAAAAAAATTATCCCATTCCCGAACTTAAAATGGAAGAACCCCAGGCTTGGGAATTAAAAATGCGAGGAAACCCTAAACAACCGATTAGAAATCAAATTACAGCCGAACAAACCAGTCGATTAATGTATGAAATTGTGACTCAAAAAGCCGTTTCTCCTGAAGCGAGTTCTCAGATGATGAACCTACTTGAACAAGATCTTGATCCCAATATTTGGAAACAGCAAGAATCAAACCCCATTCAAGGTTTTCTTGGAGAATCTTTAGCTGGATTAGATATTAGATTTTTTTCTAAAGTAGGCTGGACTTCTGAGACTCGCTTTGAAGTGGCATTTATTCAGTCAAAATCAGGTCAAGTTGCTTATATTTTAACGGTATTTGGGGAGGGAAAAGAATACGGAGACAATTGGGAAATATTTCCGACTATTTCTCGTTTAGTTTATGACAAAATGACTGGATTAAATTCTCAATCTTAATTAGACTTTTACCCGAAGTTAGAAACAGGCTACAAGTTTGATGAAAAAGAACTGA
>CAZNCM010000143.1:565-4081 GCA_964571155.1 uncultured Lyngbya sp. | reverse complement strand
ATTATCATTTTACTAAACCCCTCCGTTGTCACACAGTGGAGAACCCTTCGATCCTCAATTTTGGTGTATCTCAAACCATGTCACCTTCACAGTTTTTGCGGATATTGACTCAGCCTAGTGCTTGGAAACGTCGTCCTTTGTTTGCGGTATTATTAATTTCAGCGATCGCCATCATCGTCGGAAGTTTAACCACAGTCGCCCAAAACACCCGTTCTACAAAGGTTGTCGCCACATTTTTACCGATGTACCTGTTTACCAAAGCGGTATCGGGTTCGAGTCGGGAAGTTGAAATATTGGTTCCGCCTAACGTTACCGCCCACGAATACCAAGCTTCCCCCAGTGATGCGCGTAAACTTGCTCAAGCTGAAATTTTAGTTAAAAATGGATTGGGAATGGAAACATTTCTCAGTGGGTTGGTGGCGAATGCGGGAAATCCTCAACTCAAACAAATTGATGCGAGTCAAGGCATTGAACCATTAAAAGGAGAAGATCACGATCACGGTCATTCTCACGATCACGATCATGGTCATGCTCACACGGAGGGAAATCCTCATGTTTGGCTCGATCCGATTTTAGCACAAAAACAAGTGGCAAATATTCGAGAGGGTTTAATCGCTGTCGATCCCAAAAATGCACAAACTTATCAAGCGAATGCTGACGCTTATATTAAACAATTACAACAACTCGATCAAGAATTTAAAACCCGTTTGAGTTCTGTAAAAGATTGTAAATTTATTGCATTTCACGATGCTTATCCTTACTTGGCTAGACGGTACGGCATCCAACAAATGGCAGTGGTTGAACTCCCAGAGGATAGTATTTCACCTCGGGATATTCAGCGTGTAATTTCAGCCGTTAAAGAATATCAAGTACAAGCATTATTGAGCGAACCTGGAGCAAATGATAGCAGATTGCAACAAATTTCTAATGATATCGGATTGCCAGTAAAAACCTTAGATCCGATTGAAACAGGCTCACTCGATCCTCAATATTATTTTACCGCAATGCGGAAGAATTTAAACACTCTAGAAGGAATTTGTCAATGATTAGTAGCAAAACATTTGGAAGTCAATCTGTTTTAGAAGTCGAAAATTTAACCGTTCGACGAGGAAAGTATGTCGCAGTTGATCAAGTTTCATTTCAGCTATTTTCAGGAACCAATACTGCGATTATTGGGCCAAATGGAGCCGGAAAAAGTACCTTAATTCGAGCAATTTTAGGGTTAATACCCTATGATTCGGGACAAGTCAATATCTTCGGAAAATCTCTAAATCAATTGGGGAAACGGTGGAAGAAAATTGGTTATATTCCCCAGAAATTTTCTTTTGATCGTTATTTTCCTCTAACTGTAGAAGAATTAGTAGAATTAGCGTTACCTAAGTCTTATTTCTGGAAATCAAGAGAACGAAAACTTTTGGTTCAGAAAGTGTTGGTGAAAGTCAATCTAGAACATCAATCTCATCAACGAATTGGAACTTTAAGCGGAGGTGAACTTAAACGAGTTTTATTGGCTTATTGTTTAGCGGTTCCTCGTCATTTAATTATCTTAGATGAAGCCTTAGCAGAAGTAGATGCAACCGGAGAAGTTGAATTTGCAGAATTACTAAATAAACTCCAACGAGAACAAGGGTTTGCGACATTACAAATCTCTCACGATTTGGATTTAGTCAGTCGGTATTGCGATCGCGTTTTGTGTCTTAACCGAAAAATTCTATGTCAAGGAAGCCCGCGAGAAACATTATCTAATGAAAATGTACAAGAGGTTTATGGATCTACTCTTATTCCCTATTTTCACTCTCATTAATCTGTCAGATTGAATGCAAAAAAGATCTTAAACCTCAAAGCAAAACTTGTGATAATGAATAATTTAGAATGGATAGAACTCTTTAGTTTACCCTTTATGCAAAGGGCGGTTTTGGGCGGCGTTTTACTGGGAACATTAGGCGGTATTTTAGGAAGTTTTGTGGTGTTAAGACAGCTTTCGATGTACGGAAACGCTTTGGGTCATGCGTCATTTTTAGCTGTGGTAATCGGTGCATTTTTACAACTTCCTTCCATATTATCGCTCACTCTCTTTTTGGTTATTTTTGGTTTGGGAGTGCTTTATTTGATCGATACAACCAATTTAGGTAGCGATACAATTTTAGCAATTATTGTGGCGGGTTCTGTGGCGTTAGGAATGATTGGATTTTCCTTTTTAGAGGGTTATCGAGGTAATTTATCCTCGATTTTATTTGGGGATATTCTGGCGATTAGCAAATTTGATATAATTTTCTTAGTCTTACTGTTAGTTATTACTATTGTTTGTTTAGTTCTCACCTTACCTGAACAAATCCTGATCACCTTCAGCCCAGACTTAGCTCAACTCAAAGGGATTCCTGTGCAGATTTATCGTTATAGTTTTATTGTCTTATTATCTCTAACTTTAGCCCTATCAATTCGAGCGGTGGGGATTTTATTAGTGAATGCGTTTTTAATCATTCCTGCTGCAACGGCTAGAATGATATGCGATCAATTTGTACCCTTTTTAGGACTGGCTGCGGCGATTGGGGGACTCAGTGGTATCATCGGAATGGTGATTTCTGGAATTTGGGATTTACCTTCTGGGCCAAGTATCGTTTTAGTACAACTTATGGTATTTTTAGCAGGCGTAGGATGGAATCAGTCGAGTCATTAACCCTACCGACTCCGGATTGAACAAACATTATTTATTTAAACCAAATCGTTTTTTGAGAAAATTTTTCAACAACAACCAACAATAGGTAGACACTTCCGAGATAAGTACCTGCGGGAAGGAGAACACGCAACAAGTCTGAGATCATTTTGACACTACCTCCAGAAAACCAATGGACTAAATTTTAACGATTTCTTTAGATTTGTGGGTTCAAGCATATCACAAACCTGAATACAGATCTAATGATCTGTCAAGATTAAGGCAAAAATCCAAAAATTGTTCAGATGGTAGTTGACAAAAAACATAAAATGTGCTACCAATAGCCAAAGTGTCGCCTCGATACGCCAAACTCAAAGTAGTCGGCTCAATTTAAAGATCGTCTATGAATTTTGGCATAAACTCAAAATTAAGATAGTTTTGAAAGTAAGCCTTATTTCAAACGAGCGGAAGACAGTCAGGCTTGCCGACCTGCTCTCAATCTTCTCGAAACCCATACCCGTTCGCTGCTAATATCTCCGAAAAGACGCCATGTCAACCCTAGTGATCGTCGAATCTCCAACGAAAGCTCGCACTATCAGCAACTTCCTTCCCCGTGACTATCGCGTGGAAGCGTCGATGGGTCATGTGCGTGACCTACCCCCCTCGGCTGAGGAAATCCCCGAAAAGTACAAGGGAGAGAAGTGGGCGCAGCTTGGTGTGAATGTCGAAGCCAACTTCGAGCCAATTTACGTGGTTCCGAAGGATAAGAAAAAAGTGGTCAAAGAACTCAAAGATGCGCTGAAAGCAGCCGACGAATTAGTTCTAGCGACTGACGAAGATCGCGAAGGAGAAAGTATCAGTTG
>CAZNCM010000143.1:0-532 GCA_964571155.1 uncultured Lyngbya sp. | reverse complement strand
CCCAAGATCCCAACGAAACGAATGGTATTCCACGAAATCACCCAAGAAGCCATTCAAAGCGCCCTCAACAACTGTCGCGATCTCGACGAACAACTGGTTCACGCCCAAGAAACTCGGCGAATTTTAGATCGCCTCTACGGTTACACCCTCTCCCCCTTACTCTGGAAAAAAATCGCCAGAGGTTTATCAGCCGGACGAGTTCAGTCTGTCGCCGTGCGGCTACTCGTCAGTCGAGAACGAGAACGTCGGGCGTTCCGTCAAGGGGACTATTGGGACTTAAAAGCCTTACTAGAAAAAGATAAAACCAGCTTTGACGCTAAACTCACAACTGTAGACGGCGTGAAAGTAGCCACCGGGAGCGACTTCGACGAAACCACAGGTAAAATTGCCCAAGGTCGCAACGTAGTTTTGTTAGATGAAGCCCAAGCGATGGCCCTCAAAGAGCGACTCACCGATAAACCCTGGACCGTCAGCAAAATTGAAGAACGGCCCTCGACTCGCAAACCCGCTCCCCCCTTTACCACCTCCACCC
>CAZNCM010000142.1:13291-13625 GCA_964571155.1 uncultured Lyngbya sp. | reverse complement strand
CTATGTGGTCAAAAATGAGTTTACCGCCCTCGAAAGTAAGCTTGGAAACCGAGAAATTACGGTGAAAGAGTTTATTGAGTTGTTGGGTAATACTTCTCTGTATATCCGGGAATTCTATACTCCTTATCCCAATACAAAAGTGATTGAGTTAGGAACGAAGCACTTCTTGGGTCGGGCACCCCAAAATCAAGCGGAAATTCGCAAGTATAACCAGATCTTAGCCTCTATGGGGTTAAAAGCGTTTATCGGGGCGATGGTCAATAGTATGGAATATTCTCAGGTGTTTGGAGAAGATACGGTTCCCTATCGTCGTTTCCCGACTTTACCTGCGGCG
>CAZNCM010000142.1:0-13281 GCA_964571155.1 uncultured Lyngbya sp. | reverse complement strand
AACGCTTGTACAATCAGCTTACTAAGCAAAATGATGAGATTGTAATTCCGAGTTTTGAACCTGTGGCTTCAAGCGATCGCAGTTAGTCAAGGATTCGGTTCAGTTTATCGCTCAATTTTAGCTGATGATTATTTTTCCCCTGTTCAATAGAATGGGGGATTTTTTTAATTTTGTATTAATTTTATTTTTGTATAGCACTACGCGAATACATTAGGACATTTATAAATCCTGGAACCTTTTAACAGTCTACTGTTCCCTGTTCCCTAAGATTGCAAACTTTGCTCTCGCCGGAAACCGCCGGGCCGCAAGGCAAGCGCTGTTCCCTGTTCCCTGTTCCCTAGCGCGTAGCGCTATATTTTTGTATTCATAAACTGATCCGGAAATCCGCTTGAGAAACCCGTATTCACTAAATAGTTTGAGTGATTATCAGGAAGCGCGAGGAAATCCAATGTCAGATCGTGAACAAGTTAGAGTTGATAGCTTTCGAGTCTCTGGCCCTGTCCAAGGAAAGCGAATTGAAATTGAATTTGATGTAAAACCGACTCGGGGAAGAGGACGATCTTCTTCTTACAATTCATCTGAGGAATGGGATTCAATTTGGTTTTTATTTATCCTACTTTTCTCTTTAGTGTTTTTTGTTGGTAATAAAGTCGGAACAGGGGACAACCCTTTTCCTAATTCTTTTTACCCCTCTAGCCAGAATTTGAATTCTTTATCACAACCGAAGAATTAAACTTAATCAATGAAGATCGCGGAAAAATTAGAGTTAATTCACAATTCACAACTTGAGGATTCTATCCCCGGACTAACCCGATCAGAATTTCTGATTTGTAGTTGAGTCTAAAACTGAACTAGATTGTGAATTGTGAATCCTCAATTTCTTGGAGTTTTTTGAGTGTTTATTCCTCAAATCGTCGGAGCCAACCAACCGCGAATAAAGTAATAGAATGTAATAATATATTCTTCTACTACATCCGTTGTTAACAAAAGAGCTTCAGCACTCGCTAAGAAGTCTTTCGCCGAAACTCGTCGTTGGTATTTTTCACCAGGGAGAGATGCAAAAAAGTTAGTCGGTGCTGGAATCACTTTAAAGCCTACACTGGCAAACGTTAAGCTTGCTCGCCGCATTTCTAATCCGGAAGTGACTAAAATGATCGCTCGCCCTAAGTCTTGTTTTTTGGCAATTTGTTGAATAGAAACGGCACTATCATACAACGTTCCCTCAGATGTATCTTTGAAAATAGCACGAGAAGGAACCCCCATTCCCACCAGCAATCTAGCGATATAGTCTGCTTCGACAACGGGTTGCACATATTCATTTCTTGAACCCGCACTAACAATCATCAGGGGAGCTAAACCATCTTTATAGAGTTTAGCTGCATAGGGAATGCGATCGCCAATTCGAGTGAGTTGAACTTGAGTAACATAGGGAAGCTTCGGTTCAGTGGTTCCCGAACCTAATAGAACAATCGCTTCGGCTCTTTCTCCGCAACATAAATCCGTTTGAACCGTTTCAATCGCGGTTTTTTCTAATTGAAAAGCCAACCATTGAGCCACAAACGGCATACTGGAAAGAATTAAAATCAGTAAAGCCGTTAAAATCAAGTTCGGGCCAGGATTAGAAATTCCCCCCTTATTAATTTGAGCCGCCGCTAAGATCAACAACAAAATTGATAAACCAAGCGGCTTAATAAACACGGACAAAAGACTCAAAATCGCGAGTCCTATGGGGCTGTCGGGTGCGGTAAAAGCAATCGGCAATAAAAATACAGTGAGCAGGAACCACAACCGACCCACTAGATTACCCTCTTTACTGACTAAAAGTTTCCATAATCTAAAGATGATGGTTCCAATTAGCAGTAACAATAAAAGTCGAGTGAGTTGTACAAACATTTTGTCTGTTGTTCAAGATGAGTTTTTAGACGTTTGTTTTGTGGAAATCTTGAGACCATCCCACTGAATATAATCGGTCGAGAACAGAAGTTTCTGTTTTCTCTCATGCAGTCTACCTGTTTTGAGGGCCAACCGCGATCGCAATTTCCATTTGGATATGGCTAAAGTTTACAGAAAAAAGAGGGAAGCGGAAAGCCCTAGACAGTTATAGCAATGGTACTATTGTTCTGTCTAAAAGCTAAAATACGATCCCGTCATGGGAACTACTTTGGCTTGGAGCGACGTTGTAACTCCCGTTGAATGGCTTCTACAACTGTTTCTACCACTTGTACCCGAGCCGAATATTTACAATTTGCCCCTACAATCGTCCAAGGTGCTGTCGGTGTATGAGTCCGTTGAATCATCTGATTAACCGCCACTTCATAAAAGGGCCATTTTTCGCGATTGCGCCAATCTTCATCGGTGAGCTTATATTGTCTAAAAGGGTTCTCTTTACGCGCATCAAATCGTTTCAGTTGTTCATCGGTGTCGATATGTAGCCAAAACTTCACCAACACATAACCCGCACGGGTCAGTTGTTCTTCAAATTCGTTAATTTCTCGATAGGCCCGTCGCCATTCTTCATCAGTGGCAAACCCTTCAACTCGTTCAACTAACACTCGACCATACCAACTACGGTCAAAAATTCCGATTTTCCCAGCAGAGGGTAAACGTCGCCAAAACCGCCAAAGATAATGATGGCTTTTCTCCTCATCCGTCGGGGCGGCAAAGGGCTGTACTTGATAGCTACGAGGATCTAAAATATCAGTTAACCGTTTAATCGCTCCGCCTTTTCCGGCTGCATCCCACCCTTCAAAAATAGCCAACACCGGGACTTGTTGTTCATAAATCTCTCTTTGGAGTTTACCTAAACGGGCTTGTTGTTGGGAAAGTTTGTGTTTGTAGTCGTCTTCTGATAAAGATTGAGTTAAATCAATTTGTCCCAGAGGATTCGGTTCAGTGGGGTCGAGATGCTCTTGTAGCGGGGTTCTCACAGGCGGAAGTTGAACCTGTAACCGATCCAATCCTTCTTTGAGGGTTAATCCGAGCATAGCGTTGACTATCGCCTTCTACCAACGTCCAAGGTGCCGCGCCTGTGCTGGTATGAATTAACATATCTTCGGCGAAGGCTAAATAGGTTTGATAATTTTTTTCTTGTTGCCAATCTTCAGGACGAACTCGCCATGCTTTTAACTCATCTTTAGCGGCTTTTTTGAGGCGGCGCTTGAGTTCTTTTTGGCTAATATGAATCCAAAATTTGGCGACGACAACACCATCATCAACCATCTGACGTTCAAAGGCGTTAATTTGTCGCATCGCCATCGGCACTTCTGCTTCAGGAAGTCGTTCAAACAGTCGGTCTTCGAGAACGTGGGTATACCAACTGTGGTAAAAAATGCCGATTTGACCTTGGGCGGGGAGTTTTTGCCAAAATCGCCACATAAACGGATAGCGACGTTCTTCTCGGGTTGGCGGCCAAATGGGATGAACAATAAATCCTCGCGGGTCCATATAGCTGACCATTTTTTTGACGAGCGCCCCTTTTCCGGCGACAGCCCAACCTTCCAAGACGATGATGGCCGGGAGTTTCTTTTCCCAACAAGTTTGTTGCAGCGATCGCAATTTTTGCATTAAGCTTTCTATCTGGCTCTGATAAGTTTCTTTATCGAGAGATAAATTGAGATCGAGAGTATCGAGCATGAATTCATTTAGGTGACAATAACAGTCCAGTCTAACTTCTCTACAGAGGGTTCTGCATCGTTTAATTTAAAAATTTTTACTAAAGAAGTTCTAGCTTGATTGTTCAAGGCTGCATGAGCGAAATAACTAAGTTTGAGTTTGGTTTAAGTGAACCCAATCTATGATTAGTTAATGAAAATGCTACTATAGCCCGATTAGATCAAATTTGTAGGCAGAAAAAATGAACTAAATATAAAAAAGAATAAGTTGAGGTTTTACAAGAGTTTAGGGATAAGATGACTTTGAAATAAGCGATCGCCAACCGTCCGACTTTTACCCAAAATCGATAAAAATTTTAGACCTGTCATTTTGTTGTCATTTTATGGGGTTATTGTTGAAACCATAAGAAGTTAGCCAGTCTTAACGGTCTGCTTCCCAATACATCTATTTAAAATTATTCTTTTTTGGAGAGTTCCCATGAAATTAGAAATCATCGGCACAATTGTACTCGGTGTGGTTGCGGCGACTGTTTTTCCCGGTGTTGTTCAAGCCAATAATGGTTCTTTTTCCGGTACAATTGAACAGGTTTGGGAAGATGGTTTCCGCTTGCAAAGTGAAAATCTTGCGATTACTGTTGATTCTGATGATGTTTGCGGAGACAATACCGCTCGTCATCTATCGGCCGGGGAACAGGTGACTGTCGTGGGCGAGTTTGATGACGGGGAATTTGATGCGTTTTCGATTACGAAAGCCGATGGTGTAGCCGTTTGTCAATAGCTATTTCGCTTCATTCTTCTGTTACAGCTTTCTATTTTCTAGGACTGATATTTGATCATTGACTTGACTTTGGGTTTAAATTGGATTTGTGAAATATATGGGTAGATATCCTCGGCTTTTTGAAAAAGCTGGGGATTTTTTATGACTAATAAAGATCGCGATTTGTATTGATGACGCGGCTAGCTATTCGATGACGGCGATCGCACTCCTTCCAAACAAGCGGTATGATTAAGTTTAAAAGATCTGCGACTATTATAAAGCGATCGCTGGTTATCTAGAACTCAAATCCATATGACCCCTGAAAATCCTCAATCTCAAATCCAAGCGGGGCGGTTAGCCATCCTCTTACATGGAGGTATTCTCGGTGCGACAGGTAAAACGGGACTGTCTTTGTTGCGTTACTCTCAGGCTAATATTGTCGCAGTCATCGATCGCGACTGTGCGGGACAATCCTTATTTGAACTGACGGGAATTAACCGAGATGTGCCGATTGTTTCTTCAGTTAAGGATGCTCTAGCTTATCATGCCAATATTCTCATGATTGGAATTGCACCGCCAGGGGGCGCTTTACCGGAGGAATGGTGGGTTGATCTCGATGGGGCGTTGGAAGCAGAATTATCAATAGTTAACGGGTTACATACCCAATTAATTCCTTTAGTTGAACACCGACATCAAAATAATATTCATCAAATTCTAAACCCTCAACAATGGATTTGGGATATTCGTCAAGAACCACCCGGTTTAGGTATTGCTAGTGCTGCGGCGCGTCAACTCAGTTGTCGGCGAGTTTTAACGGTAGGAACCGATATGGCTATTGGTAAAATGTCAACAGGTTTAGAACTCAATAAAGCCGCAAAACAACGGGGAATTCGGTCTAAATTTATCGCCACAGGTCAAGGCGGGTTAATGTTAGGAGAAGATGGTATTCCTTTAGACTCAGTACGGGTCGATTTTGCAGCGGGTGCGGTGGAACAGGTGGTGATGCGGTGTGGAACAGATTGTGATTTACTTCTAGTTGAAGGACAAGGTTCGCTGATTCATCCGGGTTCAACAGCAACTTTACCCTTATTGCGGGGAACTCAACCGACTCATCTGATTTTAGCCCATCGGGCCGGACAAACTCATATTCGTAATCATCCTCATGTCGTTATTCCTCCTCTATCTCAAGTGATTGAATTATACGAAAATGTTGCCAGTGTGGGGGGCGCGATGGAATCTGCAAAAATTGTCGGAATTAGCCTGAATACTTATGGTTTAGCCGAAGATGTAGCTAAGGATGCGATCGCCCAAGTTCAATCAGAAACGGGTTTACCCTGTACGGATACGGTTCGGTTTGGGGCGGATACTTTACTGGATGCACTGCTGTAGAACTGTCCTCTGTTCCTTCTCCCGACGATCAACCCGTTAATGCTAGCCAATAGATACTAAATCGGTTAGTCTCAATAGTAGTGTGTGTGAGGTGGTTAAAAAAATCTTATGAATGATGTGATGCTGTTGGGTGAATCTACGGCTAACAGGTTTCCAGTTTTAGGACTTCCCGTTCATCTGCATCATAATTATCATAACTGGTTGCTTAACCGTCTATATAAAGGGTTAGGAACTCATGTGATTACTTTGAATGCTGAAATGGCAATACAAGCCGATCGCGATCGTCATCTGGCAGAGGTGATTCGGGGGGCTGAACTTGTGATTCCAGATGGGGCAGGAATTGTTCTTTATTTGCGGTTAAAGGGCAAACAAACTCAACGTTGTCCAGGGATTGAACTGGCTGAGTCTTTCTTACAAAAAATAGGTCAACAAAATTGTTCAGATCTGGTTTTTTTCTATGGTGGAAAACCGGGAGTTGCTCAACGGGCGGCTGATCGATTTCAACAAAAAATTCCCAATTTAGCGATCGCCTCTTATCATGGTTATCTTTCGGCTTCTGAAGAAGAACAGTTAAAAGATTCACTCAAAGATTTACAGCCCCCAGTGATTTTTGTGGGTTTAGGAGTACCGCGTCAAGAGTTATGGATTGCTAAAAATCGTCATTTATGTCCGAACTCGATTTGGATTGGAGTCGGGGGAAGTTTTGATATTTGGGCGGGGACAAAAAAACGGGCGCCGGCTTGGTTTTGTGACAATCATTTAGAGTGGCTTTATCGACTCTATCAAGAGCCTTGGCGATGGAGAAGAATGTTGGCATTACCTCAGTTTGCGTTAAAGGCTTTACTGAGTTAATTTAAGGGGTCTAAAGGCTGGAGTGGTTGCCAAGCTACAACAGCCTATTCTATTGATCCAGACCTATAAATTATGAATGATGATTTAATCCTCTGAAAGTGAGGGTAAAAATTTCCTCAAAAACAAATTTTGTCTATTCTTTTTAAGATCACACGTTCTTTTTAAAAAAAAAGTTAAAAAAGTTAAAAAAATCTTAAATTTTACATTTTTAAATAGGGCTATGAAGTTCTGTTGCAAAACGTGTTTTGAAATCGAATAAAAACGTTACAGTATAACTAGATAATATTATGTGCAGGGTTGCAATCACTTGAAATACAATAGCCCGGAAAAATCTCGCCGGACGGCATGAGGCTCGGTGAGGTCTTCATTGCTACCTTTCTAAAAAAAGAGGAGTTATGGTTCGTTCTTCTGGTCAATATAAAGGTTTTTCTTTAGCCCGAATCCCCTTACACATCATTATTGTAACACCATTTGTTGTGCAAATTATGATTGCAGTTGGTTCGGTCGGATATCTCTCTTTTAAAAATAGTCAACAGGCGGTTAACGATCTCGCTGGACAATTACAACAAGAAATTACAGCCCGAGTTAACGGTGAGTTAAAATCATTTATTGATAAACCTTTTAAAATTAATCAAGACACGGTTGCTGCTATCAAACGAGAAAATCTCGATCTCAATAATGTCAGAACTTTAGAAGCTTTACTCTGGGATCGATTACAAATTTATCATTCAATGACTGGTTTTGGATTTGGAAGTGAGTCATTGGGTTCAGTCATTGCAGTTACAACCGATAAAATTAATAATGAAAAAAAATACTATATCGAATATGCGGACTCTTATACAAAAGGAGATTTTTATAGTTATCAAGTTGATGAACAAAGGCGTAGACTTCACTCCACGTTGCGAGTTCCTAACTTAGACATTCGTCAGCGACCTTGGTATCAAGCGGCTAAAGCCGCAGGTCAGCCTATTTTTAGTAAAATTTATTTATCAATTAGTCATTCTTCAAATGATTCTCTAGCCACCACTGTGGCTCATCCGATTTATGATCAATCAGGTCAACTTCAAGGAATAGCCACGATTATTCTGAATTTAGATGAAATCAGTCACTTTTTAGAGAGTTTAAAAGTGGGTAAATCGGGAGAGATTTTTATTATTGAGCGGACAGGTGAATTAATTGGAAGTTCTGACGGGCTTGATCCTATTAAACTAGAAAACAACCAGAAATCTCGACTAGAAGCAACTCAAAGTTCAACTCAATTAATTGCAGCCGCCGCTCAAAACTTAGAGAATAGGTTTAATAGTTTTACTCAGATTAATCAAGCTGAACAGTTAAAATTTGACTTAAAAGGGAAACCGCAATTTTTACAGGTTACACCGTTTCGAGATGAGCGGGGAATTGATTGGCTGATTGCAGTTGTTATTCCCGAGTCCGATTTTATGGCAGAAATCAACCAAAATGCTCGTTCAACGTTTTGGCTGTGTGCAGTTGCTTTAACTGGGGCTACCGTTGCAGGTCTTTTGACTGCTCGGTGGATGACTAAACCCATCGAAAGACTGAATAAAGCAGCGAGAGAAATTGCCAAAGGAAAATTTGATAAAACGGTTAAAGGTTATGGTCGTTTTCAAGAAATCGAAGAACTGGCTAACTCTTTTAATTATATGGCTCGACAACTCCAAACTTCTTTTAATTCTCTTGAAAAATCAAATATTGAATTAGAAAAAAGAGTAGAACAACGGACCACTGAACTGGCGAGTGAAAAAGAAAAAGCAGAAGTCGCAAATCAAGCTAAAAGTGAATTTCTAGCGAATATGAGCCATGAACTCAGAACCCCTCTCAATGGAATTTTAGGCTATACTCAAATCCTACAACGTTCACAGACAATAACTAAAATTGATCAAAATAAAATTGAGATTATTCATCAGTGTGGTTCTCATTTACTGACTTTAATTAATGATATCTTAGATTTGTCTAAAATTGAAGCCCGGAAGATGGAATTGAATCCAACAGAATTTTATTTTCCGACCTTTTTGAAAAGTGTCGTGGAGATGTGTAGAATTAAAGCGGAGTTAAAAGGAATTTCCTTTATTTATGAAGAACAGAGTAACCTACCTCTAGGAATTAAAGCCGATGAAAAACGTTTGCGACAAGTGTTAATTAATTTGCTGAGTAATGCCATCAAATTTACTCCAGAAGGTTGTGTAACTTTTAAGGTAACTCAAACGGTTTCAACTCACATTCGCTTTGAAGTGCAAGATACTGGCGTGGGGATGACTCCAGAAGAACAATCTTGTCTTTTTCAAGCTTTTGAACAGGTAGGGTTTGGAAAACAACACAGTGAAGGAACGGGGCTAGGATTAGCAATTAGTCAGAGAATTGTCAACTTGATGGGAAGTCAAATTCAAGTGGTGAGTGAAAAGGGAAAGGGTAGTATTTTTTGGATGGATTTAGATTTACCTGTCGCTACCCAAGCAACTCCAGTTCAACAGAATGCTCCTCAAAACAATATTATTGGGATTAAAGGATCTACGCCTAAAATTCTAATTATTGATGATCGTTGGGAAAACCGTTCGGTGATTATTTCTTTATTAAAATCCATTGGATTTGAAATCGAAGAAGCCAGTAATGGTTGGGAAGCTTGGAACAAAATTAAAACTTTTTATCCCGATTTAGTGATTACAGATCTAGTCATGCCTGAGTGGGATGGATTTGAATTTATTCAACGAATTCGATCTTCTCAGCACTTCAATGATTTAACCATTATTGCATCCTCTGCCAGTGTGTTTGAGTCTGATCAGCGTCAGAGTTTAGATGTCGGAGCAAATGACTTTTTACCGAAACCTGTTCAAGTAAAAGAGTTAATGCAACAACTCCAAAAACATCTCAATTTAGAGTGGATTTATGAAGATATTACAGTTTCAAAACCATCAAATGATTTGATCGCAATTGCAGATCTGATTCCTCCTCCTGAAAAAGAGTTAAATGAATTATACAATTTGGTTATGCAAGGTCATATTAGGGGAATTCTCAAACAGGTTAATACAATTAAGCAACTTGATCCCAAATATATACCTTTTGCCCAAAAAATTGAAAAACTGGCTAACGGATTTCAAGAACGAGAATTGCTGAAATTAACTGAACAGTTTCTTAAAGTTAAGCATGAAGTTTAATTTCATTAATTTAACTGGCAACTGGTTTAATATTTCCTGTTGGAATTGAAGCAATAAGCTGACGAGTATAATCTGTTTGGGGACGGTGATAAATATCTTCAGCCTGACCAATTTCTTCGATTTTTCCGCGATTCATCACCATAATGCGATCGCTGATAAATTTGACCACACTCAAGTCATGGGAAATGAAGATATAGGTTAATCCAAATTCTGCTTGAAGTTCTTTTAATAAGTTTAAAACTTGGGCTTGAACCGAAACATCTAAAGCAGAAACGGATTCGTCACAAATGATAAACTTAGGGTTTAAAGCCAAAGATCTGGCAATACAAACTCGTTGTCTTTGTCCACCGGAAAATTCATGGGGATAACGTCCCATCCAGTCCGGTTTCATTTCCACTCGTTCTAATAAATAAGCAACGCGATCGCGGCGTTCTTTTCCGGCTTTACTGACTCCATGAATTAACATGGGTTCCATAATTGTATCCCCAATTGTCATCCGAGGATCGAGAGAACTAAAGGGATCTTGAAATATAATTTGCATTTCTCGTCTTAATTCTTGTCGCTTTTGATGATATTGTTTGTGCTTTTTATAATTTTTGATTTTCTCAAATGTAGACGCTTGTGAATAGAGTTTTGTAATATCTTCGCCTTCAAATGTCACCTTTCCACTCACGACAGGAATCAGTTGTAATAACGCTCTGGCTAATGACGTTTTGTTTCCCCAAATACTCCCGAAACTTTAAAGCCGACTCGCAGATGTTCTATCGAGAGTAAACTCGTTGTCGAAGGTTGTCTCTCGGGGGTCGGTGAACTGGAGGATTGAATGTTATTAAAATTAATGTTCTTTTCACGAATTTCTAACTCTCCCCTTGCCGTTGTTTCGACTTCCATAAAATCAGAAATAGTTGGGAGACGTTCAACTTGAATATCAAGAGGAGGACGACAAGCTAATAAACCTTTAGTGTAGGGATGTTGCGGTGCCAAAAAGAGGTTTCTAATCGTCCCACTTTCAACAATTTTACCTCGATACATAACGGCGACTGTATCTGCAATTTCAGCAATGACTCCTGGGTAATAAAAATCATCGACATTCCGCGACGACTACATAACTCTCGTAATAAATCCAGAATGGTCGCCTGAACGGTCACATCAAGGGCGGTTGTAGGTTCATCTGCTATTAATAAAGTGGGGTTACAAGAGATGGCGATCGCAATCATTACCCGTTGCAGTTGACCGCCAGAAAGTTCGTGTGGATAACGATCAAGCATGGCTCGTTTTTGATCATTAACCTGCTGCATTACTTCTCGTTTTTCATTCCGTTGTTTTTGAGTAATATTAGCAGTATTCGTTGCAGTAAGTTCGGCTTCTACTCGGGCGATTAATTCTTCATCTGAAGGGAGAAGTTGAACCTCTTGAAGCAGAGAGGTTGCTTTCCACATTGCTTGTCGAGGAGAGACTTGTTCATGTTGTTTAATCGCTTCGATTAGTTGAAACCCAATGGTATAAACGGGGTTAAGAGAACTCATGGGTTCCTGAAAAATCATAGCAATTTGTCCGCCTCGATATTCTTGTTTCTTTTGAGGGGAAAGTTGAAGTAAATTAATCAGTTCGGAATTGGGTTGAGATTCGTTGAGATTGTTGCTGAAGCGAAATAAAATTTCTCCACTGACTTGAGAAGTATCGGGAGAAAGCAATCCCATAATCGCCAGAGAGGTGACAGATTTTCCTGAACCGGATTCACCGACAATACCGAGTGTTTGTCCGCGTTTGACTTGAAAAGAAATATCATTGACCGCTTGAACAACTTTTTCGTCACTTTCAAACTGAACTCGCAGATTTTTCACATCTAAAACAAGATTTTCCATAGAGACTTAAAACTTAACCTACAAATTTTATTTATTCTATCAGCCAACGGTCGTAGACATCGATCATTGACTACACAATAGCTTAACTGAGTGGGGAGTTGAAGGATATGAGGTTTCCACTGCGATCAAAAGCGGGGTTACGGGTGTTGAGAGGTGATGAGTGCTATTGTCCCAAGTTGGACTTTGATCTGGGGCTGAGGCGATCGCAAACTTTTATTTAATTTTACCTCAGTGTAAATACTGAACTTGAGCAAATAAATGTTTTTTGATTTTTCCGAATAACTACTGATGACGTTACTGTTTACAGAGGTCATAATAAAGTTAAGGAAGCAAAAAACGATAGCGAAAAGCATAATAAACTCGATTTATTGCTTCCAAATTTTAAACAATTTAATCAAGTCAAAATCATTAATTTAAAAGTAGAAAAAACCCATGAATTTAAAGCAAATTGTGTTGACTCTCACTGCTGCTGTTAGCTTATGTGCTGCGACTGCATTACCTGGACTGGCTACTTCTGCTCGTTTAACCGCAAGTGATCCGGGCGCTCAAATTAACGTTCGGACTGCACCAACAACTAAAGCGAATGCTCCTCATTATGGCGTTGAGGGAGATTGGGTAGAGGTGTTGAATTCCTCTGACGGAGGAGATGGATATATTTGGTATTATGTTCGATTTTATCAATCTAATGCTGAAGGTTGGGTTCGTGCGGACTTTCTATATTTTCAGTAACTTTATGTAACTATTATTCAAATCTCTTCTCTCCCCCTCTCTTGCAAAAAGGGGGTTTTTGTTGTTTAAATATTTAACTTTTGAGACTGAAGACTAGACATCTATCTTCAAGATTACCTCGCTCAAACCTGTGCGTCTCTATGAAGATTGTTCATAAAATTTACCCCTAAAATCAATTCTTTTGTTTAGCGATCACTGTCTACGGTGAACTGAACCCGAATCAAGAGATAGGGTATGATAGCATCTAAAGTCTGATTACATAACAATTGAGTCGTTATGGCTTCTATCGCCCGCAAGAACCTGTTTGAAGATCTTCCCCGTTTTATTGCAGCGCAGGCTGGTATTATGTTCGCTGTCAGTCTCGTAACGATTCAAAACGGTATTCTTAATGGGTTTGTTAAGTCTTCTTCTCTACTGATTGACAACTCCAACGCCGAACTTTGGGTTGCTTCTGCGGACATGATCCACATGGAATTGACCATGCCTTTGCCTTTAGAGTATATGGTGCAAGCCCGTGAAGTCAAGGGAGTCAAACGAGCAGAAGCCCTGATTTTTCGCAGTGCGCGTTGGCGAGATCCATCGGGTCAAATTCATGCGGTAACAGTGGTAGGTTCCACCCCAGAGGGAACACTTTTTGCACCTTGGAATATCATTCAAGGAGAAATTAGTAGTCTCAAAGAACCCTATGGGGTGATCATAGATGAAACCAATTTAGAGTCGTTAGGTGTAACTGAACTGGGAGATGTTTCCACTTTAGGGGGTTTGGAGGCGCGTTTGGTCGGTGTGGTTGAAGGCACTCAACCGATTATTAATAATAAATTAATTTTTACTTCCTTAAAAAATGCTAACGCCTATGTGAATGCGCGTTTAGAAACAAGTACCCGTTGTAAGTTAGAAGAGGGTGACTT
>CAZNCM010000141.1:6474-13652 GCA_964571155.1 uncultured Lyngbya sp. | reverse complement strand
TTCATCATAACTTGGTTTTTAATAATCGAGCAACCGGAATTTTTCTTTCTCGTTGGGGGAAAGATAGACTGAAAACTAATATTCAAATTTATAACAATACCATTCATCGGAATGGCTACGGTTTGAAAAATACGCCCGACCCTTATTGGTTAACAGGTGGACTCTATTTTTATAGCACAAACCTAGAAAATGTGATGGTCAAAAATAATATTTTTAGTGATAATGCTTGGTTTCAAATTGGTTACAGCGGTGACTTTGAACCGGATGCTTTTCAGCAAAAAAATATTCAGATTACATCAAATTTAATCCATGATAATAATACAGTAACTTATCCAGTTGCTTTAGAAGAATGGGCAGAAGATCGAGTTTATGCAACCAAAGGAGAAGATTTTATCGAAGCTGATCCTTTATTTGAAAATACCATGAATGCTAACTTTTATTTACAAAATTCCTCTCCCGCTGCCCAGAATAATTTAGGGGCTTTTCCGGCGAATGCAACTCAAAACTTTTGGTGGAGTGTGAACTTTCCCCCTCAGTTTGTTCATCCCTCAGAATAAAGTTTCAGTTGAAGGCATTCTTTAAACGGTTTAATTAAAGCGGACATGATATTATCCCTAGTTATTTTGCAATGAATTGTTGATAGACCGGACTTCCTCTGTTAAAATATCCTGAGAGGTGACAATTACTGGGCATTAGTTGTATGATATGCTGACGATTCCAGATTACTAAAACCGAAAGGAAGAGAATCTGTTGTCGATTTTAATTGTTGCAAACCAAAAGTTTTAATAACGTTATTTTCAACACTAGAACTGTACTCTTTACATTCCCACTGATGACTGTTGAGGCTACAGTTATAACCGATGACAAATTTGGCAAAAGAATATAAGTTGGGTTGGTTTCCCGAATGTTGAGTTTCGGGATCGAACTTTTGGAGAAAGGCATCAGAACGATTATTGTTGTAAACATAACTGATCCCACCTAAAATCACCCAATCCGCCTGGTTTTTGCGATTTTGATTTAAACAAGCAACGGTTAAACTATAAAAAGTAGAGTGCATATTCGAGCCAGTAATCAAAAATTCTACTCCTTTACCATTACAGTTCATTGGTTCCCCGCTTTCCCATTCAATTCTAGTAATTGATCGCTTTTCCGTTCCCACACCTGCTAGTGCTATTTCGGCGGTTGTGGTTAAATTAAGAGTTAACCCAGTAATTAAGGTTAAAGAAAAACTCAATTTTCTCATTGATAATTTAAAGTTTTTAGTTGGCTGCATTTTAGCCTCTTTTGCTCAATCTAACTCAACTTTAAGTAAATCTATTATACTCAATTGAGATCAAAAATAAAAATTGTAGTTTTTTGAATAGAATCTCTAACGCGATCGCCAATTTTTGATCTTCTAATTTTTGATGAATTAAACTTTGCAGTCGTTGACTCGCCAAACCTATATTATTTGTTTTTATCGCCTGATATACTTCACTCCAAAGCAACTTTAAATCTGATTTAACAGGTTGAAGATTAGTGTGAGTATAAGCCGCCAACTCCAATAAACTCATGGCTTCAAAGCTGTATTCATTCAAGTTTAACAGCCAGTTATCGCTGCGAAACGGAAACGCCGGAAGATCGGCTTCGTTGTAAAGGTTTCGGTTGAGTTTGAGTTCGCCTCAATATTTAAGCTGAATAATACTCTCTCTTTTCATGGTTAATTGGGCGGGTGATCATCGGTTCATTCACCCTGGAGATGAAAACCTTTAATTCTCTGACCTGCTTTTCTTGTGTATTTTGTCAAGAGGGTGATTTTGGATGCTTGGGGATCTTTCAAAAACTCGTGCGTTACCCCTTGCTAAACTTTGTCAGGAAATGCTGAACGTTAACGCAATCATCAGGGTTTTAGCCTCTATTTTGACCTCAAGATACTAGAATCCCTTGGGGGATGTTTTCCTAAGCATACCAGAACCCTCATTCTGTCGTCAATAGTTGGGAAGATTTTGGGTCAAAAAATATGAGAATTTGGGATTAAGTTTTGATTATTCAAACAGTTGTGAGAAAACATATTTTGAATACTTATCAATTTGGGACTTTTTTGGGATTCGGGGGTTGACAACTTTGGTAAAAATCGAGTATTATTATCTCATAATAGAAATCTGTGCAAAAAATTTATTTTTTTGAATACTCCATTATATAACTTACCTATAATCCTATCAAAAAGCCTCGGATAAATCAACCCCTTTTCCAATACTGAAATAAAACCTCACCCGCTTCTTTTAAACTCTCCCCAAACGTTAATACACCCTCTTCATGTCCGGCCATCGCCAGTATTTTTAGATGACTTAAATCTTCCTGTTCAAATAAACGAAACATTTCTTCTCCCATCTGGGGTGTACCATAGGGAACCTCTGAGCGAGTTGTGGGAACATTAAATAATAACTGTTGCCAAAATTCGGCGTGATGAATATGAATAATCGCTTTAATATTAGATTGAAAACGATAAATAGCCGCATGAGTCAGAGACTCAGAAGACGCTTTAATCGGCCCTCGACAGGTGAGAGAATTTTCGGCGAGATCAAACTCAGTGACGCGGGTATAGTGTTCAGCTTTGAGATGAGGTAAATGTCCGGTTTGAGTCCCAGAAACAACAAATTCTAAAGAATCTTTTAACCGAATGCTAATATTCCCAAATCCAATTCCATTGTCATAAACGCCAATTAAACCTAACGAATAAAGATGATCGCGCCACCGCATCAACTCTTGAATCACTGTAGGATCAACAGGTTCATCTTTTAACCAATGACAGTGATATTTAATAACACCTTCATCCATTTTAAATCCTAAAACTCAACAGCAAAAAAGGCGAACCGTGATCAAAGTCCGCCTTCTAATTCTAGATCAAACATCCATTAAAGCTTAGTCCCACATTCTGGACAAAAATGATTGGTCGCAACATTCTTAGTCCCACAATTGCTGCAATACATTAATTCTGCCGCTTGTTCTAACTTTTTGCGTTCGGGTAGTCCCAACATTTGAGCATTACTCTTACCCGGTGCCACCATCGGATAACAGTTCTCATCTCGACGCACCCGCACATCCATCAATACTGCACCCTCATAAGCCAACATTTCCGTGAGCGCCTGATGCAATTCCTCGGGACGTTTAACCAACATTCCCTTAACCCCATAAGCCTCAGCCAGCTTGACAAAATCGGGCATTCCCACTTCCATATTCGACGAAGAATAGCGCTCTCCAAAGAAAGTTTGCTGCCACTGGCGTACCATTCCCTGCCAACCATTATTAATAATCACAGTTTTGGCATGAATACCATACTGCGCTAAGGTTCCCAACTCTTGAATATTCATCTGTATACTGGCATCTCCAGCAATACAAATCACCTCATGATCGGGGAGGGCAACTTTTGCGCCCATCGCTGCCGGGAGTCCAAAGCCCATCGTCCCTAAACCCGCGCTGGAAATCCACTGACGCGGCCCATTTTTGAGATATTGAGCAGCCCACATCTGATGTTGACCGACATCAGTTGTATAGTAAGCGTCCGGCGCCATTTTTGCCAATTCAGAAATCACCTTTTGAGGAGACAGACTATCGGGATATTCAGGAACTTCCAGGGGATAATCTTCCCGCCAACGGTTAATCCGATTTAACCACGCTTCAGTTCGAGTTTGGGGTGCAGGTTCTTCTGTTTCCCGACATCGACGCAACAAATCAATCAACACCTGCCGGACATCTCCGACAATCGGAACTTGAGGGGCGCGATTTTTCCCGACTTCTGCCGGATCAATGTCAATATGAATCACTTCTGCACGCGAGGCAAATTCTTCGAGTTTCCCTGTAACCCGATCATCAAATCTTGCCCCCACTGCGATCAACAAATCACATTCACTGACGGCAAAATTAGCGTAAGCCGTACCGTGCATTCCCAACATTCCCACCGCTAGGGGGTGATTTTCATTAAACGCACCTTTCCCCATTAACGTTGTAGTTACAGGAATTTGGAACAGTTCGGCAAGTTCATGAATTTCACCGTGAGCATTGGCAGAAATCGCACCTCCGCCAATATACAATAGAGGACGTTCAGCTTTACGAATCAGAGCGATCGCTTGGTTAATTTGGCGCATATTGCCTTTAACCGTGGGTCGATATCCCGTGAGCGAGACTTCTCCAGGGTTAACGGGAATATAATCAAATTCTTCTAAGCCGACATCTTTGGGAACATCAATTAATACAGGCCCCGGTCTTCCGCTACTAGCAATATGAAAAGCTTCGGCGACAATGGTTGCCATATCTTTGGGATCGCGCACCAAATAAGAATGCTTCACAATCGGTAGGGTAATCCCAAAAATATCTGTTTCTTGAAACGCATCCGTTCCAATGGCTTTACGAGCAACCTGTCCGGTGACCACCACTAACGGAATGGAATCCATGTGAGCAGTCGCAATTCCTGTGACCAAATTCGTCGCTCCCGGGCCAGAGGTACCAAAACATACCCCGACTCGACCCGTAGCCCGAGCATAAGCATCCGCCGCATGAGCTGCACCTTGCTCGTGTCTCACTAAAATATGTTTGAGAGTGCCTGTGGCTTCCACCCGATAGAGTTCATCATAAATCGGTAAAATTGCTCCACCCGGATAGCCAAAGATATGCTCGACTCCGTGACGGGTTAAGCTGTCCATCAGAGCAAAGGCACCCGTTGCACGTTTTGCTGCTACTTGAGTTCTTAGTTGCACAGAATTTCCTCTATGTAAGTTTGAATTTCGAGATAAAGTTACTATTTTAATACTAATAAGGTTTCTCTTTTTTTTAGTGTGCTTTTTTTAACAACATTTTACACAGACTTTCAGTATTTTTGATCAAAACAAAGTCTTCCTCAATCTCCATATTAATTTTAGAAGATGTTTGATCAATTGCTCAGTTTGTTCAATCTATTTTTAGATCCTTTCTCTTGACGATTGAGATGAGTATCCTCAAAATCTCTCAGGTGTCGTACTATGGATACTAGATTACAGCATATAGTGTATCATATGTTACTAATTTTTTTGATGACGCGGTGATATCAAGCTTATGTCACGCGAAATCAGCCAGAAAACATTAGGAGTGAAGAACGTTGAAAAAGATAGAAGCGATTATTCGGCCATTTAAGCTCGATGAAGTCAAAATTGCCCTCGTCAATGCGGGTATCGTCGGGATGACAGTCTCTGAAGTTAGAGGGTTTGGACGACAAAAAGGCCAGACCGAACGTTATCGGGGTTCGGAGTATACCGTAGAGTTCCTGCAAAAACTCAAAGTCGAGATCGTGGTCGAAAACGATCAAGTTGATATGGTTGTCGATAAAATCATCGCCGCTTCCCGCACCGGTGAAATTGGTGATGGTAAAATCTTCATCTCTCCTGTTGAACAAATTGTTCGGATTCGGACTGGAGAGAAGAACCAAGAAGCGATTTAACCGCAAGTGGAACGATCGGGAGTGGGGAGATCTGGCATCAATGCCTGTTCCCTTTTCCCCGATCACTGTCAAGGCTGTTTCACCAGTTGTTGCAGTTGAGGAAGCAAGACCTTAAATGCTTGGCCTCGATGGGAAATGACTTGCTTCTGTTCTGGTGACATCTGAGCAAAAGTCTTTTGTTCGGCAGGCACATAAAAAATTGGATCGTATCCAAAGCCGCCATCACCCTGGGGAGTATCTAGAATTTTTCCGGGACAGATCCCTTCTAGGTTAATAGCGATTGAACCATCAGGACGGGCGATCGCAATGGCACAAACAAAGGCGGCTTTACGGTTCGTAGAGTCGCCCAATTCACGCAAAACTCGATCAATGCGATCGCGATCGGTTGTTCCATAGCGGGCAGAATAGACTCCAGGCGCCCCGTTGAGGGCATCTACGGTTAAACCGGAGTCATCTGCGATCGCCCATTGTCCGGTGGCTTTAGCAACTTCTGATGCTTTTAAGCAAGCATTTTCGATAAAAGTTTCTCCAGTTTCCTCAACTTCTATTTCTTCGGGTTTGAGTTTTAATTCTAGATTCAATGCCAACAGATACGCTTTCATTTCTTCCAGTTTTCCCGGATTACCTGTTGCTACGACTAAAGTTTTAATCATCGGTTTGATCTGACTCTTGTTGAAATTTTTATTCTAATTTGAGACTCACTCTATTTTAAAATTTAATGGTTCTTTTGGTTCAACCCATTTCTCTTAATTGATGAGTTTCTGAATTCAGATAAACTAGATTTTGACAAAGACTCGGTAATTGGGCGGTGTGAAGGACTTGATAACCCCCTTGTTTGAAATCAAAACCGACAATGGCTTTCAGTTCGGAGATCCAAACACCGCCATAAATTGAGGCTTGAATGCTTCCCGCTTCTCCGATGATGATTTGAGGTTTTTGATGAAACTTTCCGCCTAAAGCATCTTCTAAACTGGCTGCTGAAAAGGCTAAGAGTTGACCTCGTTCTCGATAAATTTTATCCTGTTCTACACTTTGTTGATAATCTCGTTCATCCCAAGTTGAAACTAATAATATTACTTGGTCTGTTTTTTGATGTCGATAAAGTTGAGGAAGTTCTAATTCTTCATATCCGGTTATTAAACTCGGATGAACTAACTCCCATTTTTTCAAGTTATTGTTATCAGCTTTGAGTAAAGCAATACAAGCATTTTTATGTTGAGGATGATTTTGATCAATAATATGTTTAGCCGCCACTAACATATAATAACTTTTTTCGACTTTAAAAATATAAGGATCGCGCCAAGCATGAGCGGTTCTATCTCCAGGGTTTTGGGTTATGATAAAATAGCGAAAATTCGGATCGATTAATTCGGGTTCGAGGCTAAAAGTATTATCTACAATCCAATTTTTTAAATCATTTGATTGAGCCAATTTAATCGTTTGAGCGGCAAAATAATCCCCTTTTGTTTGACGTTCAGTATAGAACATCAAATAATTAAAAGCAGTTTTAGGGTCTAAAAACCCGGTTTCTTCAAGAAACCGGGTTTTTGAATTGCAATTAATATTAATTGTGCAACCTGTCCAAATCGATTGATTTTCGCGACAGTTAATAATATTTTGATGTTGTATTTTAAAGCTTTTAAAATCCGAAGTGATTGCGTAGGTCAACCGAGAATAAAGATGATGAGTTTCTGTGTATTTATATTGCCAATCAGCCGCAAGTAAATAA
>CAZNCM010000141.1:6124-6430 GCA_964571155.1 uncultured Lyngbya sp. | reverse complement strand
TTATCAGGTTCATAGAGATACCAAAAATCCCAGGTAAATTGGTCTTTGATCATAGAGAATTTATACACATTTGGCTGTAAAACCCAATTTATTCGGTAGGGGCGCATGGCTGTGCGCCCTGATTTGTTAGCAATGCACCCTAATTTTTCGGTAAACATTCAAGAGAATAATCAGGTTATAAAATGCACTCAAGCACACTAACTAAAACCAAACTTACTGATAGTTACTTGCCCAATCTTTCGCCCAAGCAAGCGTTTGATTCACCTGTTTTTGATCAGCACCTTCACAATAAAGTCGTAACACAGG
>CAZNCM010000141.1:0-6114 GCA_964571155.1 uncultured Lyngbya sp. | reverse complement strand
CTAAAGCGAATTAACAGCCAACGATCATCAGCCAAACGAAATTTATAACCATCCACCGTTAAACAATCTTTAACCGCTTGTCCAGCAATTTCTTTGGGCGGATTATGATCTAATTGTTCCACCAAACGCGATCGCACATCCATACTCGCCAAAGGTAAATCAATCCGATCATACACCGAAGAAAACCCAACTTTTTCTTGAAGGCGGCGATAAGTTTGGCTGAGATCTTCTCCCGACTGAACAATTGCTTCTAACAAGAACAAAGCTGATAGTAAAGCATCCCGTTCAGGAATATGAACCCCATAACCAACCCCACCAGATTCTTCACCCCCAACTAACACTTGAGCCGACAACATCCGATCCGCGATATACTTATAACCAATCGGTGTTTCATACAAAGATAAATCGTACAATTTGGCAATCCGAGGAATCAAATCTGATCCGCTTACCGTTTTAACAATTTCACCACCAAAACCCCGACGAGTTCCTAAATGTTCAATTAAAATCGGAATCAAAATTTGAGAACTGAGGAAATTTCCGTCCCCATCAACCGCAGCAATTCGATCACTATCTCCATCAAAAACAAACCCCACCGCTAAACTGTCTTGAGAACGTTTATGAGATTTAATTTGACGGAACAATTCAGGGATATATTTCGGTAAGGGTTCCGGCGCACCCCCATCAAACAACGGATCACGATTACTGTTAATTTCAATAATAGAATCGCCTAAAATCCGAGCTAAACCGCCCGTTGCTGCCCCGTGCATCACATCAACAAAAACCGTCAATTTACCCTGATTGATTGCTGTTTTAATTGCTTCAATATCAACCTTTGATTGTAGCGTTTCGCAGTAAGCCGGCCAAGGATCAAAAGACTCTAATGTTCCAGGCGTTTCTGCTTTAAGTTGAGGCTCGTCGAGTCGCGCTTCTATCTTTTGTGTCACGTCCGGGCCAACCGACCCTCCAAATGCACCCTTAACTTTTAAACCTAAATACTTACCCGGATTATGACTCGCCGTGATCACCACCGCCCCTAAAGCCTGTTGTTGGTGAGCGACCAAACTGTAAGCAGGAGTGGGCGCATAGCTTTGACTGAGTTTAACATCATATCCGGCCTGTTGAATGGCGATCGCTGCCACTTGAGCAAACTCCTCAGCCAAAAAGCGTCGATCATATCCTACAAATACTGTGCGACTAGCCGCGTTATGACCATAGGTTTCTTCTAACACTTGAGCAGCCAGAGGAGCCACTAAAGCGACCCGTTCAAAGGTAAAATCATCAGCAATGACACCTCGCCAGCCATCCGTGCCAAACTTAATCGGTTTAGACATATCTCAGGATTCAAATTTTTTTCAGGGTACAACGGAATGTGTTTCAGCGATCGCGGAATGTTAATAGATAACAACCCGGACTCTTTTAGATTAAACTCACGCCCCTAATATTTGGGTTCGGGGAAATCGAATTTCGATCTGCTTTTACCAGCCAATTCTAATAATCATCAGCTTTTTTCGATTATCTCACATCTCTACCCCAGAGCAAGGAAACCTGTTGCTGACTATTTCCTTTCTATTGGATAAAGCGATCGCCAATTGATATAAAACAAGAGACGCGCATTGCACGTGCCGATAATGGAATTAAAATTGATTGCTGGTATTTCCCAGTGCTAGAACCTTAGAAACTGGGTTGGTGACGAATTAAGTTGAGAAATTCTTCACGGGTTTTCTGCTCTTCTTGGAAAACGCCAAGCATAGCACTGGTCACCGTCCAAGATCCGGGTTTTTGGACTCCTCGCATGACCATACACATATGGCTGGCTTCGATCACCACCGCTGCGCCTTGAGGATCGAGAACCCCTTGTACTGCTTCGGCAATTTGGCGAGTGAGGCGTTCTTGAACTTGCAAGCGACGGGCATACATTTCGACAATTCGAGCCAACTTACTCAGTCCGATCACTTTTTGGTTGGGAATATAAGCAACATGGGCTTTCCCCATAAACGGCAGCATATGGTGTTCGCACATACTAAAAACCGTGATGTCACGAACTAACACCATTTCTTCGTGACCTTCATCAAAAATCGCCTCATTTACGAGGTCTTCTAAAGATTGATTGTAGCCACTGGTGAGGAAGCGCATCGCTTCAGCAACCCGTTTAGGTGTTTTTAGCAAGCCTTCCCGTCCGGGATCTTCTCCAACACCCAGCAGCATTGTCCGCACAGCTTCCATCATTTGATCATCTGAGACTTCAGTGAGGGGTTGCTGTTGAACAGGATGATCATTCAAAGCAGAAGTTGTGCGATCGGGTCGGCTGAGAATGGGACTCGAACCATTTGCGGGTTTAGAACCGTTTCCATTGGAAGCAATAGTCATAACAAGTCCGTAAACGATAGAAAAAAGAGTGAACAATTGAGCATTGAGACATTGATGCTAGAGAGCAACAAGCGGTATCAATCGCCCTAGTGGTGAGAGTTTGGATTTGATTACTCGATCAAAATGCTCCCCCATGCGGCATGAGTGTTAATTCTTCAATGACCGCTTGTTGAGGCAACATGACGATGTGTAAAATCGACTCAGCGACAATTTCTGGTGTCAACATTGTGGCGCGATCAAAGTCAGCTTGAACTGTTTCTTTATCCCAAAGTGGAGTATTCACCGCACCCGGACAAATCGCTGTTACCCGGATACCGTTCTGGCGTTCTTCAGTCGCTAAAGCTTTTGATAACGCCATCAAGCCAAACTTACTGACACAGTAAGCTCCCCAATTGGGAAAAACTTGCTGTCCGGCAATGGAGACAACATTGACAATTGTTCCACTGGCTCTCTCGCGCATTCCCGGCAAAACCCCTTGCACACACTGAAATACACTGGTGAGGTTGAGGTCTAATACCTGTTGCCACTCCGTTAGGGGTGTACTGACTAAAGGACTGGTATAGCCCATTCCTGCATTGTTGACGAGAATATCGATAGGACCGAAAGCAGCAGCAATCGTGTCGATCTGCTCATGCACTTGCTCAACTTTAGCGAGGTCTAAAGCATAGGCATTCGCTTCTACCCCAAAAGCCCGAGCTTGTTTGGCAATGGTTTCCAGGGTGTCGTGAGATCGACTCACTAAGGCGACATGAATTCCAGCTTTAGCAAAGGCAAGAGCTGTTGCTTTACCTATCCCACTACTTGCCCCTGTAATTAAGGCACGTCGTTCGATGGGAGAAGTCATTGACGGTTTGAGTAGTCTCCGATTGGACTCAATGAATTTGACATCTCTCCGGTTAGAAAACACGGAGATTTTGAGAGTGGACGTTAATCAATGTATGATTGATACATTTTTTGCACGTCTGGCTCATGGGTTAAATGGATGTGGCTCGGTCATTATGCTTTAAAGACCAAGGCTCAAGTTTGAGCAACGGTTCACACGAGGCTCCGTTGTCTCTCGGGGCAGGTTCCCCAATAGTCACGGGACGACCAAACCTTTTCAGGGTTCTCACCGCTAAAAGGCAAAATAATCTGTGACCTGAGCTGTATCTTTAACTTTTGTGACACGCGCTCATCTCTAAAACAGTTGTAGTTGGGTTGTTAGCCTGATGAATAGAAACTCACTGCTGCAACTTCCGTTCGTTACAGGCAAGCTTTTCGCAATCCATCACCTTTGGTCCACTGCTGAAAAACAGGGGATCTGATGGTGGAAATGCTGTAGCAAATCTATCCCGGACAAATCTGATCAATCTGTAAAGATTTGTTACTTAGCTATTATACCATCTTCTAGGTTTATCCCAAATCTCGATGAGATTGATCGGACAACAGAGATTAAATCAAGGATGAACCAGAAGGGATCAGCAAGATCTGTATAACTTTTGCGGATACAGAAGCTGAAAAAACGCACTGAGTATGATCACTTCGACCTTCGCTCAACCTGAAAAACAGTTAAAATTCTCAACAATGGCGTTAAGCGAGTTCTTCGGCAAAAATCCCCATCTGTCGGAATTTTTGATAACGCATTTCTCGCCGTTGCTGGCTGCTCAGACTCATCAACTCCTCTAAACATTCCAACAAGGCTTGTTTGAGTTGTTCAGCTGCTTTAATCGGGTTAGCGTGAGCACCGCCCTCCGGTTCGGGAACGATACGATCAATAATTCCTAATTCTTTTAAGTCGGGAGCGGTAATTTTTAGGGCTTGTGCGGCTTGAGCAGCTTTGGAGGCATCTTTCCACAAAATTGCAGCACAGGCTTCAGGAGAAGCCACGGTATACACCGAATGCTCCAACATTAACAACCGTTCACCCACCCCAATTCCTAACGCTCCTCCAGAACCGCCTTCTCCAATGACGGTACAAATAATCGGTACATCCAGGCGAAACATTTCTCGCAAGTTGTAAGCGATCGCTTCTCCTTGACCGAGTTTTTCTGCATCCACACCGGCCCAGGCTCCCGGTGTATCAATAAAGGTGATGATTGGCATTCCAAAATGGTTGGCGTGTTCCATCAACCGCATGGCTTTGCGATAGCCTCCGGGCGCTGCCATACCGAAGTTTCGCGCGACATTATCTTTGGTATCGCGGCCTTTTTGATGACCCAACATCACGACAGGCTGTCCGGCTAACCGTCCAATTCCACCGACTAACGCCGGATCATCGAAACCAGAGCGATCGCCATGCAGTTCGAGCCATTCCTCGCTCATGGCTTGAATATAATCTAAGGTACTTGGACGACGAGGATGACGAGCAAGTTGTAGGCGTTGGGAGGGAGATAGGGTGCTGAAAATCTCCTGTCGCAGTTGAGTCGCACGGGCTTCTAACTGATGAATTTGATCGGAGACATCAACGCTATTTTCCTCTGCTAACTGGCGAATCTGGTCAATGCGAGATTCCAGTTCGGCTAGAGGCTTTTCAAAGTCAAGTAGGATGGTTTTGCGGTTTGGACTTGCCACACTCAGAGTTTTGATCGCATGGGGTACATAACTTGCATTGTATCGAAAAACGGGACATTTTTAGTCACCTGGGTTCTTCGGATTTCCTCCCTGTCATCAATGTTGGTTTTTCTCTCCGTCTGGATATCTTTCTTATTTTATCGCTCCGCTCTGAAGTTAAATCTTGAATGTTTCTGTAGAAACTAATATCAAATCTTCCAAATATTAACTTTATTAATCTGTTGATTTTTGATTTTTATAACTCCCCAAGTTATCATTGAGTTAAATAAAGTTAATGTTTTGATTAACTTGACTCAGTATTTTATTTTTCATCAACTTATTCCAAAGACACAAAGAAAAACACCAAAATTTGAGAAACTGATCAATTCAATTTTTGGTAAAATGTGAGTAACTGTTGGGCTAAAGCTTTATTGGTATACCTTTGCAAAGCCCGTTCATAACCTTGTTGGGCTAAATCTTCAGTTCGTTGAGGATTTTCGATTAACTGACGTAGACTTTCACCCAATGCTTCGGCTTTTCCTTCGGGAAAGATTAACCCGGCTTCCCCGATCACATGAGGAATTTCACCTGAATCTGAACCAATAACTGGAACTTTACAAGCCATTGCTTCAATTAAAACATGACCAAATTGTTCTTTCCAACCCACTGCGGTGAGGGTTTTAAATTTGTAAGTGGTTTCAGAAGGTAAAACCAACACGTTCATGGCATTAATATAACGTTGTACCTCGTCGTGAGGAACACTTTCTACAAAGATTAACCGATCTTTAATGCCAAATTCTGCGGCTTTTTCGAGAATTTGTTGTTTTAATTCTCCCCGACCCAATAATAACGCTTTCCAAGATAATTCTTTTAATTTTGCTAAGGCTTTAACTAAGGTTAAAAGTCCTTTTTCTTCCACAAATCGTCCAACAAACCCCACAACAAATTCATCAGAATGAATTCCCAATTCTGCTTTTAATTCGGGTTGAGGATTGGGTTTAAATAGACTTTCATCGACACCCAGTTGAGGCATGACTTCCATCGCCCCTGTATAACCCCGTTGTCGTAAAATATCTGATCCGTCTTGATTTCCAACTACAATCCCATCAGTATTTTTGAGGTTATAGGCTTCTAGGAGAGAAATCGGAAATTTTAGGGTATAGGGAAGATTCCACCACGTAAAAAAGATATTTTTTGCTTTCAGTCCTAAGAGTTTAT
>CAZNCM010000140.1:10282-13672 GCA_964571155.1 uncultured Lyngbya sp. | reverse complement strand
AGTCCCTCGATATTGGTGACTTGCTCCAGTACATTGTAAGGAAGCAGTTCAATACCATAGAAGCCCATTCCTGCGCCCGCTAGGATGAATAGAATGATAATGATTGCATCTAGCATTGCTTTAGGCTAATGGAATTGGATAGGGATTTCCCAAGGGGAATTTCCACAAGTTTTCGTTCTATTATATCGTTCCATCAAACTTTACTGTTTTCGTGATCGTCTTTCGGTAAACCCTACAATTTTTTTAGGATCATCAGACTATTTTTTGTGATTGATCGGCTATGTCATCAATCCTTTTGAGGATCGTGACTGAGCTTGCATCCGATTTTCCCACAATAGGGTTGAGTTTGAGGATAATAGATTGAGTGAAATTTTGTTAATACGAGCCACACAATATTCTTGAGATGGTAAACTCCCCAATTTCCTCAATTCCAAGATCAGCTTATCTTCATATTCCCTTTTGTCGTCGTCGATGCTATTACTGTGATTTTGCGGTTTCTGTTGTCGGCGATCGCAAACGGGGTGAAAATTCGACTTGGATACAACAATATGTCGATGTGTTGTGTGAGGAAATTACTCAAGCCCCTGTCGAAGATCAGCCTCTAGAAACGATTTTTTTTGGTGGGGGAACCCCTTCGCTGTTATCGGTAAGTCAGTTGGGTCAAATTCTTGATCAACTTGAGCAACGTTTTGGGATTGACGCTGAGGCTGAAATTTCCATGGAAATGGACCCAGACACGTTTGATCTTCACCAGTTACAAGAGTTTATCAATTTAGGAATTAATCGAGTTAGCTTAGGTGTACAGGCTTTTCAAGATGAGTTGTTACAAGCTTGTGGGCGATCGCATACGGTAGCTGATGTTTGGAAGGCTATTGATTTAATTCACACTGTCGGAGTTTCTAATTATAGTCTGGATCTGATTTCGGGTTTACCCCATCAAACTTTAGAACTTTGGCAACAGTCGGTAGAGCAGATTTTAACAATTAATCCCCCTCATATTTCCCATTATGATCTGATTGTGGAACCTAAAACGGTTTTTGGACGATATTATTCTCCGGGAGAGTCACCGCTACCGACAGATGAAAGTACAACGGCGATGTATCGTTGGGCGCAAAAAATCCTCACTCAAGCGGGTTATAATCATTATGAAATCTCGAATTATGCCCAACCGGGTATGCAGTGTCGCCATAATTTAGTGTATTGGCATTGTCAGCCTTACTACGGGTTTGGAATGGGGGCTGCTAGTTATTTACAGGGATATCGCCTCACTCGTCCCCGACAGACTAGACTTTATGATCAGTGGGTACACTCTGAAGATCAAATGCAAAATGCCGAATGGGTTAATAGTACCTATGATCAGTTACTTGAAAGGCTGATGTTGGGGTTGCGGTTGTCTGAAGGACTGAATTTAAGGAGTTTGAGTCAACAATTTGGACAACAAACGGTTAAAGATATTCTCGATTGCTTGCATCCCTACCAAGAACAAGGATGGGTAGAAGTTGTAGCGAGAGATGGGGAGGCTGATATGACGATTTCTGGATCTCTGAGATTAACTGATCCAGAAGGCTTCTTATTTTCCAATACAATTTTAGCCAGTCTATTTCGCTATTTTACCGATTCTCAGATTTCTGACCAGTACAGTTGAGGAATATTTTCACCAAAACAGTTTTTTTTGAGGCTTAAATCTAGTCTTTAATAAATTCTTTATAAAAATAAAAACACAAAGTAAAAATTTGTATAATAGCTAATTGTAATTTATACAACTCCTGTGGTGATAGAGGATGGCTGATCATCGTCTCTAGCTCAAGAGAGATTTATCAAACTGATCTTGCAAAAAGGCTTTAACAAGCAGTAGAATTAGAATAAGGATTGACCTAAACGCAAAGTTAAGATGTAAGGGATCAAGACAGCGAGAAGGGTCAACTCCACAGTGAGCTAAAAAAAATTAAGTCCAATCTACTTCTATAGAAAATTGATCGGGTTAAGCCCAATTCGGACAGATAGGCTGAAAAGCTGTGAGTCTGTCCGTTTGAGTTAAAAGCCAACTGACCCAATGGGTAAAGCTGGTTTTTTGGCGGTAGAAAGGGAAAGGACATTTCGGGGATTTTCAAACCTCTCAGAAATTTCTAGAGAATTAGGGATCATACCTCGGCAAAATGAGGAATGGGTCTTTGATAAAAACAACATTTGAAATGAGGATTTCACAATGACATTAACATTGGATCAATTGCCTGCAAGTTATGGGATTAAGCAACTTTGCTGCTATTTTAACGAGAGTGACAAAGTACGGGTTGTGCGGATTAGTAATATTCAAAATTGGTATTTAGAACGAGTGGTTTTTCCTCAAGAAAATTTTCTATTTGAAGCCCCTTCAAAAGCGGAGTTAGAAGTCTATCAAGACGCCAATGAGGGAGTACAATTACTAGCCAAGCATTCCTGCTATAGTCTGCAAGTTGAAGAAGGCCACGAGCCGAAAATTGCCAACTCCTCCAATTCTTAGCATTCGGGCTTGAAAAGTGATCGCGCCTCTCTCTGTGTCTTTTGTCGATGCAAGAGAAGCGTGATTGCTCAAAGCCTTAGCAGGATAGGAGTTGAGGAAGACTCAATCAATTGATTTGAATTAGGGGGTTGTCAGTTTGGTGTTGATCGGGTTATAGTAATAGAAGTGCGACGCGGGGTAGAGCAGTCTGGTAGCTCGTCGGGCTCATAACCCGAAGGTCAGTGGTTCAAATCCGCTCCCCGCCACCAAATCTAATAGCAATGATAAAGTCAGTTTGTTACGCTGACTTTTATTCTGTTTTTAAACTTTCCCCTCATAACAGCCGTCAACACGTGGCTTTATACCTTCCCTGATTTTTCCCTCACTCAATTTTCAAGATTCTAATCTGAGGGATTTAAGGTTAAGGTAGAATAAAAGTAATAGGATTTGTTGTGGGTTAAAATCCCACTACTAGCTGTTGAAATAAGCCTGATTTTAAATTGGAGGAGTAGGTCAAAGCCAGTAGAAATAGTTCGAGTCCTACCCCACCCGTCAAAATCTGATTGTCTCTAGATCAAGCCAGTTGGTTAAGAATTGAGAGTGGCGATCGCAATGACCAATCGATCAATTTCTGACTTATCAGTAAAATAGTGAATACAAGCACGAATACAATCAGGATTTAAAATCGTTCGTACACAAATATTCTGCTTTTCCAAAGACTCAACAACGGCTTGATGAACTAAACCATTTGTCAGTTTAAACGACACCAAACCTGCTTCTGGTGGTGCTGTTCGTAAACAATGAACATGAGACAATTCCGATAACCTCTGCCACAAATATTGACTGAGATGACAGATTTGTTGATAACGTTCCTCAGTCGTTCCCCATTCGTGATGAAGTGCAATTGAACG
>CAZNCM010000140.1:6647-10272 GCA_964571155.1 uncultured Lyngbya sp. | reverse complement strand
TCTCAAACCTGCATACAACGGATAAGCAGAAGTCGCCACTTCATACCGTCTTGCATCTGGTTTCCAATTGACTGGAGTTCCGGTTTTGTCATATTGAATTGAACGCCAACCAATATAAGAGGGAGAAAGAGTCGTTAAAGCATCTGGACTCGTATAAAACCCCCCACTCCCTTCTGGCCCACACCACCATTTATGACCTGTAAACGCATAAAAATCAACCTCTAACGCGGTCAAATTGAGCGGTAAAACCCCCACCGACTGCGCCGCATCCACCAACACTCTGACTTTCCCTTGGGGGTGGCTGTGACAACATTTAACAATCTCACCCAATGGCAAAACTTGACCTGTATTCCATAAAATATGACTAATCACCAATAAGCGAGTATTCGGTTGTAAATGGGTCTTAATGACAGAAACCGGATCACCTTGGTTTAAAGTTTCTCTCAACGGACACACCGATACCTCTATCTGAAAACGTCGTTGCAATTCTTGAATGATCGCAATAATACCGGGATGTTCACAATCTGACAGTAACAGATGATCTCCGGGTTGCCAATCGATTCCCCACAGGGCAATATTACAGCCTACAGTCACATTTTCCGTTAACGCGATCATTTCTGCACTTACCCCCAACTCACTCGCTATACAGTCTCGCATCTGGGCTGATTCTTCAGTCACCCAACTTCCGGCTTTCCCCGAGAATGGCCCTTTTTGTTGAACTTGTTTGTAGGATTGATAAATTGCATCGAGAGAAAGCTGAGGTAGTGGCCCTTGTCCACCATAATTAAAGTAGGCTTTGTTTGCTAAAGCGGGAAACTGTTGTCGATAAGTTTCTAATGTTAAATTCGTCATATCAAACCTCTTAAAAGTTGGAAACTGCTCTTACCGTATACCACAACGCTAGATTTAACTCATAATAAGGAATAGGAGAGGGAATGACTTCAGCAGGGGAAGTTGTGATTTACCGCTTTGCTTTCTGTTCGTTTCCCTCTTTTCTACAAATCGCCTGCTATTTTCATCCCTTCAACTCAGATTTCATGTTGATTACCGACCAAAAACTTTTGTTCTACCAACGGTGTTCTCGACGCACCTATCTTGATGTTTATGGAGATTTTAGCCAAAAAGATCCCCCAAGTGATTTTTTACTCAAATTGATGCAAGATAGTTTTGATTTTCAGCAAACCATTTTAGCCGATCACAGTTACCAACAACCGGATTATCCTCAACGCAATTGGTTTTTAGGCGCACAAGCGACGCTGAACTTGATGAAACAAGGGGTTGAATGTATTCATAAAGGCGTGTTACTTCTGAGTGAAGAACCGATAGAAAATATTCAGTCTATTGAAAGTTCCTCGCAAGTGATTTTACTCAGTTATCCTGATTTATTGGTCAAACATCCCGGACAGTCTAAATTTGGGGACTGGATCTATATTCCGACTGATATTAGACTCGGTAAACGTCCGAAGCTTGATTATCAAATTATTGCCGCCTTTCATGCTTATGTTTTAGCTGAAGTTCAAGGGGAAAAACCCGAAAAGTCTAGGCTGATTTTAAGAACAAAAAGGGTCTGTGATGTTAACTTAAATCAGCGTATTCCTCAGATGCAGGAAATTTTACATAACTGTATTGAAACCCTGCAAAAGCAGCAAGAACCTGAAGTTTTTATTGCGCGTCAAAAATGTAATTTATGTCAGTGGTATAGTGGGTGTTATGCGAGCGCTCAATCTCAAAATCATCTTTCTTTACTTCCGGGTGTAACACCGAGTCGTTATAGTCGCTTGCAAACTTTAAACATTACAACAGTTGATTCCCTAGCTGAAACGTCTTTAGAATTTTTACTGAATTATCCTGAGTTTAATGAAGGTGTTGCGGCGCAAATTATTCAACAAGCAGGAGCGACTTTAAATAATCAAGCAGTTCTTCGTTCTTCCTCAGAAAATCTAAAAAATGGCAAATCTCTTGATCTAAAACTAGAAAATAATTCAGTTGGATCGGTTCTCAATTATCTACCTAATGTGTTGCAACGTTCACCAATTGAACTTTATTTTGATATTGAAGCACAACCGGAGTTAAACTTAGATTATCTTCATGGTGTTTTAGTGGTAGATCGATGGAATAATACTCAAAAGCTCTATTCATTTTTAGCTGAAAGTCAAGCCGAAGAAGAAAGGATTTGGTCGGAGTTTTTAAACTTGGTTTGGACTTATCCAATTGCACCTATCTTTCATTTTTGTGACTATGAATCCCAAACAATTAAGCGGTTAGCAAAAGCCTACAATACACCAGATTATCTGTGGAAACCTTTACTCAAACGTCTAATTGATATTCATCAACAAGTGACTTACTGGGTTACACTTCCCGTCGAAAGTTATGCGTTAAAACCAATTGCACGTTGGATGGGGTTTGAGTGGAATGATCCCAGCGCAAATGGCGCTCAGTGTGTTTACTGGTATGAACAATGGCTAAAAACAGGCGATCGCACGTTACTGGAGACGATTGTCCGTTATAATCAAGATGATTGTCAAGCGACTTTTCATGTTAAAGAATGGTTAACAAATTTCTTAGAAAATGTTGATTAATTTAAAGCTGTAGTTCAAAATACATGAAGGTAAAAGTAAACTCTATTCTGATTTTAATCTGTGGATGGTTAATTCTGATCGCCATTTTGATCAATCCATCAAAAATGACTTTAGCCACAGATATCAGGTTTGATTTGATCGGACAAGTTATTTTTCCAACCGGATTTTTATTTAAAAAAACTGAAGTTGGAGGATTATCAGGAATTACTTACAGCCCCGATCAACAAGTTTATTATGCTATTTCTGATGATCGCAGCAATAAAGCACCCGCTCGATTTTATACTCTAAAAATTGACTTGAGTTCAGATACTCTTTCTGCCGATGGTATTAATATTCTCGACAAAATAACTTTACTCAATTCTCTCGGTGAACCCTTTCCGGCAATGAGTTTAGATCCCGAAGGAATTGCATTTACTGGAAACAGTGTATTGATTTCCTCAGAAGGAGATGTTCAGCGATCGCAACCCCCTTTTATCAAAGAATTTTCCCTCAATGGACAAGAAATTAGAAGCTTTCCCATTCCTGATAAATTTCAGGCTACTGTTGAGGAAAAAGAATGGGGAATTCGCAATAACTTAGCGTTAGAAAGTTTAACCCTAACTCCCGATCAACATTATCTGTTTACCGCGACAGAAAATGCACTGGTTCAGGATGGAAAAACTGCGAGTCCAACAGCAGGAAGTCCTTGTCGAATTTTAAGATATAATATGGAGACGGGTCAGCCCGATCAAGAATTTCTCTACATTACCGATCCCATTGTCACCGCACCCCGTTTCCCAACCAATTTTCAGATTAATGGTTTAGTGGATCTGTTAGCCTTGGATGAAAATCATTTACTGGCTTTAGAACGTTCTTTTGCACTTGGTGTTGGAAATACGATAAAATTATTTAAACTCTCTTTAGATGCAGCCGATCGCATTCAGGGAATAGATCGCCTTCAAGGTGAAATTGCGGATTTATCTCCAGTTCGCAAAACCCTATTATTGAATTTGAATACATTGAACCTTCGTTTAGACAATATCGAAGGTTTAACCTGGGGTTCAATA
>CAZNCM010000140.1:0-6605 GCA_964571155.1 uncultured Lyngbya sp. | reverse complement strand
TGTCTGATGGTCGGCGATCGCTAATTTTGATTAGTGATAATAATTTTAATTCCCTACAGTTTACCCAAATTATCACCTTAGCTGTAGAGATGGAGGATGTGACGGAATACTCTAAAAAGAGGACAGAGAATTCGATAAGCTAACGAAAAGCGGGGAATTACCCCGTTCAACTTCTATCTCTATCCCTGGCTCTATTTCGTTGTCAGTCTCTAACTTTTATCCAGCTTGCAATTGATGACAAGTTCTAGACAAGTCACTTCTGAAACTATTATTTAAAAAAGAAGCCGATGAGGGGATTTGAACCCCTGACCTACGCATTACGAGTGCGCCGCTCTACCACTGAGCCACATCGGCACAATTAATAATTATAGCACATTGTCCGCGTTTACTTATGTCTTCTCTGTCTTGCTTCCGATTAATATTAGAAACTGCATCACAGGTTGGAAAACAACTTAGTCTCAGAAGAGGATAGGGCGACAGGTATAAACAGAGTAACTGTGGTTCCTTGATTTTCGCCTTTGCTATACAGTTCAATAGAACCGCCCATCATGGTCATTAAACTTTGGGAAATGCTTAATCCTAAGCCAATACCACCAAACTCACGAGTGGTTGAACCATCAACAACAGCAAAGGGTTGAAAGAGTTTATCCTGTTTTTCTACCGCTATACCGATTCCGGTATCTTGGACGATAATAACAGCTTGATATTTCTCCTCACAGGATTCATAGGATATTCGATCACATTGTACGATGGGGTGAACTTCAGCAGTGATAGTAATCCGACCTTTTTTTGTAAATTTAACCGCATTACTTAAAATATTGAGAAAAACCTGTTTCAGTTTATCGGGGTCAGCCCAGACTTTGATCGGGTCTTGAAGATGTACTTTTAAAGATAAATTTTTTTGATGAATTTCTAAGCTTTGAGTGGCGATTACTTCTCGAATGATTTGAACTAAGTCTACAGGTTTTTGAGTAATGGAGAGTTGTCCTTCTTGAATGAGAGCAATATCTAAAATATCATTAACAACTAGTATGTTAACAATACTATAAAGATGCAAAGCTGATTGATTCGCCATCTCTAAATATTCTTGTTCTTCTTCAGGAGTATCACACAAATCATCTCGGAGAAATTGGAGAGAATTAATAATACCGTTGAGTGGGGTTCTCAGTTCGTGAGAAATAATTCGTAAAAATTCATCTTTGAGTTGATTGGCGATTTGAGCTTCTTTAGTGGCGAGTTCTAATGCAGATGCTCTTGATTGTAGCCGTTCAACCATAATACTAATTGCTTGTCCGAGTTGGATAAATTCTCGGATTTTTAAGTTTTGAGGAACAGGTCTAGGTGATTCTAAGCTATTAATGGTTAAAGCATAATCTCTCAATCTTTCAAGTGGACGCGCTAAATCCCGAGATAAATAAAGTGCTGCAATTATACTAGCTGCGATTAAACTAATCGTTACATAAAATAAAACGGAGTTAATTTCTTTTAAACCAGAGAGTGCATCATCTAAACTGGTGACCGCTAAAATCACCCATTGACTTTCTTTATCCTGAGAAATCGGACTGGAAACTGCGCCATATCCAGCAAGTAATTCATTGCCGTGTTGATCAAAAAAGAATAAATGTACAAAATCTTTCTCTCCAGATAATGCACTATCAATAATGTTTTGAAGTCGGGGGCCATCAGCTTCTTCATTGATGTTAACTCCGACTCTTTCAGGTTCAGGATGAGCAATAATTCGACCGACTTCATCAAGAACGACCGTAAAACCTGTTAAGGATTTGGGTCTGTCTTTAGAGGATAAGGGTAAATAGGATTCTAAGATTAAGACATATTTGAGTTGATTTGAATTTGGGGATTGTGTTACATAAACAGGAGCCATAAAAACAAGCTGTATTTTATTTCTCCATTGGGGAATAGACTCGGAATTTTCAGGGGGTACAACCGGAGAAAATTGAGAACCAAATACTCTGTTTTGGATATAAACGCTCGTCGAGGTTAATATCTGATCGGGAGATTTTTCTTCTAGCCATAGGTTGGGAGGAATTTCAATAATTTCTTCATTTCCACAACTACTGGCTTGAATTTGATTGGTTTGAATGTTAACCAGTTGTAAACAGTTAACTCGAGTCGGAAGTTGTTGTTCTAGTTCTTTAATAAATTGTTGATAATCTTTGGACTGTTCTGATTGTAATATTGTGCTTTCTGTTGCTAAGATTAGATTAGACTGGAGGGATTTTACCCAGTCGTTAATATCTTGTGCCATCTCAACTGCGCTTTCAGTTAAATTGAGACGAGCAGTTTCGAGTAAACCTGATCTCGCCTTCCGATAAGTGACATATTCTCCGACAAGAAGAACCGGAACACTCAGCAGTAAAATCCGAGACAGAAGTATTCGACGAAATGAGGATTGACCGAGTTTAGGCATGGTCTATTCTAAACTGTTTAAACTGAAGGTGCATGATCGGCCAATCGCTTGACCTAAATTAAACGAGGACTAGAGTTAGAAAAAGGGAGATGTGAATTTAAAAGTTGAGTGGGTAGGAAGTTAACTAAGTCTGCGGTGAGATGGCAAACCTGAGTCGGTAAGATTTTAGGTTCTAATTCTATGATAAGTGATCTTTCAGCTTTCTCTTTATATCGTAACCCTTATTAACCTCGATTGCATCCTTTCCAGATATTAGTTGTAATCAAATACTGTGAATTAGGTATAATTTACGTTTAAAAAAAATTATTTTTTACAATTTATTTTTTTAAAGCACTCTCTCTTGACAATTGATCTTTTTTTTGTCTTAATGGAACTTAAAAGCTGAAGTCAAAATCTGACTCATCCAATATGAAAATTTTAATGCAACACCGTCATACTGCAAATGAAATAAGTGGTGTATCCACTTATATTCACGCTTTAAGTCCAGTTCTTCAAGAGAAAGGACATGAGGTTCAAGTTGTTTCTACAAAAGAAGACAATATTCTAAACTGGATTCAAGCTATTCAATGGTCAGATGTTGTTCACATGAACTCTAATCATTTGTTATTTATGATGATCAGCAAATTTTTAGGAAAAAGCGTAATTATAAAATATCACTATCCTTTTTATCAATCTACTCATTTTGAGTGTAAAGAAGCAAATTTTTCTCAGAGATTAAAACAATAAATAATTCACTTGTGGCCTAAAAAAACTACCCGTTAAAATGGAAGTTGTACACAGCCGTTAAATTTTCTAAGTTAATGACTCGTCTGACTACTGCGTTTTTATCAGATCGACATATTGCTTGTAGTCAATTTTTAGCAGAGTCTTATTCTCTCCCTTTGCAAATAGAGACAGTCTATAATCCAGTTGCTATCGAACAAGAACCTGTGATATTAAAAACCCGAGAAGATTTACAGGAACCCTTATTATTTGTTTTTGTAGGTCGATTACAAACTGATAAAGGTGTAGATATTTTTTTAAAGGCTACAAAACTATTGAAATCTGAAAATAGAGAGTTTCAAGTGTGGATTATCGGAGAGGGAAATGAACGAAAGAATCTCGAAAAACTAGCTGCTGACTTAGAGATTTCTGACTGGGTTAAATTTTTAGGAAAACGTCCTAATTCTGAGGTAAAATCTATAATGCGATCAGCTTTAGCTGTGGTTGCTCCTTCTCGCTGGCAAGAACCCGCCGGATATATTGCATTAGAAGCCTCCAGTATGCAAACTTGTTCTATAGTTTCCCGAGTGGGTGGATTACCAGAATTAGTTGAAACTCATGGCTTTCTATTTAATAATGAAGATGTTGCTGGGTTAGCAGAGGGTATGAAATATTGTTTAGATAATCCAGATGAAGCCTTACAAAGAGGATGGCAAGCTTATCAGTATGCTACTCAAATGTTTTCTCCGAATCTCATTGCCGATCAATTTATCCAAATCTGTCGTGAATTAACCCATATTCCAACTCAAGCAGTCTAGAAATAAAAAAAAATTTATAGTTTCCATAACAATCTTTAGGAAATTAGTTGAATGACAATAGGAATTTGGATTTTAGGAGATCAGCTTTGGAGTCAACAAGCTGCATTAAAAAGTGCTGACTCTAATTTTGAGATACCGATTATTTTGATTGAATCTTTAGAATTTGTGAGAGTTAGACCTTATCATCGTCAAAAACTGGTGTTGGTCTGGTCAGCAATGCGACATTTTGCAGAAGAATTGCGAGAGGCCGGTTGGTCGGTTACTTATATTATTACAGAAGAAACGATTGAAACTCCTCTTAAGAAATGGATTAAAGATCATCAAATTACTCAGTTGCGAGTGATGATTCCTAATGATCGACCTTTCCAGGAATTTATTCAAAACTTAAACTTATCTTGTCAACTCAATTGGTTAGAAAACAATCATTTCCTTTGGAATACAATCGAGTTTCAGCAATGGTCAAAAGGTCGTAAACGTTTGTTAATGGAAGATTTTTATCGAGAAAGCCGCAAACGATTTAATATTTTGATGGACGAGAAACAACCAATTGGTAATCGCTGGAATTTTGATTCAGAAAATCGTAAACCACCTAAAGAAAAATTAAATCCTCCTCATCCACTTTGGTTTGAACCCGATGACATTACTCAAGAAACGATAAAACAAGTTAATCAACTTTCACTTCCATTATACGGGAAAACGGAGCCGTTTAGGTGGGCGGTGACTCGTCAACAAGCACTTCAAGTTTTGCAATCTTTTATCGCCGAACGTCTACCAAATTTTGGTGCTTATCAAGACGCAATGGTTACAGGTGAAAAAACCTTATGGCACGCTTTATTGTCTCCCTATTTGAATTTAGGTTTGTTGAATCCATTAGAAGTGATTCAAGCCGCAGAAACTGCTTATTATCATCAAAATTTACCCCTAAATTGTGTAGAAGGATTTATTCGTCAGGTTCTCGGTTGGCGAGAATATATGCAGGGGATTTATCAATTAATGGATGCTGATTATTCCCAACACAATTATTTTAATCATACTCAATCTTTACCGAAGTTTTTTTGGGATGCTGAAAAAACGGATATGAATTGTTTATCTCAAGTGTTGTCTCAGGTGGAAAGCACAGGATATGCTCATCATATTCAGCGGTTAATGGTGTTAAGTAATTTTGCTTTAATTGCAGGACTTTCCCCTCAAGAGGTTGAAAACTGGTTTCATGCGGTTTTTATTGATGCCTATGATTGGGTTATGCAAACCAATGTGATTGGGATGGGGTTATTTGCTGATGGCGGAATTCTGGCTTCTAAACCCTATGCCGCTTCGGCTAATTATATTAATAAAATGAGTAATTACTGCAAAGGTTGTGTTTATAATCCTCGACATCGGACGCGAGAAAAAGCTTGTCCTTTTAATGTTTTTTACTGGAATTTTCTCGATAGACATCGGGAAAAACTTAAGTTTCAAGGGCGGATGAATTTGGTGCTTCGTCATCTCGATAAAATGTCTGAAAATGAACGTCAAATGATTCATCAACAGGCGGTTGATTGGCGCAGTCGATTTTAAGAATGTTAGAGTGTAGGAATGGTTAAACCTTTGAGTTGAATGGGGTTTTCTGTGGCTAATCCTTTACTTTGTATTAAAACTCCAAAATTACCTAAACCCATCGGATTAATTAGAGAATGTAAAGCTTCCCGTCTTCGCAAAACTTCCGATAAATTTTGTCCCTGAGTTTGAGAAATAGCCGCAATGCGATCGCCAAGTCCTAATGCCATTAAAAATAGGGCTTGTTGGGTAAACCCAATCACTTCTAATCCTAATAATTCTCCTCGTTTTTCTAAAGCTGTAAAATCAACATGAGCGGTTATATCTTGTTGACCAATATAAAGATAAGGATTATTATGATGACGATGTTGATAATAACATTGTAATGTTCCATTCATACGAGTTGGGCTATAATAACGTTCAGCAGAATAACCGTAATCAATCGTCAATATAAATCCTTGGTGTAATTTGTTCGTAACTGTCTTGATCCAATCAAGTGCAGCCAAATTAATTTCAGTCCGATATCCATCAGGATAAATATCAGATAATAAGTCAATTTTTACCGTTTCAAAATAGGTTTGAAGTTGGGGGGTTGACAAATCAGCCTCAATTTCCGTAAAATAAGCGTTAATGCTATTGTTTCCCTCACTGTGCGTATTAAGCGAGACATAGATTTCTCGCAGTTGACGATTGCGAACAATGACTTGATGGACAGGTAAGGCATCTACGAGTTCGTTAGACAAGAAACAGCCTGTAATAGAATCGTTCAGGATGTCATCCCATTCACACCAACGCACCGAGACGGAAGAACCAATTTGATCGCTGAGTTTCTGTTGTTGTTCTGCTTTGAGGGCGGCTGATTTTTCAATAATGATATAGTCTACAGCTTGAAGGCAGTGCGGATAACGTTGCTGAATGTATTGTAAGATATCTGCGGCGAGAATACCTTGTCCAGCGCCCATTTCTACAAGAGTAAAAGGCTGAGGTTGATGTAAAATATCCCACATCTCCACTAACTGTTCAGCCAGTAATTCTCCGAAGTCGGTACCCAAGTGAGGCGCTGTAAAAAAGTCTCCAGAGGCGCCAATGCGAGTTTGAGGTGTAGCGTAATATCCCTGTTG
>CAZNCM010000139.1:12442-13708 GCA_964571155.1 uncultured Lyngbya sp. | reverse complement strand
CTAATGACAACAAACCCAACACCAAAAGTTCCTCTTTGGCGAGATTCTCGCTTTTGGAAAATAGCCTTTCAATTGATTATCTTGATTGCTGTTTTATCCCTATTCATACTTCTCGGAACTAATCTTACTCGTAACCTTCAACAAACCGGAGGAACAGTATTTAATTTCGATTTTCTTGAGTAAATGTAATTCCAGGAGCACAGCACTCACCAGACCGGCATTATTGAACTCTCTGCGGGTGATGTTCTTGGGGATTATCTTAACCACAATTTTAGGAGTTTTAGCTGGAGTTCTTTATTTTTCTAATAACTGGTTACTTCGTCAAATTACTGTTTCTTATGTGGAAATAGTACGAAATACACCGTTACTCCTACAATTACTCTTTTGGTATGGTCTATTTTTACAACTTCCAGCGATCGCGACAACGGCTAAACTTTTTAATGCTATTTACTTGAATAAACGAGGGGTTTTTCTGCCCTGGCCATCAGGTAACGCTGTCTGGTTTTGGTTGGCAGTTTTGTTGATTGGTGCGATCGCTTCTGTGATCATCTGGCGATGGCGAATTAAAATAATGGTCGAACAAGGAAAATCGGGTCAACCTCAATTAATTCTACTGTGGATCATCGGAATTTTAGCAGGTTGTATTTGCACTCGGTTGGCAACGTCCCATTCCGGCTGAAAATGGTCGCACAATTGAAGGGGGACTGCGAATGACAATTGAATTTACAACGTTGTTGGTGGGTTTAGTGGTCTATACTGGGGCTTACATTGCTGAAATTGTTCGATCAGGAATTCAGTCTGTTCCAAAAGGACAATGGGAAGCGGCGCGATCGCTAGGACTCAAACCCGGTTTAGTTATGCGGTTAGTGGTTTTTCCCCAAGCGTTGCGAGTGATTATTCCCCCTTTAAACAGTCAATATCTAAATTTAGCGAAAAACTCTAGTTTAGCGATCGCTGTGGCTTATCCTGATATTTATAGCGTTGCGAATACCACCTTTAACCAAAGTGGACGAGTGGTGGAAGTGATGCTAATTATTATGGCAACTTATCTCAGTATTAACTTATTAATTTCCCTAACAATGAATGGATTAAACCAAGCTGTTCAACTGCGAGAAAGATAAGTTTTTTGACTCAAACAACACTGAAAATTTGGGTTAACTTTTATTGAACCTAAATGCTATAAACAATTCCCTAAATTTATGACTATTACAACACCGCCATCTAATTCTGCTGCTCCCGTTGAGTCTTCTAATCCTCGCGAATGGA
>CAZNCM010000139.1:11620-12432 GCA_964571155.1 uncultured Lyngbya sp. | reverse complement strand
AAAAATCTATTTAATACCTGGTACAATACTCTCTTAACTTTAGTTATTTCAGGTTTATTATTTTGGACGTTGACAGGTTTAGTGACTTGGGCGAGAACCGAAGCAAAATGGAGTGTCATTCCGGCTAACCTGTCGTTATTTTTAGTGGGACGATTTCCCAGTGATCAATATTGGCGTTTGTGGATTGTACTGACTCTAATTTGTTTCCTTTCGGGTTTGACTTGGGGAATTTTAGCGCGGAATGTTCCGGTTTTATTTCGTCAAAATATTATCATTCTTATTAGTTTTGTTTGTATGGTGATGACTCTAGTTCCTGTGGGTATTCCCTATCGAATTCTACTTATTGGAATGGTTTTGCTGGTCATTGCTAGTGCTTGGGGAGGAAAACAACTGAGTAAAACTCAACCAGATTTGACAAAATGGCTACCTTTTAGCTGGTTTGTTTCTTTAATTATTTCAGTTTGGTTGATTGGAGGTGGATTAGGGTTTGAGTCGGTTTCGACTAATTTATGGGGTGGATTGATGTTGACGTTGCTGATGTCAATTATCAGTATTCTACTTTGTTTTCCAATTGGGGTTTTATTAGCATTAGGGCGTCAAAGTAGTCTCCCGATTATTCGGTTTCTCTCGATTGCTTATATTGAGGTGATTCGGGGTTTACCGTTGATTACGATTTTGTTTATGGGTCAAGTATTAGTTCCTTTATTTTTACCAGAAGGAATGCGTCCTGACCGGATTTTACGGGCGATTGTCGGTTTAACAATGTTTAGTTCTGCCTATTTAGCTGAAAACGTGCGAGGCGGGCTGCAAGC
>CAZNCM010000139.1:10952-11590 GCA_964571155.1 uncultured Lyngbya sp. | reverse complement strand
TTAACATTAGGATTGGTGGTTTTACCGCAAGCGTTGAAAATTTCAATTCCTTCAATTGTAGGTCAGTTTATTAGTTTGTTTCAGGATACAACTTTATTGGCGATTGTTGGATTAGTGGAGTTGCTGGGGATAAGTCGTTCGATTTTGGCGAACCCTAAGTTTTTGGGACGGTACTCGGAAGTTTATCTGTTTATTGGGATTCTTTATTGGCTATTTTGTTATCTGATGTCTCAAGCGAGTCGTAAGCTAGAACAACAACTCAACACCGAGAGAAATTAACGAAAGTGAATAGTTATCAGTGTTTACTTCTAACCTTCTAAACTCTTGACTTCTGCCAGTACCCTGTTCCCTACTCCCAACACTCAATTTTGTATTGAAGTTTTAGTCATTTAGGGGGTTTTTACCAGTCTGGGTGATACCTATTTTTACGGAGACAGCCAATTATTTTCGTCCGTGTGTATCCATGATATTCACCGCTCTCAGTATTTTCACGTAAATTTAAAATCAAAAAAAATTTATTGATCCATAATTTCACTTAATCTTAAAAATTTACAAGTAAAAAATAAATTATAATTGCTCCATTTTTATAGTTGAAAATACAGATAAAAGTAATTCTTTAACAATGAGTATAAATTCAT
>CAZNCM010000139.1:0-10900 GCA_964571155.1 uncultured Lyngbya sp. | reverse complement strand
CAAATCAATTTTTAACCCTTACTATAGGAATCAAGAGAAACAAAACAGCAAAATACCTGAACAATTCAAGAGTTTCAGGTTTAGCTCAAAAAAAACACCATCTAAGAAAGAAAACATCACCATGAAAACTACACTATTTGCAAGCTTTGCCACCGCCCTCGCCCTGACTGGAGTCTTTGCATCTTCCGCTCAAGCTGTTGGCTTTGGTTTCAAAACCAACTACACCGCAGACTTAGCTGGAGATGATATGTGGAAAGGCAATATTTGGCTAGAGTCTATCGAGTTTGGCGGACAAACCATTAGCGAATTCTCCATTGTTAAAGATGCCAAAATCGTCAGTAATGACCTGTGGACAGGCGGAAATAGTGGGGCTGCAAGCGCAGACATGGGAGACAAAGCCACGGTCGGTCTTAAGCAAGAAGAACTAACAGAAGCAGGAGCAGTTGCAGCCCTCGGAAACCTCAACCTCAACAGTATTATTGATACTGAAGATAGCGGTAACTTTGCTATTGATGTGATGTTCGACAAAGCGGTTGACAACATCTTAGTTTGGGAACGGGGTAAGAACAGTAAACTCGATGTTCAAGCCATTGATGCTAAAGGGAATTTGATTGGTAACTTAATCAATTTGCCCAAATCTAACCAATGGACGGATGCTGGATACAGCATTGATACAAAAGAAATTGGTAGCGCTCAACAAGTTGCTTCTATTGGTTTAAGTTTGGCAGATTTCGGCTTAAGTGCAAACGATTCTATTTTCGGATATCGGATGATCAGCCAAGGAAGTTCCTATAATGGCCCTGACTGGAAAATCTTAGGAACTACTGACCCGACTCCCGCTTCTGTTCCCGAACCGACTGCGGTTATCGGTTTAGGTTTAGTTGCAGGTTCATTAGTTGCGTCTCGTCGTCGCCAAAAAAGCAAATAATCGAAATCAAAAAGAATCTCTATCTTAGCGAGAGTGAGTGATAGAACTATTTTTTATTATAAAATCAGGGTGTTAGATGATGTCCGATTAATTAATCAGAATTCTGTAGGGGGGTGGGTTAATTACAGTAACCAGTTATCAGTTATGCAGTTCGCCGTTTTTACAGTTATCAATTCTCAGTTTCACTGTTGACTGTAAACTGTAAAAACCCGGCCCACCCACACAACAGAATTGACTAACCCGATCTGATCCGAGTAGCATCCGCTCCATTGAATTGTTAGACCCGCAAACGCCTATGATTGCTGGCTTTCCTCACCTTGACTTCATCTAAAAAACTGTAATCAAAGATTTCGGCTCATTATGATAGTGTAGCACCTGTTTGCAGAAAATTGTTTCAGAAACAAATTAAAGTGGCCTGCAAATTCAATAGTCATCACTTCATCTTAAGCCTGTTAAGCCTAGTATTAACGTTACTGCTGGCTGGGAATCCTGGAGTTGCACAAGAAACGGGTGAGCCGTTAGCCGAAAGCCGTTCAACAGTTGAATTAACCGCAGCAGAACAAGCGTATATTGAAGCCAATCCCGTCCTCCGAGTTCATGCCGAGTCCCAATGGCCGCCTTATAACTTTGTCGAGAATGGTAATGTCGAAGGATTCAGCAACGAGTACATTCAGCTTATCGCCCAAAAAGTAGGCTTTGAAGTTGAGTTTGTGGTGGGTCCGACTTGGGATGAATTTATGACCCTGTTGGCTGAGAAAAAAATTGATGTAGTCACCAATATGGTGATCACCGAAGATCGTCAGAAATTCGCGATCTATTCTGACCAATATGTATTTGACTTGGTTAATTCTTTGTTGACCTGCAAAGATGGCAAAGACTATACTGAACTCGAACAGCTTAAAGGAAAAAATTTAGCGATTGTCAGAGGTTTCTTTTTTGAGGAAATCTTAACCAAATACTATCCCGAGATCAACCTGCTGTTGACCAACAATACATTGGATGCGATGAAGCAGGTCGAAGCGGGGAGAGCAGATGCAGCTTTAGAAAATCATGCAACTTTCAACTATTATATTGATCGCTATTTCTTGAAAGATTTAGTCAGCCGTCCTCTGATTAACAACCCTTATTTTTCCAATGCAGGTCAATATTTAGGCATCCGCAACGATCGCCCAATTTTGAAATCAATTTTAGACAAAGCCATGGCAGCGGTTTCAGAAGAGGAGTATGCCAATCTGCGTCAGCGCTGGTATTTGGCTTCCGATACCGCCAGCTTTGGTTTTAACAAAAGAGAATTAGAATATCTACAAGATAAAGGTCAGATCAAAATATGTGTTGACCCGAATTGGATGCCCCTGGAGGCAATCATTGACGGGCAACATACGGGGATGAGTGCAGACTTCGTTAAATTGTTGAAAGCCCGGATTAGAATCCCGATTACGCTGTTTGAAACAAAGACCTGGCTGGAAAGTCTTGAGCAATTGAAACAGCGGCAATGTGACATTCTACCCCTAGCTGTTGCTACCTCAGAACGGCGTGAATATGCTGACTTTACTCAACCCTACCTTGAACTGCCGTTAGTAATTGCTACCCGAGAAAAGGAACCGTTTATTGCCGATATTACGGATGTTCTTAATCACAAAATTGGGATTGTTAAGAGCTACGCTTTTGCGGAGATCTTACGTGACCAATACCCCGATATGCAAATTGTTGAGGTGACCACCCTTGACGAGGGTTTACAGCAAGTCGAAAATGGGAATTTGTTTGGGTATATCGATCTTTTACCGACGACCTCATATGCTATTCAGAAAAGATTTCCTTCCCTGAAAATTGCCGGTCGATTTGAGCAGCCTTGGGAATTGGGAATTGCCGTTCGCAATGATCAGCCCGAGCTACTGAGTATCTTTGAGAAAGCGATCGCTTCTATCGATGAAAAAGCCAAACAAGGCATCATCAACGATTGGATTTCTGTCCGATATGAACAAGGTGTCGATTATCGGATCATTCGGCGATTTTTGTTCATCGGGCTAACCGTTTTAGCGATCGTTCTTTATCGCCAACATTTACTACAAACTTATAACCGCAAGCTAGAAAAGATATCAGTTACCGATCCTTTGACAGGCTGCTTCAATCGCCTAAAGATTGAAGAATGTTTGCAGAAACAAGAATCCCTTTTTAATCGATACCAACAGACATTTAGCGTCATTCTCTGCGATATTGATTACTTCAAAAAGATTAACGACACCTTTGGGCATTTGGCCGGAGATGCTGTGTTGATACAAATGGTGGTGTTATTAAATAAACGACTCAGAAACACAGATATTTTAGGGCGATGGGGCGGCGAAGAGTTTCTGATCATTACTCCCAATACTGATTTATCCAGGGCAACGGCTCTAGCTGAGGCACTGCGTCAACAGTTAGCCGACCATGAGTTTACCACAGTTGGTCATCAAACGGCTAGCTTTGGAGTCGCTGAATTTTACACGGGTAGTCACTCTATCAGCCATCTGATCAGCCAGGTCGATGAAGCGTTGTACAAGGCTAAAGAAAGAGGTCGTAACTCTGTGGTCGCCTATCAAAAAACGCAGACGATGTAGTGAAAGGTGAAAAAAGGAACAAGAAACCAAGATATCTAATCGTTAAAAAGGGCAGAGGAAAGTTTGAAAGTCAAAATCAGGGGAATAAATTGAAAAAATATAGCGCTTCGCGCTAGGCAAGAGCTCATATGGCAAGAGGCAAGAGGGGGGGAAAGTTCAGTATAATCAGGCTTTGGGCTGTTCTTCGTGCCTGGGATTTGTAAATATACCAGCGCGAACTGCTATAACTTATATTTTTATTCAACTTTTATCAGATTCCGGTTTAAATATGACTGTTATATCGACTCATTATTTAATTTTTAGTCTAAACTCCAGATGGTATGAATCGCGACTAAATTCTGTTTGGGAAATAAAAACCCGGTTGATTCAATAAACCGAGTTTTTACTGAGGTGTACTTTATATCTATTGAAACTCCTCAGCCATCCAAGCAATAGCTCTTTTAATCCATTCTTCCGTTGAAGTTTGGGAAGATAACTTTTGTTCTTGACTCAAAACTTCTAAGGCTTGCATCACTTCAGACCCCGTATATCCTAACGCCAAAAGTGTCATTTCAATTTCTTCTTGAACCTCCATCGTTAAGCCGGAAGAGACAACGGTTGTCAGTCCTGCTTCTTTTCTCCACTGAGCAAGTTTTGTTTTTAATTCTAATGCAATACGTTGGGCGGTTTTAGTTCCGACTCCGGGCGTTTTTGCTAATACTTTTGTATTTTCATTCACAATCGCCTGGACTAATTCAGTTAATTCTAAAGTATTTAATAAAGCAATTGCCAACTGAGTTCCAATCCCGCTAACACTCACTAATTGACGAAATAAATCCCGTTCAGCCAAACTAGAAAAGCCATATAAAACCATTTGGTCTTCGCGAACTTGCAAATGAGTAAACACTTGTATTGACTCACCAATAGTCGGGAGTTGGGCAATCATTCGGGGGACAATTTGCACTTCATATCCGATATTATTTGTTTCTAGCAAAAGGATGACGCGATTGTTACTATTTTTTTGAATCGCTGCAACTGTTCCTTTCAAATAGCCAATCATCGCTCTCGTCTCCTGTCGCAAAAAATGTTAAAATCAATCACCAGCAATGATACTCTGGGGATTTTAAACAATGGGATGCCTAAATCGAATCTTAGCTTGGCTACCTTCACTCAATCCCCAAATTTGGATTCTGGCTTTTGGTCGGTTACTTTCTCAAACAGGTACAGGCTTTACATTGTTCTATGCACCGCTATTTTTTGTCAATCAAGTGGGGCTATCGGCGACAGCAGTAGGAATTGGTTTAGGAAGCGCTCAAATTTCGGGGATTTTGGGGCGAATTTTAGGGGGTTCTTTCTCCGATTCTCCAGTTTGGGGTCGGCGTCGAACTTTATTACTCTCGGCTTTTATTTCTGCGATCGCTTCATTTATTTTAGCAGGTGCGAACAATTTTGCAACGGTTGTTTTGGGGAATTTATGTTTAGGATTAGGGATTGGATTATATTGGCCGGCTACCGAAGCCGTTGTCGCGGATTTGAGTACAGGAAATCACCGCAATCAAGCCTATGCTTTAACTCGTTTAGCCGATAATATTGGTTTACAATTGGGGATTATTTTAGGCGGAGTTGTGATTTCGACAACGGGTGCTTATCGGGCTTTATTTATTATTGATGCTTGTTCTTTTCTCGTGTTTTTTGTTGTTATTTTCAAGACTATTCAAGAAACCTACAAGCCCTCATTAGACGAAAATAAAAAATCACAAAATACAACTCAAAAGTGGTTTTTAGCACTCGGTGATCGCACGTTACTGGTATTTGTTTTGATCAATATCATGTTTACCGTTTATATCTCTCAGATTCATAGTACCATTCCGCTCTACTTTAATCAATTTGTCAACAATGGTTTTTCGGCGAGTACAATTAGTTATTTATTTGCGGGATATATCACCTTATCAATTCTCTGTCAGCTTCCAGTGGCGAGTTTCCTCAATCGGTTTACCCGTCCACAAGCTTTAATGGTATCCTCTATCTTTTGGGGAATTGGATTTCTTTTAATTGGTTTAACCGGAATTGTCTCGGAAAATAACCTCATTTTTGCGAGTCTGGCATTGGGTGTGTTAGCGATCGCAACAGTGAGTTATACCCCTTCCGCTTCTGCCCTCGTTGCAGATTTAGCCCCAGATTCACTTCGGGGAATTTACTTAGCTGTTAACGCCCAGTGTTGGGCGATTGGTTATTTAATTGGGCCACCTTTAGGGGGATGGGTACTCGATCAAACACCCCAAATCGTGTATAATTATTGGTTAGCATTAGCTGGAAGTATTAGTGTTGCGATTATGATATTATACGTTTTAAATCGCATGATGAACAATTTAAAAGTCAATCAATAATGGGAGGATAAACCGATGGGAAGACAAGCAAAACTCAAAAAAATGCGACAACAAGCTAAAGAAAATTCTTCCACAGAGTCATCCAAATCTCTCGAAGAAACTGACCCCAAAAACTTCGTCAAGAATTTTGAACAACAAGGCTATAAACTTACAGAAAGTTTACCTTGTCCTGAAATTCCGGATAAAGACACTAAACCTCAGCTTTAAACTTGTATCTTTCCTAATAACATGACGTTAAAAGCACTAATTTTTGATGTCGATGGTACCCTAGCAGAAACCGAACGAGACGGACATCGCATTGCCTTTAATCAGGCTTTTGCGAAAACGGGACTACAGTGGAATTGGTCGGTTGATTTGTATGGAGAACTTTTAGAAGTTCCTGGGGGAAAAGAACGCATTCGGTTTTATTTGGAAAAATACAAACCTTCCTTAGAAACGCCGGAGAACTTAGACGAATTTATCTCCAGTTTACATCACCTAAAAAATCAATATTACCGCGACTTATTGGCATCGGGTACAATTCCGCTTCGTCCCGGTATTAAACGTTTAATTGAAGCCGCTAAAACTGCGGGGTTGCGGTTAGCTATTGCGACAACCAGCGCCTTACCCAACGCGATGGCGTTACTCGAAAAAACACTTAACCCCGACTGGTTTGAAGTTATCGGCGCCGGAGATATTGTCCCCGCCAAAAAACCCGCCCCCGACATCTATTATTATGTCTTAGAAAAATTGGAATTAAATCCTCAAGACTGTTTGGTATTTGAAGACTCCTATCACGGGTTGCAAGCGGCGAAACAAGCCGGTTTAAAAACCATTGTCACCGTTAACAACTATACTCAAAATCAAGACTTTTCCGATGCTGTTTTAGTGGTTAATCATTTGGGCGAAGTCGATAAACCGTTAACCTGTCTTGCGGGTAAATTAGAAGGAGTCAATTATCTCGATATTCCCCAACTTCAGAAGTTATAAACTGAGTAAACTTACTGAATTTTAAGGTTTTCCCATCGCCTGACCCGCCAACCAACCCGTTGTCCAAGCGCTTTGAAAATTAAACCCACCCGTCACTCCATCAATATCTAATATCTCACCCGCAAAAAAAAGATTGGGACAACAACGGCTTTCCATCGTTTTAAAATTAACCTCTTTTAAACTAACACCCCCACAGGTGACAAATTCTTCTTTAAATACCCCTTTCCCGTTAATTTTATATTCCCCTTGGGTTAATTCTTGAATCAGTTGATTAAGAACTTTATTTGATAATTCCGCCCACCGTTTTTGTTCGTCAATTCCCACCGCCAGCGTTAACTGTTTCCAAAGTCTGCGGGGAATCATCACCGGACAACTCGCAGAAATTACTCGCTGAGGTAATTGAGATTTAACCGCTAATAATTCTTCTCGCAAAACTTCAGGATTCGACTGAGGTAGCCAATTAATAATTAAGGACGTTTGATAGCGACAATCTTGTAAAAATCTTGCCCCCCAAGCCGATAATTTCAACACCGCAGGCCCACTTAATCCCCAATGAGTCACAAGTAATGGCCCCGTTTGTTCGAGTTTGGCTTTCGGTAATTTTATTTTAGCATGATTTACCGAAATTCCCGCTAAATCTTTTAACCTTTCGTCGGCAATATTAAAGGTAAACAAAGAAGGCACCGGAGGGATAATTTTATGACCTAATTGTTCCGCCCAATGATAACCAGAAGGATTGCTTCCGGTAGCTAATAAGAGTCGGTCAGCCGTTATAATTTCACCGGATTTTAGGGTAATTGCAAAACTATTTTTATCGTCCGGCTTCACTTTAATTTCAGTTACTCTCGCCCCAGTTTTGATTTGAACTCCCGCTTGTCTCGCCGCATTAATTAAACAGTTAACAATCGTTTCTGAATTATCGGTTATCGGGAACATTCGCCCATCTTCTTCTGTTTTTAATGTTACCCCTTTTTGAGTAAACCATTCAACCGTATCTTTAGCTTGAAACCGACTAAAAGCCCCTCGCAAAGCCTTCCCACCTCGCGGATAATTTTGTACAAATTGGGCAGAATCAAAACAAGCGTGAGTCACGTTACACCGTCCGCCGCCAGAAATACGAACTTTGGCTAAAAATTGCTGTCCGGCTTCTAGTAAAATAACATTAGTATGGGGGTGAGTATTCGCGCAAGCAATCGCCCCAAAAAAACCCGCAGCCCCACCACCAATGACAACAATTTTCATAGAATTTAATTTAGACAAGATCATCCTGAATTTCTCTCTAGTTTAAAGTTTAACAAAAGATCTCTATTTAAGTCTACCTGCGACAAACCCAATCAAACTTAATTTTGAAAACTCGACAAATCACTCAATCCTGAAACAAAATGTTATAATCACTGAAGATTGTTAAACTTGTAAACGGTTAAACAACACCATCAAGAAAAATGCAATTTGCACCATTTTTTCCCGTATTACATCCCATTTTAAAAACAGCCTTTCCTCATTGTTTGTGGAGAGGAGATCTCAACCAACCCGAAATCGCCCTCACCTTTGACGATGGGCCGCATCCAGTGTATACTTCAGATTTATTAAAAGTCTTAGATAAATATCAAGTTAAAGCCAGCTTTTTTTGGTTGGGATGTTGGGTAAAAAACTATCCTCAAATTGCCAAGGCGGTCATTCAAAAAGGTCACTGGATATGTTTGCACGGATATTATCATCAAATGTTTCATCAAATGACCGATGAACAACTCAAACAAGACCTCGAAAAAACTAAACAAGAAATCCTGCAAATTTGCGATATAAACCCCAATAGATTACTCGATGTTCGTCCGCCCAACGGAGTCTTTACCCCCAAAACCTTAACCCTGTTAAAACAGTGGGGATATCGTCCTGTGATGTGGACGGTTGTCCCAGAAGATTGGGTGCGTCCTGGGGTTAATCTTGTCACCAACCGCGTCATTCAACAAACAACAAACGGGTCAATAATTGTCTTACACGATGGCAACGATGGCGGCCAGGATGTCGCCGCTTCCGCGAAAGAAATTATTCCCAAACTCTTGGAAAAAGGCTACAAATTTGTTACAATAGAGCAGCTTTGGCAACAGAAACTTTCCCGTTTAACCGATGGTATTAAGACCCGAAACTGACCCCCAAACTGGAGAATTACGCTTAGTCGGAACAAACTTTCCTGAAAATACTACTTTTTTACCGGGAGAGTTGGGTGTCTTTACTCAAGGTGTATTTTTTCTAGGTGGAGATGATACGGTTCAAGGTTCATCCGACCCGGAATTAATTCGCGGAAATTTAGATAACGATTTAATTCGGGGTGGAAGTGGAAATGATACGCTGTTGGGCGGTCAAGGTACTGATAACCTGTTGGGAGAAGGCGGAAACGACTTCATTTTTGGCGAAAGAGATGATGATATTTTATTTGGAAATATAGGCGAAGACACGCTTTTTGGAAATCAAGGAAATGACGAAGCCAATGGCGGAGGAGGAAACGATGTCTTCTTTGGCGGCGGGGGAATTGATACGTTAAACGGTGATAATGGGGATGATTTAATACAGGGCGAAAATGATGGAGATGTTCTCTTGGGAGGACAAGGAAATGATGTGATTTTAGGGGGTTTGGGAGAAGATAGAATTAGCGGAGATGGGGGAGATGATGTTATTCGCGGCGAACAAGATAGCGATTTTTTAGTTGGGGGAGATAATAACGACTTAATATTCGGAGGTCAGGGCGATGACCGGGTTTTAGGAGAAGCCGGAGACGACCGACTTTATGGAGAAAAAGGACGGGATACATTAATTGGCGGAGAAGGAAGCGACATCTTTTTTATCGAACCGGGAACGGGCGGAAATACCCCCGAAGACGCCAACTTTATCTTTGACTTTCAACCCGGTATCGATACCATTGCTTTAGTCGGAGATTTCCCTTTTGACAGCCTTAATATTACCGAAGACCCCCGAGATTCTAATAACACCCTAATTCAAGCCGCCAACGGGGAATATTTAGCCGTAATTCAACGAATTTCACCCGATAGACTCACCCGTTCAGACTTCTTTATTCCCGGTTTTATTTCCTTGGCATCCTCTCAATTTACCGTCAGTGAAAACGGCACTTCTATCAACCCCATTACCGTGACTCGCAATGTCGGAGAAGACGGCGCCGCCAGCGTAATTTTAGTTCCCACACCTGTTGGAATTATCACCCCAGAAGAACTGAATGCCAGCCCAATTTCTGTTAACTTTGCTAGCGGCGATACCACCCCAAAAACCATCGAATTAAACATAAATAACGACAATATTGTTGACTATCCGCGACAAGTTCAACTCAGCTTAGAAAACCCCACAGGTTCGGCATCTATCGGCATTCCCGCCCAAGCAACCTTAGAAATATTGGATGACGAACCGAAAATTCAACCTCAACAAACCATCCCCCATCCCATCGCTGAAACCAACGCCAATTTTGGTTTTGCCATCGAACAAGTAACCACCAATATAATAGTTGGCGCCCCCGGACAAAATAACAGTCAAGGTTCCGCCTATTTATTTGATGCTGTTACCGGACAACCCCTGCAAATTTTTAATCATCCCTTCCCCGACACCGCCGGAAACGCCCAACTGGGGAGAAGTTTGGCCCCCTTTGGCGGCGATGTCGTTGTCGGCGCCCCCCAAGATAGCACCCTCGTCCCCCAAGCCGGCGCCGTTTACCTGTTCAGCAGTTCAACCGGAGTCGCCTACCAACGGTTGACCGACCCCACCCCCGAACCCTTTGAAAGCTTTGGTTTTGCGGTCGATAGCATCGGCAACACGATTATTATTGGCGCCCCCACCAGCAACGCCCCGGCCCCCCGTTCCGGTGCCGCCTACCTGTTCGATGGCAATACCGGACAATTGCTACAAACTTTCAATAACCCCGAACCCGAAAGTGACTCTTATTTTGGGGCGTCCGTCGCCGCAGTGGGCGATAAAGTCTTGATAGGTGCCCCCGGAAGTTTGACGGGAGTGGGGGCCGGTAAGCCCGGAGTTGCCTATTTATT
>CAZNCM010000138.1:7871-13879 GCA_964571155.1 uncultured Lyngbya sp. | reverse complement strand
TTCTTGAAAGTCCGGTGAGAGTGGCAATTTCCCGTTGAGTCTGCACATCCCACAATTGGATGCTGTGGTTTCTACTCCCACAGGCTAAGGTTCGACTATCGGGACTGAAAGCGACAGACAAGACAATATTGCAGATTCTAAGAATATTTGAAGGGAGATTCAAAGTCGCGACTAAAGTTGGATTTTGCCAATATATCGGGGAAGTTTGAACAGGTTTTGGTCGAGGAGAAACAGGAGATTGATTTTTTGAAGCTGAAATCGGGGAAGTTTTAACAGGTTTTGGTCGAGGAGAAACGGGAGATTTATTTTTGAACGCTTGTAAAACTTCTGCAACGGACGAAAAACGATTTTCAATATCTTCTTGTAACAGCTTATCTAAAATTTTCCCCAATTCTTGACTCACCGAACCCTTTAAAGACTTTCGCCAGTTTCCCGTCCAACTGTAACCTAGTCTCAGGAATAATTCGTGGGGATGTACATCGGTTAACAGGTGAAAACAGGTCACTCCCAAACTAAATAAATCGCTCGCCGGATAAGCTTCGCCGCCTAACATTTGTTCGAGGGGTGCATAACCGAGCGATCCGATTTGAGTCCCGATTTGAGTTTGTAACACGGTTTTTGATAACGCTTTGGCAACCCCAAAATCGAGCAGAACAAACTGACCATCCTCCCGACGCCGGATAATATTTTCCGGTTTAATATCCCGGTGAATGACGTTTTTTTGATGGATAAACTCAATCACGGGTAATAAACTGAGTAACAGGTTTTTAACTTCCTGTTCGCCCCAAACGCCCTGCTGTTCTAAAAGTTCCGATAAATTCTCGCCTTCCACATATTCTTGAACCAAATAAAGCTGGTTTGTGTCTTCAAAATAGGCGGATAATGTGGGAATTTGGTCATGTTTTCCCAGTTGTTGGAGTTGTCTGGCTTCCCGTTCAAACAGTTCGATTGCTTTTTGTAATGCTGCGGTTCCCTGCACGCTCGGCACAAACTGTTTAACCACACAATATTCTTTTAGTTTATCATAGTCTTCTGCCAAATAGGTTCGACCAAATCCCCCCTGTCCCAACAGTTTAATGATGCGAAACCGCCCCCGCAGCAGGTCGGGTATTTTCACCCCGCAAGCCTGACAGTAAATTCGGACATTGGGGGTTGAGACAGCATTTCATGGTTTTGAGGGGTGATTATTTATTTCTATTTTGCCCGAATTTTCGGAAAATTAACCCTTTCCCGTTCGTTTAATATTATACCCTGGGGAATAAAAAATCGGTGCGCGCAGAAGTTACCGATTTTTTGGGATTTATCTATCAATAAAAATCAGAATAATAGGCTTTTAATTGGGTTGGCTAATAGGTTTAATAAAAACCGGGTTTTTGGGATCAAGCAGGTTTTTGGGATGGATTGCTGCTAAAATAATGAAATCACTAAAATTTTGTATAAATATATTTGAATGCTGACCCAAGATAAAACACAACAACGGAAATGGAAACCGATTATTAAACAATTTGAAGCAATAGTCGGAAAGCGAGGCGTGGTTCAACGCAAAGAAGAATTATTAGTTTATGAATGCGATGGACTCACCAGCTACCGCCAACGTCCGGCTTTAGTTGTTTTACCTCGAAGCACTGAAGAAGTCGCCGAAGCCGTGAAAATATGCGATCGCCATAACCTTCCTTGGGTGGCGAGAGGGGCGGGAACGGGCTTGTCTGGCGGCGCTTTACCCGTCGAAGATTGTGTTTTAATTGTCACGGCGTTGATGCGAAAAATCCTAAATGTTGACCTCGAAAATCAGCGAGTTGTCGTACAACCGGGGGTAATTAATAATTGGGTAACGCAAACCGTTAGCGGGGCGGGATTTTATTACGCACCCGATCCTTCCAGTCAAATTATTTGTTCAATTGGCGGAAATGTTGCGGAAAATTCCGGCGGGGTTCACTGTTTGAAATATGGGGTAACAACCAATCACGTTTTGGGGTTAAAAATAGTCACCCCCGAAGGTGAAATAGTCGATATTGGCGGACAAGTTCCCGAAATGCCGGGATATGATTTAACAGGTTTATTTGTGGGTTCGGAAGGAACGTTAGGAATTGCCACAGAAATCACATTAAGGATTCTCAAAGCACCGGAACATATCTGTGTTTTATTGGCAGATTTCCCGACAATAGAAGCGGCTGGCGCTGCGGTTTCTGATATTATCGGGGCGGGGATTATTCCAGGGGGAATGGAAATTATGGATAATCTCAGTATTAATGCGGTGGAAGATGTTGTTAATACGGGGCTTTATCCGCGAGATGCGGGGGCGATTTTGTTAGTTGAAGTCGATGGTTTGGAAGTGGAAGTTGCGGAAAATAAAGAACGAATTGCGGAGATTTGTAAAAACAACGGATCGCGTAATATTACCATCGAATCTGAACCGGAAAAACGATTAAAAATCTGGAAAGGGCGGAAGGCGGCGTTTGCGGCTGCGGGTCATGTTAGCCCGGATTATTATGTTCAAGATGGGGTAATTCCGCGAACTCAAATGGCTTATGTTCTGAAAGAAATTGAGGCTTTGAGTGAGAAATATGGTTATCGCATTGCCAACGTATTTCATGCGGGAGATGGCAACCTTCACCCGTTGATTTTGTATGATAATTCTGTTGAGGGGGCGTTAGAAGTTGTTGAAGAAATTGGCGGGGAAATTCTCAAGATTTGTGTAAAAGTTGGGGGAAGTCTTTCGGGGGAACATGGCATAGGTTCCGACAAGAGTTGTTATATGCCGGAAATGTTTAATGAAACGGATTTAGAGACAATGAAATGGGTGCGAGAGGTGTTTAATGCTAAGGGTTTGGCGAACCCCGGAAAACTATTTCCAACGCCTCGAACTTGTGGAGAATCTGCGAAAGTTCAGAATGTCAAACAGTTTGAAGGGGCTGAAGTTTTTTAAGACTAAATTTATCTTTGAATTTCTGTTCCCTTTAAATCCCCTTAAAAAAGGGGACTTTTTTACCTGAATACGATGTAAAAAGCTGCAATAATTCATTCGTTTAACCTAGCCAGGTCGCCATAATTTAATCGTTTTGTCAGAACTTCCACTGGCTAACGTGTTACCATCGGGGCTAAATGCAACAGACCTTACCCAATGTGAATGTCCTTTTAAGGTAGTAATTTTGTTAGGAATTTTCACATTCCACAATTTAATGGTGCTATCCTTGCTCCCACTAGCTAAAGTGCTACCATCTTTACTTAATGCTATAGACCAGATTGAACTTGAATTTCGTCCCCTCAAGGTAGCAAATTCGCCTTGAGTTTTTACATCCCACAATTTAATAGTTTGATCAAAACTCCCACTCGCTAACGTGCGACTATCGGGACTGAATACTACAGAAAGAATATAACCTGAATGTCCTTCTAAAGTGGCGATTTCTCTGTGAGTGGAAACATCCCACAATTTGACAGTTTTATCATAACTGCAACTGGCTAAAATGCTACTATCGGGACTGAATGCTATATAATTAATACAACCTGAATGTCCTTCTAAAGTAGCGATTTCTCTGTGAGTGGCAACATCCCACAATTTGATAGTTTTGTCAGCACTCCCACTTGCTAAAATATTCCCTTTCTGATTCAATGCTACACAAACAATAGAATTTGAATGTCCTTTTAAAATGGCAAATGTTTGATGAGTTTTCATATCCCACAATTTGATGATATTGTCATTACTCCCACTTGCTAAAATTCGACCATCGGGGCTGAAAGTAACAGACCTAACATGATTTGAATGTCCTGTTAAAGTTATAATACTGGTTGGATTTTGCCAAGAAACAGGTGAAGCTAAGGTTTGAGAAGTTTGAGAAGATGGAGTTTGTTTTGGATTTTGATAAACGGGTGAAGGTTTAGGAGTTTGATAACTTTTTGTAGAATGCGATCGCAAAGCTGTTAAAATATCAGAAACAGACTGATAACGTTGCCGAACGTCTTTTTGCAGTAACTTAGTTAGAACTTCCTTTAATTCCTGACTAATAGATTGCTTGAGATGTTGTTCCCAGTTGCGAGTCCAGCCATAACCTTCTTCTAAGAACAAATCATAGGGATGAACTTGAGTTAACAGATAAAAACAAGTTACTCCCAAACCAAATAAATCACTCGCTGGATAAGCATTTGTTCGATAGAAGCATAACCATCCGAACCAATACGAGTCCCAATTTTTGTTTGTAAAACTGTTGTAGATAACTGTTTGGCAACCCCAAAATCAATTAACACAAAACATTCATCACTCCGACGTTTAATAATATTATCCGGCTTGATATCCCGATGAATAACCTTTTGTTCGTGAACAAACTTCAGAACCGGTAACAAATCCTCCAACAGTTGTTTAACCTGCGATTCCGTCCAAATTCCCCGTTTTTCAACCAATTGTGATAACGTCTCGCCTTCGATATATTCCTGAACTAAAAATAACTGTTTCCCTTCCTCAAAATAAGCGTACAACGTCGGGATTTGCGGATGTTTTCCGAGTTGCTGAAGTTGTCGGGCTTCCTGTTCAAAAAGTTGTGTCGCTTTGTTTAACGCCCCGGTTCCCTGAACGTTTGCGGTGAATTGTTTAACTACACAATATTCATTCAGTTTATCAATATCTTCCGCGAGATACGTTCGACCAAAACCCCCTTCTCCCAACAGTTTTATTACCCGATAATGACCTCTCAAAATGGGAATTAATTCGACACCGCAAGCTTGACAATAACGGTTGACGTCCGGGTTGTTGGGTTGGGGACAATGGGGGTTTAAACAGCACGTCATACGGTATGAGATAGTTGGGGATGTTATCTCTATTTTCTCGTAAGTTCACCCCAAACGTAAACCTTGATTGTCACCTCTGGCTAACCCTCTCCTACGAGGAAAGGGAAAAGGTGTCCCATCGGGGACTATTAATTAATCGCGAGGGGAGAAGAACGGTAACTTTACGAAGCTATAATCATAATTCACTATCATGCTGTACAACTGTTAATTTTGAATTAAAACCATGAATAAATCGGAAATTATTAACCAATTACAAGACACTTCTATTGAGGAACGTATTGCAATCATTGAAGCCATTTTACAAACGGTTAAAAATGATATGCGGTTAATCTCCTCACAGCAGCTTACCTCTGAACATTGCCCCCTGCGAGGAAAAGTCATTTCCTACGAAGAATCTTATGAACCCGTAGCCATAGAAGATTGGGAGGCTTTGACATGATTATCCTAGACACTATTAATTACTCAAGATCAAAAAATTATGAATTACTTTAAAAATCAAATACCAGATTAATCTTTCCCCCAACCCCTCTCCTACGAGGAGAATGGAGAAGAATTTCTAATATTAAATGTCTCTCAAACTTCCTCGACCTCTCCCTAACGCTCTCCTACGAGGAGAGGGGAGTATTAATTAAATCATATAAAAGTCTCCCCCTTCCCAATAAAAAACTTTCTTCACTTTTCTCTCTCGACCCCTCTATAATCTCCCCTACGAGGAGAGATACAATTACCCCTATCTTTTTAGGAGAGGTTTAGGGAGAGGTCGTTGAGGGTTGGGGGGTTAGGTCAAATCAAACAAAAGACGTTTAATGGTGGTGATGGTGATGACCGTGACTATGGTCGTGGTCGTGATGATGTTGGCTATGTTCGTGGTTATGAACTTCTTTGGCTTGAACCGACGCCAACTGTGGATTAACCGCCAAAGCTGTTTCATTTAACAGCGCTTCTATGTGCGGATTTGCCCATTCTGCCGCCATTTTCATAAACTCGGGATGATCGTTTGCACAGGGCATTTGTACATAGGTAATCTCGGGATGTTTGCGCCGCAATGCTTCAATAATATGTTCAACATCCAACAGCGTTTCATGGTTTTCTGTTGCAAATCCAATTGGCATAAAGACAACAGAAGTCGCACCCAATTCAATTAAGTTTTGGGCAGCTAATTTAACGTTAGGTTGTGTCCATTCAATTAACGGGGTATCGTGGTTTAACCAACCAATTGAAATCAACGG
>CAZNCM010000138.1:7428-7805 GCA_964571155.1 uncultured Lyngbya sp. | reverse complement strand
CTAATTCTTTTTTGATCTTTTCTTCGACCATATTCGCCATCAGGTCTAAATAGCCCGGTTCGTTATAAAATGAAGGAATATAACGCTGACCTTTGACCCAATGTTCTTTTCCATCTGCTAAGTGGGCTAAGGCTTTATTCACCTGTTCAACAGCAATTCCACTGGTGAAAATAGAATCAACCACTAACAACGGATAGATTAAAATTTTATCAAATCCTTCTGCTTTGACTTGTTCTAATACTTGTTCGGGGAGGAACGGTTTACAGAAGTTATAGGCTTTGAACACTTTAACTTGATCGCCCCATTTGTGCTTAAGTTCGTGTTCAATTCCCGCCCGTTGCTGTTCAAAAATAGCGTTATGAGGAGAAATAAAATTA
>CAZNCM010000138.1:4759-7418 GCA_964571155.1 uncultured Lyngbya sp. | reverse complement strand
ACCGTGTTGATGACTCCATTCATGCAGGTCAAATGCCGCTAATAGTTTCGCCATCGGCGGATAAATCCAAGTCGGAACAGGCGCAAATTTAGCCGTTAACAAGTTCAAAGCTTGTTCGTTATAATTAGCAAAATCTTCATAACTTTCGACTTCACCGTATCCCATCAACAGGACAGCAACTCGATCTTGAGGTTGACTCTCGGATACAGAAATATTGTCTTGTGTTTTTTCGGGTGTTGCAACCACGTTGTTATCCTCAAAAATAGTTGTTATTTACAATGGGGAGAATCTGGGACTAAAATCATCCTTCTCACTCCCCTCCATAGCTTAACATCCCCCTGGGGGGGATAGCTTGATCTACAGTATAGAAGAAGTTGAACCGAATTTGGGTTATGGCGGTTGTCATTTGTCCGGGTATTCACGACCAGAAGTTAACAGAATCCTTTGTCAGTCAGCTTTTCAGCGATTACCAATCTCGTCGTCAGTCGGGGAATTTGTTGATTTTTCCGACCCAGGATTATCCCGCTTATTCGGGTATTGACATTTTTAACTATTTATGCAGTGTAACGCAAAGTCCTACCCCTTTCCCTCCTGCTAATGGTAGTTTTGGGCAGAATGACGTTAAATTACCGAAATTACCAATTATCTTTATTTGTTTTAGTGCGGGGGTTGTCGGGGCGATCGCTGCGGCTTGGATGTGGCAACAGGCGGGGGGCGAAGTCAAAGCGTTGATTGCCTTGGACGGTTGGGGTGTCCCTCTCGGGGGCAATTTTCCGATTTACCGTATGAGTCACGATCGCTTTACCTATTGGAGTTCAGCGCTGTTAGGAGGGGGTGTAGAACGTTTTTATGCCGATCCGCCTGTCGAACATCTAGACTTGTGGAGTTCCCCGCAAACGGCTTATGGTTGGTGGCTACATCGAACCTCAACGGGTGTTGAAACCGCCTCTCCCGCTACCGCAAAAACGGTTTTATCGGATTGGTTAAGTCGTCACCAGGAATAATCAAATTAGATAGGCAAATTAGCCGGAAAATTGGGGAATTGGTGAATATTCCTGTATTTTTAGCTGGGGGATTGAATCGTGATCATGTAGGTTTATCGGTTGAAAGGGTTGCCCCGTTTAGGCTGAATGTGGGTAATGGGGTCAGACCCAACGGTAATTAGATCAGGATAAACTGACTCAGTTTTTCAGTCACATTTAAAAATTTGCTGGAAATCTTAGAGATCTATTATACTTTAGAACAAAAACTTAAACCGTTATCGGGGTGAATTGATCAAATGCAGTTGGATTTAAAGAGTTCATATATTAATGTCAACGGGATTCAACATTATTATGAATGGATAAAAACACCTAATCAAGACCAGAAAAAGCCTGTGATGGTGTTTTTGCATGGTTGGGGTGGTTCGGGTCGCTATTGGACGAGTACAGCCCAAGCATTATCGGATCAATTTGATTGTTTGATTTATGATTTACGGGGGTTTGGTCGTTCAAAAGCAAAGGCAATTGAGGAGTCTGATTTTCCAGTTTTGAGTTATGAATTAGTTGATTATGCTCACGAACTTAAGGGGGTATTGGATGCACTAAATTTAGATAAAGTTTATCTGAATGCTCATTCTATGGGCGGCTCAATTGCGGCTTTATTTCTCAATCTTTATCCCGAACGAGTCGAACGAGCCGTATTAACCTGTAGTGGTATTTTTGAATATGATGAAAAGACTTTTACAACGTTTCATAAGTTTAGTCGGTATGTGGTTTTATTTCGACCGAAATGGTTAGCTAAAATCCCTTTAGCTGATAAAGTTTTTATGGCACGATTTTTACATCGTTCTTTACCAACATCTGTTAGTAAAGCTTTTTTAGAAGACTTTTTGCTCGCGGATTTTGACGCGGCTTATGGTACTGTGTTAACCTCGGTGAGCAAAGAAGCAACAGAATGGCTCCCTCAACAATTTTCACAATTTACAGTTCCGACCTTATTAGTTGCAGGAGAATATGATCAAATTATTCCCGCAGAAATGGGGCGACAAGCGGCTGCCTTGAATGATAAGATTGAATTGGCTATATTAGAGAATACGGCTCATTTTCCGATGTTGGAAGATGCACCAACATACCTCGAACGGGTGCGCGAATTTATCAACAATCATTAGAAATAAATGGGATTAAGTACACCAAATAGAGGAAAATCTCGGAGAGTTGAGAATGGTATTTATCAACTTTGAATAGATTGATCGGGATAATACACCTGCTTATTTTGCTGATCAATGCTATTTTTAAACCTTTTTAAACTCCGATTAGTCTCGTGATTAAAAAACAATTACATCAGTCAAAAGTGATTTTGATGAAGTCTTTAAAATTCGCATCTATTCAATTAAATCTCGACTTTAGGCGGATTATTTTAACACCGCAAAGAGGTAAAATTTAGATGACAATTCCTCCTTATCTTTATCCCCTAGCTGCTCCGCTTTTAATTCCTGTTGCTCGTCAATTGGGTAGACAGTTAATGTCAGTCATGAATGGTCAACGTTCGCCTCATTCTTCAGAATCCGATCTTCCTTCTATTCCTGAACAAGTCAAAGGAGATCCTCGTTATGTTGAGGCTTTAGTTGAATATTCACAACGCAAAGAAACTCGACTTCAAGAGTTTAATACCTTAGAAA
>CAZNCM010000138.1:0-4749 GCA_964571155.1 uncultured Lyngbya sp. | reverse complement strand
TTCGTCAGCAGGAAATTAATGATCGCCGCGAAATTAGTCGCTTACAACGGGAAATTCTCCGGGAATTACAAGCCAATGAAATCCAGCTTAAACTCCATGAACTCGATGCAATTTGGAACCGAGAAAAATGGTTTTCTAATTTGAGTCGTCAGGAAACAGAACGAATTTTATTAGAAGGACAAGAACACCATCGCTTATTGATGTTTATGGCACCGCCTGATATTAGCGAGGATTGTCCGCTAGGGATGCAAAGACATCTTAAAAAAGATATTGGTAATGGTTTAAGACGGTTTCTCAACCAACATTATCCCCAAACCAGTAAGATGCGTCCGGTTGAGTTTTATGCTGACTATTTTACGCGATCGCTAGGCGATATTGAAGTGCGAAAATTGCAAATGGTATTATCGCCTGTTCCGACATTTATATTATACAGTGATATTAATGATTATGAAGTGCATTTTCATGTCGGATTTTGGGGTCTACAAAATCAAAATGTTTCTCTAATTCCGATTCAACCTTGGAATTGGGAAAAAGCACAAGAAGAATTAATTGCTAAAGGATTAAGTCCAGATCTAGCAATTCGTCAAGTCCGACAATTAATTGTTACAATTCATCAGCTTTTAGCAACTTTTCTCATTGATTGGTATTATCTCAGTATTGATCCTCACTATCAACCCCATCTCTATAAACTCAGTTCAGAATTTCCGCGAATGTGGGTGAAACCTTATGTTTCAGTTCTCAAAGATTTACAACAGCAACGTCGAGATATTTATCGTCAGGAATTACAAGTTATTGTTCAGAATGATAGTGAACAACAACAGATCAAAACCAAACAAAACCCTCAAAATTGGAATGCTATTCTCACCTTAACTGGTCATTCTGATGTGGTTAATGTGATTGTAATCAGTCCAGATGGTCAGTTTATTGTCAGTGGGGGTTGGGATCATAAAATTAAGATTTGGTCAGTACAAAGCGGACAACTGATCCGAAGTTTAAAAGGTCATTCTAACTCAATTACCGCTTTAGCAATCACACCGGATGGTCAACAAATTATTAGCGGAAGTGTTGATAGTACCATTAAAATTTGGTCAGCACAAACCGGACAATTATTGCAAACTCTAGAAGGTCATTCTTATTCGGTGAGTGCATTAGCCGTCAGTCCAAATTCTCAATTTATTGTCAGTGGAAGTTGGGATAATACGATTAAAATTTGGTCACTCGCCACCGGGGAATTACAAAAAACACTCACCGGACATACTAATTCTGTCAATGCCATTACAGTCAATACTGATTCTGAACTAATTTATAGTGGAAGTGTCGATAATAGTATCAATATTTGGTCACTCGCTACTGGGAAAATTGAACATACTTTTGAGCCATTTCAAACGTATAAAACGGTGGTGATTAGTTCAGATTCTCGATTTGTGATTAGTGGAAGTTGGGATAATACGATTGAGATTTGGTCACTCAAAGATGGACAATTAATTCAAACTCTACCGGGACACGATCACGATCTTTTGGATTTGGCTGTCAGTCCTGATTCTAAGTTTATTGCGAGTGGAAGTTCAGATCAAACCATTAAGATTTGGTCACTCGAAACAGGTTATTTACTTCGCACCTTAACCGGACACTTTAATAGTGTAAATACGCTAACCTTTAGTTCAGATGGATTATGTTTAGCTAGTGGGAGTAATAATGGAGTGATTATGGTTTGGCGTTGTCATTAAACAGAATTGATTGTGAGTTTAGAGAAATAAATCAAGGGGAAAATGTCCGTAGGTGCCATTCACTCCAGTATCATCGGTAGATTGACAAGACACCAATACACCCCGATATTTTTCGGTGTAGGGACTGGCATAGTAAGACTGACTGCGACCATTGAACTTGAGGTAAACAGAGCCTTCTATTGATTCTACAGCGTTGCGATCAAGTGTAATATTGTAACCCAGTTTTTGTAAATACTGTTCGAGAGCATTCCAAGCGGCTTGTAAAGAATCCGCACAAATTCCAAGCATTTGATATTCAGAATTCTGCACTAAAACTTTGAGTGCTGCACCGATTTGATCGGGATTTTTGATCTGATTAATGGATTGAATCTCTGCACAGGTAAAGGCTTCTAGAGTTTGTTGAGCCGCTTCGATGGAAAGAGGAGTCGGTTGTGAAGATGACATAAAAATTGGAGACTTTACCCCGTGAGAATTTAAAACTGAGGTTATTGTAGAGGATTGAAGGGGAGATGTTCAAGGGGAAAGTTGTAATTAAAGCTAGATCTGAAGCGGGGATTCGTTGTGAGGTGGAAAAGATGTTTAACCCTAATCTATTTAAGTGAAATCAACAGTAGAGAGGACAAATTAAAAGGGCGGTGATTAACCGCCCAGCCCCCTATGTGGTTCAAGCAAGAGTTAATTCTCCTGAACGCTCGGCATGATTATAAAAGAAAGGTTGTGAGGTTTTCTCACTGGACTTTCGAGATGATTCAGAATCAGTTGTTTGTTCGATTTCGCTTTTTGAGACTAACATTGAGTCAGTCGAACGAACGGTCATTTCACCTTTAGAGAGAGCAACACGCCACTGACGACCGATTTTCCAAGCATGAAATTTAACGGCATTCCAACGCGGATTAACGGGATATCCTGAAAATCCAGAACGCAAGGCGGGAATGCAAGCATCATCGAAGGAAGTCAGTACCAATACTCCTTCGGTTAGTTGAACTGTCTTGAATTTGTTTTGCTGTTGCTTCAACACAGACGTCACCTCCTTTAAGTTTTGTATCGATTTGATTTAATATACAGTGTAGCCCTGCACTTCACAATTGACCAGCGTAATTACACGGAGAAAGTAGAGACTTTACTATTTGTCTCTACCCAGAAAATGTCAGTCCTGTCCGGAATATTACTGCAAATAACTAAGCGGTTGCATGAGTAATTTCCTGCTTTCGTTGATGCCAGAGTTGCATAACAGTTTGGCTTTCGGGTAAGTCTTCAAACTGCTGGGTTTGCACTTTGATTTCCGGTGTTAGCCGTTCTAAGGACTCCAGACTGCTACAGTAACGCAGGACTTGTCGCCAACCCTCTTGCCATTGCTGACAGGCTTGCTGACGCTCTCGCAGGGGTTTGAGTCGTTCTTCGTCTATTCTCAGTTGCTTGGCTTTTTCACTCCAAGCCTCACGCCATTTTTCCACAGCCGTTTGATTATACTGGGGGCGATAACGCTTTACTTCCTGGCTGAAGATGTCCCCAAGTTGGTTGAGACAGTCACGATCACGGCATTGAGAAATTGCCTCTAAGCCCTGTTCGATCCAAAGTGGCAGGCAGCGATATGACACGAAGATTGCTCCTGACCCTACTATCTTAACCCAAATTTGGTGCGGCCAGAACTCTAGATGTTCAATTTGTCGGGGGGCAATACCGAGCCATGCTGAAACTTCTAACCAAACTCTCGCCAATGGCCATTGAGCCGGAACAATAATTCCCGCTGTGATTAAGTTCTTAGACATAATAGATTACACCTAGATTCTGGAGCTTTTATAATGTCCCAAAGCTTCTACATATAGTGTTTGCCGGGATAGTCTGTTTATATTAACTCTATATCTAGTATTTCGTCTAGTTAATTCTGAACCAATTTGGAGTGTAGGTTTTTATTGAGTTATTTTAGAATTAAGTCTTTAATCATAACATATCAAGTTTATTTTTGCAAAGGTGAGAGAATCCAAAATTTCAGATGTTAGTCTGGACAGGGAACAGTTATCTGTTACCAGTGACCAGTTTTTCATGTCACCCTGAATGAAATGAAGGGTCTTTACAGTGAATAGTGAACTTTTACCAGTGTTTTCTTGATCTATGAACCCCAGTCGAATTCATCACGTTGCGATTATTTGTTCTGATTATGATAAATCCAAAGATTTTTATGTCAATATTTTAGGATTTACAATTATTGAAGAAACCTTTAGATCGGCGAGAAATTCCTATAAACTGGATTTAAGAGTAGGTCAGCAAGATCAAATCGAATTATTTTCTTTTGAAAATCCGCCCCAACGTCCAAACCGTCCAGAAGCTTGTGGTTTAAGACATTTAGCATTTGAGGTGGAAAATTTGGATAAATCCGTCGCCGAACTGCAATCAAAAGGGGTTGAAACCGAACCGATTAGAACCGATGAAATCACCGGAAAACGGTTTACATTCTTCAAAGACCCGGATAATTTACCCTTAGAAATCTATGAATATTAATTTATGAATATTAACTGCTAATACCGTTTCTCTTTCATCTCTGCTGATCAAAGTCCCCTTTATGTTTCATAAAAACAGAGAGGATAGGCATTGCCCATCCCCCAAAGAAATGAATTTTAAGCTTTAGATTTTAACAGACGTTTTTTATACAGTCGCTAACTCAGGAGTCGGACGCTTGCTGTTACGAATTCCGGTAATGGCTTCGGCGTAATCAGGGGCTTTAAATACAGCAGAACCCGCTACAATAGCATTCGCACCTGCTTCTAAAACCTGCCAAGTGTTATTAACTTTCAAGCCGCCATCGACTTCAATCCAAGGATCTAAACCGCGTTCATCGCACATTTGACGCAACTTTTGAATTTTGGGGACAACGCCAGGAATAAAGCTTTGACCGCCAAAACCGGGGTTAACACTCATAATCAGAACTAAATCACAAAGATCCAAAGAGTATTCAATCAACTCTAAAGGAGTCCCTGGATTGAGAACAACACCCGCTTGCTTACCGAGTTCTTTAATTTGACCT
>CAZNCM010000137.1:10429-13884 GCA_964571155.1 uncultured Lyngbya sp. | reverse complement strand
CAAACAAAAAATGTATTGCAGATTCGCTTGAACTATTGCACCAAGTCTGCTATTGGTCAAGACCTTAGAGAATGATTCTGTAAGGTTTTTCCCATCATTAGAGCATTATTACATTTTTTTAACTTGGTCTTTTATTATTACAGAATGTAAATATGAGGGGTTTATTCAGGAGCGAGCCATGACGGGAAAAGAATTACATCAGCTACTGTTAGACAAGTGGGGCGTATCCTATGATGTACAGTTACGGCGAACCCGAGGCAAAGTTTTCTTACAGATCATGTGGAAGTATCTCGAACAGATGTCTTTTCCGTTGAGTGAGGCCGATTACATCGCCCCCTTGAATGCGATCGCCCAGTATTTGAACGGATGGGGAAGTGTAGAGTTGGTAAAAAACTACATTCAAAATACGAAAGAAAAGCCTCGCCTGGGTAAAGCGGTGAGTATTCCTCTCGATCTCGGAGAACGGGCTTCCGAGTGGATCTTGTGACAGTCAGCGGTATTACAGACCGTGAAAAAACGATTGTCCTTTTTTTCAGATTTCACCAACACATTTGGGACGTTTCAGTGCAGTTGACTCATTAGCGTTCGTCACAACCATCTGCCGAACCGGAATTGAAATGATAAACTTTGTTCCGTTGCCAGGAGTCGAAAAACACTCTAACTTGCCCCCATGTTTTTCCGTGATAATTTGATAGCTAATAGACATTCCTAGTCCTGTGCCTTTGCCAATGGGCTTAGTGGTAAAGAAAGGATCGAAGATTCGGGGTTGAATCTCTGAAGGGATACCCAAACCACTGTCGGCGATCAAAATCTGCACCCATTGATTCTGATTAATGACCGAAGTTTGCAGTAAAATATGATTAGACCTATCTACACCTTCGCACTCCGTTTGTTTGTCTATTTTTTCTTCAATAGCGTCGATCGCATTAGAAAGAATATTCATAAAAACTTGATTCAGCAGCCCTGCACGGCATTCAACAAGCGGTAGATGAGTGTAGTCTTTGACAACCTGAATTTCGAGTTGTTCTATGCGAGCTTTGAGGCGATGTTGTAAAATCATCAGAGCGCTGTCAAGCCCTTGATGGATATCGACGGGTTTGATTTCGGCTTCATCAAGACGGGCAAAATTACGCAAAGACAAAACAATTTGACGAATGCGATGACTTCCTATTTTCATTGAGGACAGAATTTTAGGTAAATCCTGTTGAATGAATTCCAGATCGATTTCTTCGGCTTCGGTTTGAATTTCACAAACAGGATGGGGATAGTGATGCTGATAAAGTTGCACCAATCCCAACAAATCTTGAGTATATTCTTGAATGTGGACTAAGTTACCGTGAACAAAGTTAACTGGATTATTGATCTCGTGAGCAACACCTGCAACCAGTTGTCCTAAACTCGACATCTTTTCGCTTTGGATCATGTGCATCTGAGTACGATGCAACTCTTCTAGTGTGGCTTGAAGTTGCTGATTTGCAGCTTGATGTTCGTTCAGAAGTTGCTTAACAAACTGTATATAAGCATTAAAAGTCTGAGCTAAAATTCCCGCTTCATCCTGACTGGTTACAGGGACTTGCAGATCAAAGTTTGTATTTTGAATAGACTCCTCTGCAATTTTTGTCATCTCCTGCAAAGGACGAAGGAGGATATTGCTCAGTACACTAATTAACAGAAACCCTATCGCCCCAGAAAAAATGATGCTACCGAACACGATCTTCATTTGTGTGGTAGAGGCTTGATTCCACGTTGTTAGTGCTTCTTCTTTTTCTTCATTCGCCGCTTGCGAGAGGATCGTAATTTTTTCGATAAAACTGTCTAAGTCGGTGATCAAAGCACTCTGGTTCAATTTCGCTAGGCTTGCTTCAATTAGAGGGATTTGTTCAGATGTGATGGCGGAGGGGTTGATCTGTTGTAAGAATGTATCAACTAGCTGTATATAGTCCTTTACAGCCGCCTCATGTTCTTCTAGAATGAAAGCTGCAATCTTGGCTTCGGTTTCAGTCGGTTTAACCCGCCTTTCTGCTTCATCTTCATCCGTTTCTGTAAACTCATCCGATTCCCTCAGAGACTGCCAATCCTGCTTAAAGTAGTGGTATACTTCTAAAAAATGGGACAACTCCTGCGAAATCTCTTCTAACAATTCTGTACTTGCTGGTTCTGCGGAGGTTTCTAGCAAAACTGAGAAAGATTGTTCGTGGAGTACAAGCTCAAGCAGGCTCCCTTGCAAATGGCTAACATTTTCGACATCAGTGATTGCCTCGGTTTGTAGGATAAAGGCTTGTTCTTCAATGTGTTTAGCGCTCAGAAAACCAATCGTAATTCCACTGAGAATCACTGAAAAAACAAACCCATACCCAGCCAGTATTTTTTGGTTGAGCGACCATTTTGTGATTTGTCTTCCTACACCTGCCATGCGAAAGATAGCCATTGTTGAGTTTACCGTGTTGAATATTTCTCTGTCTGTTATAGCCTGATTTCAGGATGATGCAAACATATAAATTTAATTTATAATATTCGTTTCCCAAGTTCAACCTCAACATTTTTATCCGGTTGCATAAGAGCTACTTTTCCTTCATCTAGGACAACTCCCAAGACTAATACTTCTGAGATGAAATTAGCCACTTGTTTGGGGGAAAAGTTGGTAACAGCGATAATTTTTTGATTGATTAAATCTTGGGGTTTATAAAGTTTTGTTAATCCAGCACTTGACTTTTTAACCCCCAATTCTCCAAAATCAATCCAAAGTTTATAAGCAGGTTTACGAGCTTCGGGAAAAACTTCAGCTTTGATAATTTTTCCGACCCGAATCTCTAACTTCAAAAAATCTTCGTATGTTGCTTCCTTCATTTAACACACCAGTAGTAAAGAAATACACCCCTCACATTCCACACCATTCGAGAGTCCGTAGATTGCTATTCTACAGCTAACAACAATTTAATTTCTTCGACATTAACGGTTTGAGAACCTTGAGGCCATTGGCTATAAACCTTAGCTAATAGATGTTGTGCTAGCTTAGAATTTCCCTCTTTAGACCAGATACGCGCTAAACTCAAAGTTGCTCTAAGTTCTAACAACTTTCCGCCTTGAGCATGAGCAATTTCACTGGCTTTATTGAGATAATATTCAACCGATTGAGAATGAGGAGAAGACGCTTGACTTTGAGCCACTAACATTGCCACCTGTTCAGGATTTAAGTTTTGTCCACCTCCACCTTTGGCATACATTAACTCTCCTCTGAGTCGAAAAAGTTCAGCTTCCCAAAAGCGTTCTCCGGTTCTTTCAACCGTTGATAAAGCCTCAGTTAAAACCGCTAACCCCGCTTCTAACTGTCCAGCTTTCGCATGAGCTTGAGACAGTAACCCCAAGAAATACGTCCAAGAAATTTTAGCACCTGTCGCCGCATGAGCCGCAATTCCTCGACGAAGTTGATTAATACCCAAGTCCGTTTTTTCCAG
>CAZNCM010000137.1:8301-10419 GCA_964571155.1 uncultured Lyngbya sp. | reverse complement strand
CCCTGCATAATAATTCCAGTCGCCAACCAAAACTCAAACCGTTGTTCAGTCGCCAAAGCTATAGCCGCTTCCGCTTGATGTTTAACCGCTTCAGGTTCTTGACGCAGTTGATGAAACATCGCCTTCATCGACAACGCAAACCCGGTACTGTAAGGATGAGACAACTCCAACGCCAAATGAATCGCTTCTTCACTATACTCAAGGGAATCTGCGGTATGTCCGAGCAACCAAGCACTCAACGACATATAGGATAAACTCGCCACTCCCACATCTTGTCCAGTCAGACAAGTTTGACAAGTGCGATTGGTTTTTTGATAGAGTTCATAGCTGACTTTCCAATGTTCGTGAGCCGCTTGTAACCGTCCGAGATAAAATAAAGCAAATCCCAGGGTAAAACGGGCTTCCATCTCCAAAATCGGGTCATTGTGGCGTCGAGCCAACCCCATCAACCGACTGGCAAAATCCAGAGCAATTTGATGTTCGCAGCGGGCGGCATGATACCCCCAAAGTCCCCACAAGACCGAAAACAGTTGTGGAGTCGTTCCGAGTTCCTGACAAATTTCCCGACTGCGTTTGTAGATCTGTTCAACTTCTAGGGAAGCATAACCTTTAGTCGCAATTAAAGCTTTACCCAAAGTCGTTTGTAGATCGAGTTCTTGCTTTAATAAATCGATACTCGAAGATCCGCCCAGTAAAGAAATTGTACGACCCTGTTCAGCTTTAAGGCTATGAATCAAGTCTAAACCCGATTTGAGATGAGCAATTGCTTCTTCATTAGCCGAACCCAAAAATGCCTTTTCTCCAGCTTTTTGCCAATAGTCAATTGCACAAAAAGATAATCCGGCTTTGGTATAGTGATAGGCAAGTAATTCCGGTTCACGACTGGTTAACAGTGGAAATTCAGCTTCAAGAATGCGAGCAATACGACGATGATATTGCGCTCGGGTACTTTTGAGCAAAGAATCATAGGCAGCATCTTGAATGAGAACATTTCTAAAGCTGTAGACGGCTTTGGGAAGTTCACCATCGACAAACAATAATCGTGTTTCTACTAACTTTTCTAGCCCCCGAATAATGCTACTTTCATTGAGGTTTATGGGTACGGGTGCCGGACGACTGGGTTCTTGTTTGTCCAGGTCTTCCGATCCGATGGCGATCGCCCGCAACAATTCATAACTAAACTCTCGACCAATACTCGCCCCCAGTTGAGCAACTTCTTTGGCCCCATCAAGGCGATCGAGTCGTTCCATCAACAAGCCTTTGAGAGTATCAGGAATACTCAGCGTGGGTAAAGGGCCTGTGAGTTCGTAGGTATCCTCTGTTTCTTTAAACGGCCCCGACTCCACCACCATTTTAGTCATTTCTTCGATAAACAGGGGAATCCCGTCACTTTTTTCCACAATCAGTTTAGACACCGCATAGGGAAGCCGTTTACCCCCTGTAACGCCTTGAATAATTTGTTCAATCTGATTAGCCGGAAGATGATTGAGATTAATCTGACTGACATGAGGAAGTCGCAGCCAATGGGATTGAAAACCCGGTCGCATGGTATAAATCCGCAAGATGGGATAATGGGTTTCTTCACGGATCAGCCGGTCAGCGAGTTCGAGAGTCGAGGGATCAATCCAGTGCAAGTCTTCAACAATCACCAGAAGCGGTTGCTGACTGGCGGCCTTGTGGATCATCGCCAGCATGACTTCTAAGAGCTTTTGTTTGGTGGCTTGAGGCGAGAGGTTGAGAGGTCGATAACGCTGCTCATCGATGGGAATGGAGAGTAACTGACCAAACAGGGGAACAGCCTCTTGGCGAGAAATTTGATGAGTATCGAGGAATTGTTCGAGTTTAGTGAGTTGGTGTTGGGGTGAGTCTTCCCGAGTGAGTTTTAAGACTCGTTCGGCAATCAGTTCGATGATTGGATGGAAAGGGGTATTTTGATAGTAGGGAGAACAAAACACTTCCCGCAGAGTGTAGGCATCGTTGGCAATGCGTTCTCGGAAAGCTTGAACTAAACGGGATTTCCCAAATCCGGCTTCTGCCATTAAGAGTACCGCTTCTGACTGTCCCAATTTGACCCGTTCCCAAATCGCTTGGAATTGTTCGAGTTCAGCTTCTCGGCCT
>CAZNCM010000137.1:5485-8291 GCA_964571155.1 uncultured Lyngbya sp. | reverse complement strand
AGCCACTTTCTGACGCTTACAGGAGGAAGTTTCTTGTAAAACTTGGTAAATTTCCACCGGAGTAGAAACGCCTTTGAGCGAATGTTGACCTAAAGACTCAAATTCAAAAATGCCTTGCACGAGTCGGTAGGTTGTGGGACTGACAACAGCAGTATTAGGTTGAGCAAACCCTTGCAGTCGGGCGGCAATATTGGGGGTTTGGCCAATGGCTAACTGTTCCCGTTTATTACCTGCGCCAACTTCCCCAACCACAACTAACCCGGTATGGATACCCAAGCGCACAGACAGTTGTAGACAACGATTGGCAATACAGCCGGGTTTGAGTCCGGCAATCGCTTTGATAATGACCAAAGCAGCACGCATGGAACGTCCGTCATCGTCTTCATGGGCGATGGGGTAGCCGAAGTAGATTAAGATGCCATCTCCGAGATACTGGGCAATGTATCCTTCGTAGTGAAGGACAACATTGGCGCAGGTTTCCTGGTATTTTTGAATCAGTTCTCGCAGTTCTTCCGGGTCGAGTTCTTCCGATAGTGCCGTTGAACCTACCAAGTCACAAAACATGACCGTTAGTTGACGGCGTTCAGCGGGTCGGATCGGAGTGGGTTCTAGGGGAGTGATGGGATTGACCTCTGGGGACTGACTCTCATTGTTTAAGGATGTACCACATTCGGTACAATACTTGGCTTGGGGTGAATTTTTATGGTGGCAGTGGGAACAAACTTTAGACAAAGATGTGCCACATTCCATACAGTAATTTGCACCTTCTGAATTTAAAATGCCACAATTCGGGCAATTCATCATTACCTGAATATTTTGGCTAAGGGAAGAAGTTTTGCTCATCTCAAACCTCACGGCAGGGAGTTGTCTGTCAGTTCATACACATCTTGCATCGTATAGGAGAGTCAAACAAAGATCCGTTCATTTCTCTCTCTTGGCTTTACCCATTGGTCTGCTTTGACACAGGTGTTGTTTTTTGGGGGTAATACTACGACAGTCGAAACGCCAGAGTGCATAATTAAATTAAGATATCAACCATTGTAGGAAAACCTATGGCTTAAGCTAGAGCTAGGGGTAAAAGTATTTTTCGCCACCTTGGGTGATTAAAACAATGACAAATGTAATGTGCGATCAGCAGATGAATGCTGAACAGGATTATGACCAACAGTGTCTTGAGAAGCTAGCCTGGGCAATGAAACAGCTTGACATTGATGTAGAACCTCAAGATTTGGCTAAAATTACAGAGCTGATTGTTCAGACGATGACGGGGCCTTGGCGGTATTTTCATACACCAGAACATATTTTTGAGGTTGGGGGGTCTGAGCATCCCATTGAGGTACTAGCGGCTTTATTTCACGATGTCGTTTATGTACAGGTCGATCAAAGTGTTAACTTTAATTTGACTTACTACATTGTTCCGTTTATTCGTCAGGTGGCTGAACATCTGGTGATTCGGGATGCGGCTGAGTTGCCCGCTGACAAAAGCTTCGAGATGGTGATGCAGGTGTTTAACTTCTCTCCGGGTCAAACGCTTTCGCCTCTAGAAGGACAAAATGAGTTTTTAAGTGGTTTGGTGGCCGCTAAGGTGCTTGACCCGTTTCTATCGGCTGAATTGATTCTTCAAATTGTTGCTTGTATTGAAGCGACGATTCCTTTCCGAACTCACAACGCAGAAGGACTCAACAATAGTGATATTTTATATCGTCGTTTACAACAGATTACTTCACAGTTAAATCTGAAGTTGACTCTAGAGGACTTGAGGGCGACTGTGATTCGTTCAGTCCGTCTTTCTAATCGAGATGTCGGTAGTTTTGCTCACCTGAATCCGGCTCGTTTTTTAGATAATACTTGGAATTTACTTCCCGAAACCAATCATCATCTTAAATATTCCAGTTCTTATACGATTAATCAATATCGCACGGCTTTACAAAAGATGGAAGGTTTTCTCAACTTTATTAAACCGGAAGTCATCTTTCATCAATTTCAGGGATATCCCACTGATGAAACTTATAATGATTTAGTGGAACGCGCTCGCAAAAATATTGAAGTGGGACGACTTTATCTCGGAACTAAATTGTTTACTATTGCTTTTTTAGAAGCTCTTTCTCTCCGTTTTGGACGGGTAATTCCGGTTTCAACGTTGATGGGAGAAATGCCAACTGAAAGCTTTGTGGCGGCTTCTTTGGTTGATTTTTTACCGGAGATTTCTCATCCTCATCACCCCAAAACTGAATTAGACCAACAGGTGTTAACGCTGTTAGATAAGGGACGCACTCAAAGCGCTTCTTATGATATTAAAAATTCTCCGCTCGCGACTTATATGGTGAAATCAATGGGGTTTGATGAGATTCGACATCAGCGTAACCGCGCCCAAGAATTCTTTCAAAATGTGATTTCTGCTGAGGACTTTTTAGCCGGTTGTGATGCGAATGTTAAAAAGACGGTGACAGATGGCATTGTCAAGTTATTTGATAGTCGCAAAGAGGCGTTGTGTCGTTAATTGGCAATTTATCTCACTTGAAAAAGTTAACTTTGCGGGTTTTTTAGAAGGATAAAAAACGCTCTTAGCACACCACTTGTTATTTTTTTGTCCAGCGTTCTGTTCCTTTTTTGGTGGGTAAACCCGCCGCATTAAACGTCCAAATATCACCTTTATTTTGAGGGCCGTAACTGAGATGAATCGGTCTATTTTGACCATAAAAATACAAAGAATCAAATGGCAACTTTTGGGCAATTATCCAATCGACGAATTCATCGCTGTCTAAATCTTTGATTTGACAATCACAAGCCGCCCCCAATCGCTGAC
>CAZNCM010000137.1:0-5450 GCA_964571155.1 uncultured Lyngbya sp. | reverse complement strand
GCAAGATGTTGATCGATATTCGGTGCAACTCGACCATTTTTTAGTCCGGTAATCGGATCTTTCTTTTCAAGAAATCGTTTTAAATCCTTTGAACAAAATCCATAAGTTAGCTGAAATTGTGCAAGTCCGAAATAATCAATAATCGGATCAATAATCCACTGGTTTAATGCTTGAATCGCGACAATGCTTTCAGGAGAATCGGGATAGGGATTAATCTGAGTTGCATATTTTTGATAGGTCTGAGTGCAAGTACAAAAGGATTCTAGAGTGAGATACTTTCCCAGTTTTACATCTTTCATCGTTCTTTGGGACTTTTGAACTATGATGGAATTGAACCCTAAATTGAATCAGAGTCTATTAGAGTGTCAAGGAAAACACCAAAAACAGTGCAGTTTGAGGGGATAACCAATTGTAAAATACCCACTGAAACCATCAGTCATTACCTGTTAGATTTCGCGATTCGCATAAAACGTGGATGAGATAGAATACTACTACCAAATCTTAAATCTTCAGCCGGATGCCACGCTTGAGGATGTCAAACAGGCTTATCGAAATTTGGCTTTAATTTGGCATCCCGATCGCTATCCTCACGATTCTCGCTTGCAAGTCGAAGCTGAACAAAAATTTAAAGAAATTAATTATGCTTATGTTCGGTTGCGATCGCTATTGAGTGATCCTCAGTTTTCTGTTTCTCGCCTACGAACACCCCCGAGTGGTAATTCTCCACACCCCACGTCGCCCGATTTCAATTTTCAAACTTCGACGGTTGATCCGAATACCCCTCCATCGGTTGATTCTCCGCTCTCAGAGCCAGATTCCCCTCTAATTCCGTGGGGATGGCTAGCAGGTACTTTTTTAGGGTACACCCTGATGGGATGGATTTTAACCACGTTATCCGTTCCCTTGTGGAATGAAATTCTTGCCCTAATCTTGTGGTTGATGATTGCGATTTCCGCTTCCTGTGGAGAAAAGTTTGAACATTCTTGGTTTATTGCTTTAATGATTGCGGGTGGAATGGCCGGATGGGTGACGGGAAATCAAGCGGGTGGAATGGTAACAGGGAGTGTTTGGGCGATGATTGGGATGATATTGGGCGCGATCGCCGGTTCACAAGCCCGAATAAAAGCGATTTTATGGATACTCACCCTCGCCGGAATTTCGGCGATCGCGGGATTAGTCGCCGGGAGCAAAACGGGAGATTGGCGCGGATCGCTGTTGGGCGGTATTCTAGGAGCAATCATCGGGGCGACAATTGGAATGATTTGTGATCAAGCTTTCCAGCCAAAAGGTCGGAGCAAAAGCCGTGTCGGAAGCGTCTTTGGTTTTGGGTTCGGAGCTTATATCGGTGCATGGACGGGTGCGGGACAAAATGCGGTGATTCGAGCCCTGGAAAAAACAGGCTTAGAAGTGATTTTTGGAGCATGGGGTGCAATTATTGTCATTTCTGGAGTAATCGCACAAATGGTTGCCGGAGAAAAATTAATTGAATCTTTTCATGGATTTTATACTTTTATGATTCTCGCTACAACTTCTGGTTTAGGATTAACACTCGGATACTGGCTCGCAAATAAAGGTTGATTTTGCTATTCCCTACTGATTCAAACAATCACGACAAGAATGAGAGTTTACGGACACAGGTATTGCTTGGGTGGACAACGATGGAACTCAATTTACGAAAATTTTTTCGGGCATCTAATCCCGCAAAAACATTAAATTTTGGTACAATAGAAGACCGACAATACTATATTGATTTTTCTGAAGTTCGGGGCGGAAAACTGATTGAACAAATTGCCCGGACAATTACCCGCCTGTCTCCAGAAAATCCTACTTGTCAGCTTTTTACCGGACATATTGGTTCCGGAAAGTCAACAGAATTATTGCGACTGAAGGCAGAGTTAGAAGAACAAGACTTTCATGTTGTCTATTTTGAGTCGAGTAAAGATCTCGATATGGCGGATGTAGACATCACGGATATTTTGCTGGCGATCGCTCGTCAGGTTAGCGAGAGTATAGAACAACTGAATATTCAATTGCAACCGACTGGCTTTAAAGCCTTGCTTCAGGGTTTAGCAAATGTTCTGCAAGCCCAGATTGATATTCAGGCGGATCTTCCGGCGTTAGGAAGTGTGAGTGGGAATACAGAGGGAGAATTTTCTCTTTCGTTGGGAATTGGTAAAATTACGGCGAAAGCTAGAGATAGTCGCGACCTGCGGACTCGGTTACGACAATATTTAGAACCGCGTACCAATACAATTTTACAAGCGATTAATCAAGAATTGCTCACACCGTCTATTGAACAATTAAAGCAGCAGGGTAAACAAGGTTTGGTGGTGATTATTGATAATCTAGATCGAATTATGAGTTCGAGAACCGCCACCGGAAGACCCCAACCGGAATATTTATTTATTGATCGCGGTGATCAATTAAATCAGTTGGGTTGTCATGTTGTTTATACGATTCCTTTGGGATTAATTTTCTCGAATGATTTAGGACGACTCACCAATCGATTTGGCGGTGATCCGAAAACTTTACCGATGGTTCCGGTTCGTTTTACGGATGAAAAACCCTGTGAGGAGGGAATTGAATTACTCCGACAAATGGTTATGGCGCGATCATTTCCTGAAGTTAAACCGGATGAATATTCGAGTTTGATTCCTCAAGTTTTTGATCAACCGGAAACGTTAGAACGGTTGTGTATGATGAGTGGGGGTCATGTGAGAACGTTGTTGGTTTTGTTGTATAGCTGTCTTCAAAAAGAAGATCCACCGCTTTCGAGAGAGGCTTTAGAAGATGTGATCTTACAACGTCGCCATCAGTTACTATTAGCGATTGAAGCCAATGAATGGGAAATGTTGCGTCAGGTGGGAAAAACTAAAAAGTTGAGTGGTTTAACGGATTATCAAACGTTACTGCGGAGTTTGTGGGTGTTTGAATACCGTTATCGTAAAGATTTTTGGTTTGATGTTAATCCCATTTTGGTTGAAGCCCCAGAATTTCAAAGTTAGTGAGTGTTGAATCCGTTACCAGGGGGATGTCATAATAACAAAAGCGTTAACCTGAAATAGATTGATGATTCAAGGAACAACAAAACTTTTGGGTGTGATTGGCGATCCGATTGAACATTCTCTGTCTCCGGTGATGCACAATGCAGCAATTGCTGAGATGGGAGTAGACTATGTTTATCTTCCTTTTCCTATTCATTCCACTGATTTAGATGCGGCTTTAGCAGGATTTGCAGCGATTGGTGTTCAAGGATTTAATGTGACGATTCCTCACAAACAAGCGATTCTTTCTCGACTCTCTAAAGTTTCTAAAATAGCCGAAGCGGTGGGCGCGGTGAATACGGTTTGGCGAACTTCTGAGGGTTGGGAAGGAACAAATACTGATGTGGTTGGATTTCTCGCACCGCTACAAAATATTAACACATTTTGGTCGGAAAAAACAGCCGTTATTTTAGGAAATGGGGGGGCTTCTCGGGCGGTTGTGGCTGGATGTGCGGAGTTAGGAATGACTGAGATTTATGTGATCGGAAGAAATCGACAAAAGTTAGAAGTTTTTCAGCAAAGTTGGTTAGAGTCTCCTTTATCTTTATCGCTACAAATTCAGACTTGGGAGAATTTAACTGATATAATTCATCAAGCGGATTTACTCGTGAATACAACGCCAGTGGGGATGTATCCTCATGTCGAAAATTCTCCGGTAACAGCAGCCGTGATGGATCGGTTAAAATCGGATGCGATCGCTTATGATTTGATTTATACTCCTAACCCAACTCAATTTTTATCTCTCGCGAAAGCCAAAGGTGCAATTATTATTGATGGCTTAGAAATGTTGGTTCAACAAGGTGCATCTGCGTTACAGCTTTGGTTACAACAATCTGTTCCGGTTGAGGTGATGCGTTACTCACTTCAGAAAAAGTTAGGATTGTTATAATCATTTTACTCAAGAAAGTTCAGAAATCAAGTAGAATAAGTCTTACTAAAACAAGATTAAACAGGGCTGTTTTGACTACCCTTCTTCTAAACGGGATGAACTGCGTTTTCCGGGAACTAAACCTCGACGGTCTGAAGTAATTGCCGATCGCATAAAACGACTTAAATGGTGTAAATTGGGATGATCGGGTAATAATTCTAACTGTTGTAGCGCTTCTTCGAGTCGATAACCAGAACGATACAAAATCCGAAATGCTTTTTTAAGCAGTGCTATGTTTTCTGGGGTAAAACCTGCCCGTTTTAAACCAATCGTATTCAGCGATCGCACTTTTGGAGGTGTTCCTTCTACCATCATAAATGGAGGTACATCTTGAACAATGCGGGTTAATCCAGCAATCATTGCTAGTTTACCAATATGAACAAATTGATGCACACCCACCAGCCCACTAATTCGGGCTTGAGACTCAATATGAACATAACCCGCCAATGCCACACTATTGGCAATAATAACTTGATCTTCAATCACACAATTATGAGCCATATGAGAATAAGCCATTAACAAATTTTGATTGCCTAAAATTGTGGCTTGACCTTCATCAGTCGCCCGGTTAATGGTGACATATTCTCGAATCAAATTATCATTGCCAATTTTAACAAAAGTCTTCGCTCCGGTATACTTAAGATCTTGAGGTTCACTTCCAATCACTGCACCGGAAAAAATTTGATTGCGATCGCCGATTTCTGTCCAGCCCTCAATCACGACATGAGGGCCAATGGTTGTATCACGCCCTACCTTAACATTTTCCCCAATCACAGCATAAGCTCCCACTTGTACACTGGGGTGTAGTTGTGCTTTGGGATGAATAACAGCCGTTGGGTGAATTAAGGTAATCATAGAAATTTGTAATATTTTAGGGTTGGTGATATGGGGTGATTTCAGAATGTTTAATTTAATCCGATCTCTAAAATCACCAGACAACGCTGATTAGTCGATGCTAGAAAACATCAATTCGCCTTCACAAGCCCGTTTACCATCGACTTCTGCTTTGGCTTGAACTTTGGCGAAACGACGGCGTTTCAAGGAAAGTATATCAACAGTCATAATCAGTTGATCGCCGGGAACAACTGGACGACGAAATCTGACTTTATCGATGCCTGCAAACAGGAACAAGTTCCCATCCACATCAGGAATTTGGGTTAAAACCACCCCCGCGACTTGGGCCATCGCTTCGACGATCAAGACTCCGGGCATAATCGGTTTTCCGGGAAAATGCCCTTGAAAATGAGGTTCATTGAAGGTGACATTTTTAATTCCCACCGCCCGTTTACCGGGTTCATACTCAATAACGCGATCAACGAGGGCGAAGGGGTAACGATGGGGTAATAGCTTTTGAATGTCTTCGACACCCATAACAGCTTGAACGACTTTTGTCGCGGTGCCGTTGGGGGTTTCAACCGGGTTAGAATTGGCAGGATCGGATTTTACGTCTGACATTTTTTCAAGTTCACAGTTTCTAT
>CAZNCM010000136.1:0-13892 GCA_964571155.1 uncultured Lyngbya sp. | reverse complement strand
ATTTCCATATCTACCCAAGCTTGTTCGAGGAAAGTGCCTTCAGAAGTGGCTAGGAGAATACGTTGAGTGCTGTCATTGTAACGAACTGAAATCGTGGTAATGCGGGAATCAACACTTCGCAGAATATGACCATAGCGATCGCAAAGTTCTTTCTTTTGCGCCAGAGGAACTTGACGGGGATCGGTTCCTGTTAAGGGTAAAATCCGAGTTTCCTGTACAATCGGAATCGGCGCGAGTAGGGTTTCTTCCTCTCCGATGAGTTTCGCCGCAGTAATAGCTTCAGAAACTTGCTTCTCTAAACCTTCGAGTCGATTAAAACTCGCAAAACCCCAACCCCCTTTATGACAGGCGCGAACTTGTCCCCCAATTGAAAGGCCTTCGCTGAGGGTTTCAATGCGATCGCCTCTGAGTAAAATATCAGTTTCTTCAGCTTCTTCGACTCGAATAGCTAAATAATCGACCTGAGAACGATAGCGTTCAATTAGATCAGCCAGTACATTTTTGAGATCCGTGAGCAAAGTCGGCATAATTTTGATGCAACGTTAACAGTATGTTTCTACTATTTTGTATCAGACTATGGGAGGTCGTGAGGTTTGTTGTTGCTATGCGGCACCAGTGACCTCTCAGGTGTCCAGTGTTCAGTCGCGTTGGGTGTGAACTCTTGCAGTCAGCGTGAGTTTTGTTACTGGAGTTTTGCCTCCACTTTGAACAATCAGTCAATAGGTGAGGTATATTTTAAATCAGTAGCCTACTTTAGACTCCAGTAACGCCTACATGGGTTCAATGGCTATGGGGATTGAGTTGGCTGTAAAGGTTGGCGATCGCATTCTCAATATCTAATCAAATTACAATTAATTATTTAAGGAGTATGAGCCATGAAAGAGTTATTCCCGGAGTATTATTCGTTGACAGAAGACCAGTATAGAGAACTATGGGAAAAATGTACTTTTATTTTGGATACGAATGTTTTGCTAAATTTCTATGAATACAACGACAAAACACTCGAAGATTTTTTCAAGGTTTTGGAAAAATTTAAAGATCGCTTATGGATTCCTCATCAAGTTGCTCTCGAATATCAAGAAAATAAAGAATCACGAATCAAAAAAGTGAATCAAAGTTATGAAAATATCAATAAGGGACTAGAGGAAACCAAAAAATCAATTCCTCAAGACGAGGGAATAAAAAATATTCTTGAGAACTCCGCTAAAGAAGTAGAAAAATACAAGCAATCTTTCTTAGAAAGTAGTAGGATAAAAAATATAAGCCAAAAAATTGACAGTCTATTTTCACAAAAAAATATTGGTGAAAAACCTGAAAATCAGTTGGAATTAGATGCGATATATCAAGATGGCGAAGAAAGATATAAAAAGAATATGCCCCCAGGATTTAAAAACAACAAAAAAACCGATTCATACCTGCACTTGGGGTTGAAGTTTGAGTGTAAATATGGAGACTTAATTCTTTGGAAGCAAGTTCTAAAACAAGTTCAAAATAAATCCCTGAGTTATATTGTTTTTATTACATCGGAGAATCAAGAAGATTGGTGGCGAAAAGAACAGGGTGAAATATTAGGGCCGCGTCGAGAATTAATTAGAGAAATTTTAGATGCAGGTGCTTCGATGTTCCATATGTATAAACCCGATCAGTTTTTGAAGTATGCTCTTGAATATTTTGATATAGAAATCCAAGAAGAATCCATACAGCAAGTTGAAGAAGTTTCTGCGGTGACAAACGCTAGTGAAGAAGCACAACTTGTAAAGCAAGCATATGAGAATATGCTCTTAAATATTTCATCACCTTCTGAGAAATTGGACTTAATAAAACTTAGCGAATTGATGAGTAAAAATAGCGAGATAATTCGCCAAAGTATAGAACCTATAGCTTCTACACAGCGATTTAAAGAAGTTCTTGCTGTGACAAACGCTAGTGAACTTTTACAGGCTGCGAAGCGAGCAAATGATAATATATCAAATATGTCATCTATAGTGGCGCGAGAATTCGACTCAGTAAAAATTAGCGAGGTAATCCGTAAAAGTATCGAACCTGTAGCTTCTATGAATTTAGCGTCTTTGAATAGATTGGCTTTTGAGAAATTTATATCTAACATGGAATTAAAGAATGTAAACTTTAACACAGAACAGATAAAAAAAATATTACAATCACAAAATTTATCACAACAAAATGACAAAAATCCAGAAGAAAAAAATGAAACCTTAGAGGAAGATAGTTAATATGATGGAGATAGAGTCGAAATGGCGGAAATCCTGAACCCACTCTACGGGCTTGGGGCATCAATCCTCAAGATGATCGATTCAAGTTTTTGTTTGACTGATAGTGAGTTTTTTGTGAGTCCCTGTAGGTGATGTTGGCGATCGCGGTGTGATGGGTCAAATGTGAGGGTGGGTTGACAAAGGTTATTGATGAGAGACAGATACTTAGGACGCAAGCCTTGCGCCCCTACAACATTGGTCACTGCTGACTGTAAAAGCGGTGATTGCGACTAATTGGTTCGGTTCTACGAATCTCCAAGCCATGAAAATATCGATATCCTGAGAGTCAGAGAGGATGCTAAGACTATTAAAAAATAGCGTCAAAGGTTCAGTCTTCCAACTTCTAGATTAAAAATTAAAAGTTTATATTGGGTAGGCTGGAACTGAGTTAAGTTAACGATAAAGTTTTTGCAGTTTTTGAAGTTAAAGGCAGGAAATGACCGTGAACCAGCTTCTACCAACCATTAGTGAAATTTTAGCGCGTCAAGGGTTAGAAAGTTCTCTAGATTTCTATCAAAATACAGTACCCTCTGGTGGCTCTAGTCCTTACACTGTTTATTATGCTAGCAAACAGCAACTCAAAGCCGAACGGGAGTGGTGTGGCGCAATTAAGGCAATCAATCAACTCCTGAGACAATTAATTATCCAACAGGGTCAACAACGATCGCGGACTTATTGTTCTGAAGTTAGGAAAAAAGACTTGACTCACGCCACCGCACGAGAGACACTCACCGAAGATAGACCCCCACCTCCGTTGACACCTTCTCTAGCGAGTCACCCCACTGCTTGTCAGGGATTAGTGCTTTCTGGGCCTTCTCCGGTTTTAGTTCATCCCGCCTTAGCGTTGAATTTTGCCACTCAAGTTTTTGTTCCCCAGATACCCGGTTGGGAAGGGTTTTCCGTACCGACTCGACAAAGATTATCTTTACTTCCATCTTCTTCTAACGATTGTGAGGCTTCGGTTCCCCCAACTTTTGCCGTTCCCTTATTACGCGACGATCCTCAAGCAAATGAACCGTTTTGTATTGTTTTAACTTCTCGGTTTAGTTTGGTTATGGTTTTAGGGAAAGATGCGAAAGGTTGTCCTGCATTTCAATTTTCTTTTGATCCGGATGTCGTTGAACAAGCATTAGAATTGTTACGACGGCGATCGCTATCTATTCGTTCTCAAGCCGAGGGTCAATCTTCTGATCAATTCCCTGATCCGGTGAAGTTACTTGATCGTTGGATCGAACAATTTCCCCTTGTTGATCCGAACTACAAAACTGTGATGCAATTCTCTCGTTTACTGTTAGAGAGTTTGCCTTTGGATTCCGAAAAACCCCGTGAAACCATGAGAATGCTTAACCCGGCTTCCAAACCTAAATCTCAGTCTCAGGAAGTCTTTGTTAATGTCTCTGGCCCTCAGCATTCTAATGGTCATTTACCTCATTCTCAAACCGCTGCTGATGGCAGTTTGGATGCTTCTCAAGTGGAGTTGATCCAAGCCATTTCCCATGAAGTTCGCACACCCCTGGCAACGATTCGCACGTTAACTCGATTATTGTTAAAGCGGAAAACTTTCGATCCGGATATTGTTCGGAAACGGTTAGAGATGATCGATCATGAATGTACCACACAAATTGATCGGTTTAACCTAATTTTTCGTGCGGTTGAGTTAGAACTATCCCAAACTAAACAAGCCTCGGAAAACAAAACTCAAAAACCCTCTGTTCAACTCACGCCGATGTCGCTTGGAGATATCTTACAAAGTAGTCTTCCCCGTTGGCAAAAACAAGCAACTCAACGCAATCATACTCTAGAAGTTAATTTACCTCAAAAGTTACCTCATGTTGTTAGTGACCCGACGATGTTGGATCAAGTTTTGACAGGTGTGATTGAAAATTTTACTCGCAGTTTACCTTCAGGAAGTCATATTCAAGTCGAAGTTCGTTTGGCTGGACATCAGTTGAAATTACAACTCGAATCTCAATCTAAATCTCAGCAAGCTTGTCCATTTGGAACAGCAACAAAGTCTTCTCTTAAGTCGATTGGACGGTTGTTAATGTTTCAGCCCGAAACGGGTGCGTTAAGTTTAAATATGGCGGTTACAAAAAATCTATTTGAGGCACTTGGCGGTAAATTAGTCGTGCGACAACGATCTCAACAGGGTAAAGTGATGACGATTTTCTTACCGTTAAAAAGTTAATGGGTTGATGGTGTTGGATTGAAATCAATTTTCAATCACCCCATTGGGGCTTAGTTTTATAAAAAACAAGCATTTTAAGGTGTCGTCACGACTTGAGGTATTCTACGATTTCTCGGTGCAATGATATGAGGATCTACACCATAATACTTTGCTGCTTGTGACATATCAAATCGCAGTAATTGTTCATCTCCGAGTTTGATTTTCTTTCTCGGCTTTTGGGGTTGAATCTTCAATAATTTCATAATTTCAGCCGCGACTGCTTGGGCGAGTAAAGGGGGAACAGAGTTGCCAATTTGACGACAACCATGCCATTTTGTCACATGAAATCTAAACCAATCCGGATAAGAATGCAGTCTAGCGGCTTCTCTGACGGTAATACATCGAGGGATAAAAGGATGAATGGGACGAGGAGAAGTATAAGCCCCTCGACTACTCGGAGTTCCCGCCCTCAAGGTATTACATAAACCATCGGGATCAAGTTTATGAAAACGGCTAATGGGTTCTGTTTTTCCGGGAGGTGTTGCTGCGAATCTTTCGATAGATTCTATGCTGTGTTCGGTTCTGAGACTCGAAGTTAATTGTCGAGAATTGTATTGACGCGGATAAGAATAATCATTAACATTTTTAGCAATTCCTCTCAAGATTTTAGCATACATACTCGGTTTAGAAAAACGAACATTCGCCCAATCTTGTTGGGTTAATTCGGGATAATTCTCGATTTTAGGTAAATCCTGTAAGGCTTCTCGAACCCTGGGGGTTGGAGGAAGATGGGAATAACGTTTTGCAACTTGGGAATAGGGCGGTTGAAAAGTGGGTTCAGGATAATTGGGTAAGGCTAAATCTTCACGACATCCGAGTAAAAATAATCGTTCCCGCTTCTGAGGAACACCATAATAAGCAGCATTTAATACTTGATAGGGTTGGCAAACACGATAACCATAATACTCAAACTTATTAATCAATTCTTGAATAAAAGTCTGATGCTTTCCTGATGCCATTCCTTTGACATTTTCAAAGACAAAATATTTGGGTCTGAGTTCAGCAACAATTCGCACAAAATGAAACACCAATAAATTTCGCGGATCTTCTAACAATCGTTTGCCAATCAGTGAAAATCCTTGACAGGGTGGCCCTCCAAAGATAACATCTATGTCTTGATTTTTAATGTTAGAATCAATTCTAATTTTATTACTAGAAATTTTGTTAATATCTTCACAAAACACTGACCAAAGTGGAAAATTGTATTGGTGAACTGCACAATGAATGGGATCAATTTCCACCGCAGCCAGAACATCAAAACCCGCCTGTTCAAAGCCGAGTGTCATTCCTCCGGCTCCAGCAAATAAGTCAACAGCAATTGGTCTTCTCGGTTGAACAGTTTTTAGCTGATCTAACATTATTGAAATGAGTTATCTTAATTTTACCATTGGGGTTGATTATAACATCATATGAGGGCAATATTTATAGAGTAGAACTATTTCTAATTAGAGATTGATGGATGAACAATAAAACCAATAACCAATAAGTCCGGGAATGGGTCGATTAAATGAATATATAGTGTCATTCTTTTTGGGATGTAAAAATATTTCACTAATGGATAAACTGTGTTGATAATTCTCTCGTCAAATTTTTGGATTAACTGAGATTGAGTGTTCTCAATCGTAAGTTGAAAAAGAGTGGTGGCAAACCAACTTAAGGAGCATTTTACCTGGATTTCAGAGAGCAGCAATTTAATCAGTCTCATTAGTAACAGTTCATCAAATCTTAAGATGACATTGTGTCAAGTTAGCTCAATTTTACTTTCACAAGTTTAAATTCAATTCACTCAAACTCTGAAATCAATCGTGAGATCAATTGTAGCATCGGTACATTGAAGAGATGAGAAAATTTGATTATAATGTCGGAATATGCCGTGAACTTAAATGCTAAAATCCTGCGCTTAAATGACGCAGTGACGCTACAACGTTCAGCAAAGCCAACCTCAAAAGGGAGGATTTTCCCATGAACTTAGAGACTGCAACTATTCCGACGGCAGAGAATTTAACGAAAATGGATGATGCTGTCGGGGCATTATTCAAACGAATGGCTCGTTATCCTCTTTTGAAAGCAAATGAGGAAATCGAACTTGCTCGACAGATTAAAGCGTTAGTGACGTTTAAGGAGTTAGAAGAAGAATTAACCCATGAACTCGGAAGATGTCCCCAATCTTCAGAATTAGCAACGGCGACGGGGTTGAGTGAAGCCGAACTTAACCATCAGTTTCAGCAAGGTATAATTGCCAAGCAGAAAATGATCAGCTCGAATTTGCGATTGGTGGTTTCTATTGCCAAACGTTATCTTAATAGAGGTGTTCCGTTTTTAGATTTGATTCAAGAAGGCGCACTGGGGTTAAACCGAGCCACAGAAAAATTTGATCCCGATAAAGGATATAAATTCTCAACCTATGCCTATTGGTGGATTCGTCAGGGAATTACCCGCACGATTGCCAATCAAGGACGGACTGTTCGTCTTCCGGTTCATGTCGTTGAACAACTCAATAAACTCCAAGGAATTCATCAAGATTTAAGACGCCAACTTCGTCGAAAACCAACAGAAGATGAACTCGCAGAAGCGTTATCGATTTCTCCCCAACAACTCCGTCTTCTCGAACAAGTTCGTCGCAAATCTCTATCTCTCAATCATCGAATTGGTTCAGAGGAAAATTCAGAATTAATGGATGTTTTGGAAGACTACGAAAGTCTCTCACCAGAATCGCAAATTAATGAACTGATGATGCGACAAGAGTTGCTTGAAGTGTTGCGTTCCGTTTTAAATGAACGAGAGCAAGATATTTTATCCCTGCGTTATGGTTTAACGACAGGCGTATCTTACACCTTAGATGAGGTGAGCGGAATGTGTAGCCTCTCTCGGGAACGAGTTCGTCAAATTCAAGCTAAAGCCATGCGAAAACTGCGTCGTCCTCAAGTTGCCGAACGCTTGAAAGGATGGATTAAGTAAAACTTAGAATTGGGGAGAGGGTTAGCAACGGACAAAAAACAGAAGTAGCAGATTTAATTGACGAGGGGATTGATCAATCTCTAAATCTTCTCATGAGTAAATCTTCATTTTTCCTGTGTTTATCTGCTTCTTATTGTGTATAATGATTGTTTTGATTGATAATCAGATAACTGACGATTTTCGAGCAGAGATTTGATCGGTTTGCTCGAATCTATCCTTCTCCTTTTTACTTTTATGGCCTTAGACTTTATTTTGCGTTTTGCGACACCTGATGATGTTCCAGCTATCTTTGAGTTAATTAAAGCTTTAGCGGAATATGAAAAATTATCGGATCAGGTAAGCGGTAGTATTGAGGAGTTGAAGCAACATCTATTTGGTGAACATCCCTATGCTGAAGTCGTGCTGGCGGAATTAGAGGAAAAAGCGGTTGGTTTTGCTCTATTTTTTCATAACTATTCTACCTTTTTAACACAACCGGGCATTTATTTAGAAGATTTATTTGTTTTACCTGAATATCGCAGTCAGGGTATTGGTAAAGCTTTAATTGTTTATGTGGCTCAGTTAGCTGTGTTGCGAGGTTGTGGACGCTTTGAATGGAGTGTTTTAGATTGGAATCAACCTGCTATTGATTTCTACAAATATATGGGAGCTTCTGTCCTCGAAGAATGGCGAATTTGTCGGGTAACAGGTGAAACTTTGATTCAAATGAGTCAACAACTTCCCAATCGCTGATCCAATAAAATGATAAGATAGAAAGGGTTTTTAGGGAGAGTCACTTATGAAAATTTGGATTAATGAACAACTTGATCCCTCGGGATTGATTTATTCTTGTATTGCTTGCTGTGACGAAGAACAAGCCAAAGCTTGTCACGAATCTTTTGAAAACAACTTGACAGAAACTCAAAAACAACAGGGTTGGGTAGCCAGAATGAGGACGGTTGAATCTTGGGATGAAGTTCCGGTAAGTGCTTTAAAATTAAACTAAATCTAGAGCAAGACCTTAAAAAGAAACAGCAACTGAACTGGTAACACGCAAAACTGACTCTTGATTAAATCTTTGTTTGTATTTTGTGATAATTTCTTGAATAAATCGTTTTTCTTGGGGAGTGTCTGAGTGAATTAAAATAACCAGTTTAGTTTGTTCTCGGGTTAAAAGACCCGCACTATTTAAGTATTGTCCGTCTGCGTCAATAACCGTGAGTCCAGCTTGAAACCGAGGCGTAATCACTTCTTCTAAAAAACCTTTCCATTCTGCTTCTGTGATTTGTCCTTGCTGTTTGGATAATCCAAAATAAAGTTCATCTTTAGTGAGAGTTTGGCTAACAGTGTTGGAAGAATTTTCAGGATTATCAATAAATTGCGCCCGAACCTCTAACCGTTGAGAAGCAGGAAACAAAAAAACAGAACCAACTAAAACCCAACCCAAATACCACATCAGTCTAACTTTCATTGATTCTTCGTCAACCCCATTTATAGAACTCAAAAAAGGCTAACCCCAAAGATTAGCCCTTAAACAAAAATGTTAAATTCTAACAATTAAGCTCCCAAATAACGACGAATAAAACTTTCTAACGATTCCATCTTCATATCAAACATCATTTCTAGAGTGTTGATTTCTTCAGGAGTACAGAAAAACTCATTTCCTAGTAACACTCGTAACGTTCCTAAACTCCGTTCAACATCAGAATTTAATACACCAATTGTACTCCGTAACCCATCAAATACAAACAACGGAGGATTAATCACAATCGGATCTCGGTTAAAAATGCGGCTAAAAATCTGAGGAATATCGCCCCGAGTAATAATTTCTGGACCCCCAACAGACAAGACTTTATTTTTTGCACTTTCTACAAAAACCGAATCAATAGCAATACGAGCAATATCATCCGTACTAACAACAGAAGTCCGATTTTGAGGATCTCCAATTAACAAATAAATCCCCGTTTGTTTGAACCGTTCAGCCAGAGGTAATAAGCTCGAAGCAAACGCAGACGGACGTAAAATAGTATAGTTTAAACCACTATTTTGTAAATATTTCTCAACCTCTCGTTTGGCTTTAAAAACAGGTGAATCTTCATAACCGCGATCAGCACCCAACACAGAAGTTAAGACAAAATGTTCAACACCCGCTTCTTTAGCCGCATCAATTAATTCAATATTAGCCCGATATTCAACCGCTTGAGGTTTACCCCCCGAACCATGCGAACTAATCACATATTTTACCCCTTGACAAGCCTTATAAATATCCTTATCCCGCTCTAAATCTCCGATAAAAATATTCGCTCCTCGACTTTCCAATTCTGAATATCGAGAAGTCAACCGCACAAATCCTCGCACTTCTTTTTCCTGTTGGCGTAGTCGGCGTACAATCCGGCTACCAAGTCCACCTGTTGCTCCGGTTACTAAAAACATGATTGTTCGTCCTTTTACGCAAAACCAGTATAGGATTATGTTAACGAATATTCAAGCTATAATTCATGGAAGTCGTATAAAATAATTCCTGTCTCTGGATCATTGCCAATTCCGACATAACCACTTTTGAGCATTTGATTGAGAACTTTTTCGACTTCCTCAAAACTGGCTCCTGTCGCCATTACTCCTTGTGTTACAGAGAGTTTACCGCCTCGGGTTGCTGCTGCTTTTAAGAGTTTAACTCGGAATTGTTCTTGAGTGGTTGGCGTAATATTATAACTAACGGAAGGTATTGATGAATATAAAGGTACACCTGTGCTGGAAACCCCAAATTTTGCTTTAATTTTGGCATTGTGTTCCTCCACCATACCCGGAATTAAAAATAAATCTAATAATTGCCCAAACCCAAATAAACCAAAGGTACACAACCACAACACACCCGTCCCGATTTTGCCATTATAAAAACGGTGGAGTCCATGAAACGGGCTAACAAAACAAGCCGCCCACAATAAATAACTAATCCCAACTTTATTCATTGATTTTCCCTTAAGATTATTGTTTTTATCCCGCTCAACCGCTTAAAGGAGAAAGCTGCAGGGAGATTACCGCTATCTTAATTGTAAAAAAATTTAGTTAAAATTCTAGCTGTTTTCGGAGAGATTCCCGATTTTCATGACAACAAAGGGGCTAAAACCTAGCCCCTATCGTAATCTGTGACTTTTCCTACAAATTTTTAACATAGGAAATGCTGGTGTGAACTTTCTCAAAACCCACTGACTCATACAGTCGCAACGCACCGGATGGATTTTCAGCGTCAACCCCTAAAATTGCACTATCCATTCCTTTTGTTTTTAAATGTTGCATTGCGGTTAATAGCATCGCTTTTCCTAACCCCTGCTGACGAAATCCCCGTCGGGTTCCTAATACAGCTATCCAGCCTTCGTTACATCCGTTTCGTTTATTATCTTCAGTATGAATGCGGGATTCACAAAAAGCGGCGAAGGTACCATCGGGGGCGATCGCTATTAAGCTTAAATCCGAATTATACTCTGGATGCTGACAATGGTGTAGAAATTCTTCAACCGTGAAATTATGGTGATTCCAATGATCGATGAAAGTTTGGTTAAACATTTCTACCCACTTGGTTGCATCTTTTTTGGGTTCGACAATTCGCAGTTGAAAACCTTCGGGAAACTTAGGTTCATCAATGGGTTCATTTAGCGATCGCTTCATCCGAAAGAAATATCGCACGGCGATCAATCCTAAGTTTTGAAGGATGGTAATCACATCTCCGCGATCGCTACGGGTGCCCGAAAAAAGTTTGACAGTCCCGTTACCGTCTTTTGTCGCCTCTTTGAGTCGTTTTTCTCCCCAGGTAATGATTTGTTCTTCAAGACCTTGATTTCGGACGGTTGGATGAACTCGGAAGTTTAAAAATCCGTCTGTTCCTTCTTGGGAAGGATTGATCGACACCGATCCATATCCGACTAATTTACCAGAGGGATTTTCCCAAAGCCGCAGATTTTCAGCCCGATTAAATGAGGGTGCATTCAAGCTTTGTTGCAGTCCTTCAACAGTTCTCCATCTTCCCGTTTTATCGACTTCTTCGCAAGCATTAAAAAGTTCAACGATCGCATTGAGATCGCTGTCTGTACAAGGGCGCATAATTCACCTTTGCTTGATTGTTGCTTGTCTAGCGTAATACATAAATACTACATTGTCAAGAAGCCGCAAAAAAAAAGCCCAACCATCGGGTTAGGGATCATTCGTCATCTCAGATGAAACTTTTATTAAACTTTGTATTCAAGCTTTTTTTTCAAACAATCAAACCCTCTCCTACAACCTGTAGGTTGAGGGTCTATATTGGTTTAGACTCTATTGTAAAACGCACTGAAATTTACTCGGATTGCTATTAGTCTTCCCATTTAGAACTGCGAGAAGGAATGCCCTCAAAGGGTTGTACACCAATCACTGGGTAAATATTATCGCTGGGCGTAAAAATGCGAGTCGCTGCTTCGGAGACATAAACAACCATATTTTCAAGTGCATTGAGAATATTCATATCTATTCACCTCTGTTTCATCAATTAATCTTTATCACCTACACTTTTATAATAAAGGAAATAACAGGGATTGTGTAATCTTGCAATATTTATTTGCACTCAAAGAATATTTACAATAGTTCAGGTTGTGTTACTTTTTTCGGGGGCGGTTAACCGAATTTATCAAGCTTGGAAACCCGTAATTTTAAGGGAAAATAACAAGCGTTAAGTTATAGCAATAATCTAAACACACTTTAATATTATTTTTAAGTATAAAAACCTAGTTAGTGCTGTGTTGGGTGCGCTAGCCCCGTGTAACGCACCTGATTCATTGATGAAAGTTAGCTATTTTGAGGCTACAGGAAAATACTTTCTGGATAGTTCTGTCTTAAAAGTTTCTGCAACTTCCTGTGGTGTCGGTTGAGTATCAGGATGTCCATTAAAAATAGCGTATAAAGCAGCAATATAGGCTTCTCCAAAAAGTGTTGTCAGCAACGCAGCCGTACTCTAAACCGAACACTGCACTGATACTGGCTAACATTGTAACCTGTATAGGAACTAAAGCTATAGCATGAGAAAATGGTATGGGAACAGCACCCACACTAGCAGCACTTGTTGCTGCGGTAGTTACAATTACATGAGAGCGTTTGGCTTTTTCTCGAAGAGAGACTTTTTGAGCGGCTGCTATTGCATTTCTTTGTCCCTCTGGTACGATTTGCATAGTTAGTTCAATTAATTCTTTTAAACCCATAACGGGTTGCGAATGACCATCATCTAACTGCTCAGAAATTGCTCTTACACGAACTACATTTTTAGCTAGAGAAAGTTCTTTTTGTACCTCTGCTCGAAAGCCATTGTCTGCTCTGGCTTTAGTAATTACACCAACAACAGGTACATATCGACTGAGCATTTCCACAAGCTCTTTATCTGCATCTTCAACCCGTCGGATATCTTCACAAATACACACCCATGCAATATGAATATGATGGTTTGGGTCGGAATGATTGCAACGTTCTTTTATGAGGTTTTCTAATTCAATAATTGTTTCCTTGTACTTGGCAACCTCCAAACCTCTACTATCAAAAATTGTTAGGGGGAAACCTTCTTTTTTAATCTCTCGTGTAGTGGGTGTGACAGGTTTACCTTGGCCTGTTTCGGCTAGATTTTCATGGAAAACAGCATTAATTAAGGTACTTTTACCAACACCTGTTTTACCTGCTATTAGAAGATTGACATTACCGCGTAAATTCATAGCAGTTTTCATCGCTAATTCCAGAATTTTGCTGATATCTACTTCTTGACTTTGTGCTGTTGTGTAATTCATCTTTATTGAACCTAGAAATTTCCAAATTTATCTTGTACAAAACCCAACCTAAAGACCTTTACCAATTGCCTTTTGTGCATAGCCATTATGTTCCCAAGCACCCGTTACAAAGCCTGCAACACCAACGATAGCTAAACCCGCCACTGGGATTTTCTGCAATTTCTTAAATTCGTGAATTTGAAAACAGCGACAATCACCTGTTGTTACTAAACGCGCCCAGTGTTCACAGTTAAATCGAAAGAGTTCATACTGCCAATTTTTGTGAAACTCATCAACAGAAATATGTAAAGCCTGAATAATTTTCTTTCTAGACCAATGATGAACGTATTTAGCGGGGTGAAAATGCTTGTTAATTTTCCAAATGTCTATTTCACCTTTATCTTTTTGGCGATCACTATGAACAGGTTCCCAAGCTAATGACTCCGTATCATTCAGTTGCACTGAGTAATGCAAGACCTTCTTATTTTTGCGATCTCGATGATACAATAAGCGTCCAAAGTCTGAATGATTTTGATTTTCATCAATCAGGTTCTGAATTTCTTTCTTATTCATCAAATTTTGCTTGTGTATACAAGAACTCTGAATGGATAAAAATATGGCAACGTAACGATAATAAATACAGTCTTTTAGCAAAAATAATTTTGCTGTTTCCTTCAGAAA
>CAZNCM010000135.1:3397-13980 GCA_964571155.1 uncultured Lyngbya sp. | reverse complement strand
TTGGGATTAGAGGATGCAGTCTTTACCTTAGACGCCCTTCATTGCCAAAAAAAACCACAGAAGTTATTATTAAGAGCAAAAGCTTTTTTGCACCTGATTTTTGACGAATGAAACAGCCCTGGGGGCTGCTTTGAGGGGAAATCAAACCTATCCACCGCAGGAAAGCCCGCACTCATCAGTACACTATCTGCACGATTATCAAAACTTTCAATTGCCCGTATCTAGACAGAATAGCACAACCAATGTACATTAACCCAGTATCAGCAAAACGAGATGCAATTGAGTTTATGAAAGTTCTGGTAATTGGTGGTGATGGCTACTGCGGTTGGGCGACAGCCCTCCATTTATCCAACCGAGGCTATGAAGTTGGGATTTTAGATAACTTAGTTCGGCGACACTGGGATCAACAGCTTTGTATTGATACCCTAACTCCAATCGCGCCCATTCATCAACGCATTCAACGCTGGAAAGACTTAACCGGGAAGTCTATCGACCTGTATGTAGGCGATATCAACGACTATAGTTTCCTGATTGATAGTTTACTGGAGTTTGAACCCGGAGCGGTGGTTCACTTCGGCGAACAACGGTCAGCACCTTTTTCCATGATTGACCGGGAACACGCCGTTCTCACCCAGACAAATAACGTCGTGGGAACATCGAAGAAGGTTATATCACCATCGAACACAACGGGCGTAAAGATACCCTACCTTATCCCAAACAACCCGGAAGCTTCTATCATCTGTCGAAGGTTCACGATAGCCACAATATCCATTTTGCGTGTAAAATCTGGGGTCTACGGGCGACCGATTTAAACCAAGGTGTGGTTTATGGGGTTCTCACCGATGAAACCGGGATGGATGAAATGTTGATTAACCGTCTCGACTATGATGGTGTTTTCGGTACTGCTTTAAACCGTTTCTGTATTCAAGCCGCGATCGGTCATCCTCTCACCGTGTATGGTAAAGGCGGACAAACTCGCGCCTTCCTCGATATCCGTGATACTGTACGTTGTGTAGAACTGGCGATCGCCACTCCCGCAGAAGCCGGTCAATTCCGTGTCTTTAACCAATTTACTGAGATGTTTAGCGTCAGCAACTTGGCGATGATGGTGAAAAAAGCCGGAAATGCAGTTGGTTTAGATGTCGATATTCAAAATATGGAAAATCCCCGGGTTGAACTTGAAGATCATTATTTCAACGCTAAAAATACCAATTTGTTGGATTTGGGATTACAACCGCATTATTTGTCTGATTCACTGTTAGATTCGTTGTTGAATTTTGCGATGAAGTATAAGAATCGGGTTGACAAAAACGAAATTTTACCGAAAGTTTCTTGGCGAAATCCCGGTTCTGCAAAAATTGCAAAGTAATCAGAAATAGATTGAGTAACGGATAAGTGAGTTCTGAGTTTATCCGGTTAATTTTTTCGGAAACGAACTGCGAAACGGATCGGTTATAGCCACAAGAAGTGCTGTTAGAACAAGACAAGGGGCTTAAGCCCCTTGTTCAATTTTATTGCTATGTTCTTTGATTTTATCTTCAATTCGGTTATTTGAGTGACACTCAAACAAGCGACTTACAGTTTTGTAGGAGCTATTCTAAACTGAGGACATTACTGAGGTTTAACTCTTTTACTAATCAGATCATCAGTATTCAGTCAAAACTAACTCCTACTTAGGGTTTATTTTTTCCAGTCCAGGCATCTACTACGTTGGGGTCAGTCGTTTTGATCGCTTTTCCTACAGTCCTAAGCTCGTGTGCGACCCCAAATCAGTATCTTTTCAAAAAAAAAAAGCAAACTTCCGAAAAAAAGCAGAGCAAGTTCAGAACAATATATAGAACACTGCTGGCTAGGTTGGTAAACCAATAGCGAAGACCAATTGCATAAAGTAAGTCTACAGACCTGATATCACTTTAACGAGAAGCGTAGCTTTTTACCTGTAATGCCGTTTCAAAGAAAAATTCAATTGAGGCTAAAATCATGTTTGATGAACAAGTTTCCGAAGACTTAATTCAAGAGGAAACCGACCAAGAAGCGATTTTAGATGAAACTCCTGAACTTCCCAATCTAGAGATAGCAGATCCTTCTGAAATACTACCAGAAGAAGAGGACGAAACTCCCGAAGATGCTGATTCGAGTAATTCTTCCGAACCGGATACAACAATCAACAGTATTGAACCGAACGATACCATTCCAGAAGCCATTAATACCGGATTAGTTGGAGGAACGACAGACACCTTTTTGAGCGGCAATTTTATTGGCGATAATCTTAATGTTTTCCCCGATGATGATGTCGATTTTTATCAACTGAACTTGGATACAAACGATCTCCTCACAGTTGATATTGATGCTAACGAATTCGGTTCAAATCTAAACTCGGTATTGCGTTTGTTTGATGACAGTGGCTTTGAATTAGCCTTTAGCGACGATACACCCGCACCAGATGAATTTTCTTCCCTGGACTCTTACTTAGAGTTTACCGCAGCCAGTCCAGGCACTTACTACGTTGGGGTCAGTAGTTTTGCTAACTTCTCCTACGATCCCTTTTTTGAAGGTAGCGGTTTTGGTTCGAGTAGCGGTGATTACAACTTGGAAATTAACGTTGCTCCCAATGATACTCCTCCTCCGCCACCACCAGTAGATGAACCGAACGATACCATTCCAGAAGCTATCGATACCGGACTGGTTGGGGGAATCTCGGACAGTTATTTTGTCAGCCGTTTTCTTGGCGATAATCCCAATGTTTTCTCCAATGATGATGTCGATTTTTACGAGTTTGAACTTAACAGCGGCGATCAAATTTTAGTTGATATCGATGCTGACGAATTCGGTTCGACTCTGGACTCGGTATTGCGTTTGTTTGACGAGAATGGCTTTGAATTAGCCGTTAGCGACGATACACCCGCACCAGATGAATTTTCTTCCCTTGACTCTTACTTAGACTTTACCGCAGCCAGTTCAGGCACTTACTATCTGGCGGTGAGTAGTTTTAATAACTTCTCCTACGATCCTTTTACTGAAGGTAGCGGTTTTGGTTCTAGCAGTGGGGATTACGACCTTGATATTGAGTTAATTTCTGAACTCTCCCCTGAATTGGGATCAATTTCGGGAATCAAGTGGAACGATCTTGACGGGGATGGTGTTCTAGATAATAATGAACCCGGTTTGGAAAACTGGACGATTTATCTAGATGACAACCAAAACGGTCTATTCGATCCGGGTGAGATTTCCACCACAACCGATAGCGATGGCAACTACTCCTTCACCGACTTAGATCCCGATACCTATATTGTCGCCGAGGAATTACAAGACGGTTGGGTTCAAACTTTCCCCGGTATCGATGAACCCTCTGAACCCTCTGAACCGGTCGAGATTGACAATGGTAGCTTTGAAACCGCAGACTTTAGCAATTGGGAAACCACAGGGGTAACTTCCATTGAAACCGGCGATTTCGGTAGCGATCCCGCACAAGGAATCTATCAGGCTTTACTCAGCAGCGATATTGGTGCAGTTAGCGATGCTGAACTCGAAAGCTTCTTGAACCTAACATCGGGAACTCTCGATAGTTTGGGTAACGGAGACGCCACCGAAGGTTCGGCTATCAAACAAACGGTGACGGTTTCTGCGGGAACTCAACTGAGTTTTGACTGGAACTACCTCACCAACGAAGGAATTGAGTCAACATTCAACGATTTTGCCTTTGTTTCCATCGAGTCGGAAGACAGTCAAATCTTGGCAGATACATTTAGTCCCTTAGATACCTCTGAGACAGGTGTATTCTTCCAAGAAACCGGATATGACAGCTTCAACTATACCTTTGAGGAGGGGGGTACGTTTACCATCGGCGTTGGAGTCGTTGATGTTGGGGATACCGGAGTTGAAACTGGGTTGCTGGTGGATAACTTCTCCTTATCTGGTGGTTCATCGCCGGTAATTCCCGGCACCTACACCGTACAACTCGATGCAGGCGAAAACGTTGAGGGGATTGACTTTGGCAACCAAGAAGAGGACTCAGAACCTCCCTCTGAACCCACAGAAACGATTTTTGGAACTCCCGAAGACGATGAACTCAATATCTTTGACTCCGAAGTGATCGCCTTTGCAGGAGATGGGGATGATTTAGTTGATACTTCGGGAAGTTCGGGCAAAAACCGCAGTTATGGCGGGCCGGGTAATGATACTCTAATTGGGGGTAGTGACGATCGTTTATTCGGGGGAGCAGGTGACGATCGCTTATTTGCCACCGATGGCGGAACTCTAATGAGTGGCGATGGAGGAGACGATCAGTTCTGGGTTGCCACAGCATTTATTCCCAGCAGTCCCAACATCGTTGCTGACTTCGAGAGTGGTATGGATGCGATCGGCATTGGCGGTTTAGATGTGACGTTTGCTGACTTGTCTATTACTCAGGTTGGCGATGATGCGGTGATTAGCACTTCCGGTAGCGACCTGGCCACTCTCCTGAATATTGAAGCGGATGTTTTGAGTGCCGATGACTTTCTGTTCGTCTAACAAAATCCCTTTGAGTTAAATTTTACCGTTGTTTTGATTAAGTAGAGGCGTTCTATGGAACGTCTCTCTATTCTAGAATGATAGAATTAATCTAGAATTTATCTATGAATCTCTCGGAATTACCGCTAACCGCTTTTATTGACCCTCAAGGGAAAAATCGTCAGGAAATTGAACAACTGGCGAGTCAAGTTTTAGACTTAATCTTATCTCACTTAACCACTGCGATTAACCATTCGCCGCTTCCAGAAATAGGTGACTTCACTGATTTTGTTTTAATCCCTGAAAACTCGATCTCTGAATCGGTTTTACTAGAAAAATTAAAGACTATAATTAAAACTTCAACCAATGCAGCAAATCCGGGTTATATGGGTCACATGGATTCGATGCCGACGACAATTTCTATGTTAGCAGAATTAGTGGCAGCCGCACTTAATAATAATATGTTGAGTGTGGAAATGTCACCGATATTGTCACGTCTAGAATTTCAGCTAATTAAACAATTTGCACAGCTATTTGGTTTGGGTGAAACCTCCGGTGGTGTGATGGCAAGTGGCGGAACTTTAGCCAATCTACAAGCTTTAACTGTCGCTCGAAATCGGGCATTTAATTCACACGAATCCGGAATTTGTAATCAAACACAGCAACCTGTTTTCTTTGCTTCAGAAGTCGCTCATACTTCTCTACAAAAAGCAGCAATGTTGTTAGGACTGGGAACTTCTGCGGTGATTCCAGTTCAAACAAATATTAACTCTCAAATCGAGATTGAAGATTTAAAATCTAAAATAGAACAAGCAAAATTAGCTAAAAAAATTCCATTTTGTATTGTTGCTACTGCCGGCACCACAACTACAGGAAATATTGATCCGTTAGAACCGATTGCTGAAATTGCCCATCAATACAATTTATGGTTTCATGTCGATGCAGCTTACGGCGGAGCGATTATTTTTTCTCCTCAATACTGTCAAAAATTACGAGGAATCGAACAAGCAGACTCAATCACGTTTAACCCACAAAAATGGTTGTATGTAGCGAGAACTTGTGCAATGGTTTTGTTTCGAGAGTTTCAACAGTTAGAAACAGAGTTTAGAATTAGTGCGCCCTATATGCAAGCAGCAGATGATTTAATCAATTTAGGAGAAATTACAATTCAAGGAACTCGTCATGCAGATGGGTTAAAATTGTGGTTATCACTACAACATTTTGGCAAAAAAGGATATGCTCAATTAATCGATGAAAGTTATAAATTAACCGATTATTTATTGAAAGCATTACAAAAAGTTCCAGATTTAGAAGTCGTGGGTCAACCGGATATGAATATTCTTTGTTTTCGGAGTATCCCCGCTAAAATATTACCAGCAGATCGGGATCAATGGAATAGCGATCTACAAGCTTATTTACTGCAAAAAACGAATATATTTCTGTCACTTCCCGTCTATCAGGGACAACGTTGGTTAAGAACAATTATTCTCAATCCTTATATTAATCAAACGCAACTTGATCACCTGATCCAAGAGATTAATCAATTCACTCATGGCTAAAAACCCCACACTCTGCTTAACCTCTCAACACTCTCAATTCGCTACAACTAGCACAACCTGCTGAAAAGATCCGGTCATCGTAAACAATATTCGGTAAAATTGAAACAGTAATCTGCTTGCAGTCTGGAGTTTCCTCATGCGACCGCTCAACTTTGTGTTAATTTTTATTATCTGTATTGGCCTAGTTTTATTTAGTCTACAGAATACAGAACTCGCTACAATTCAACTGATCGAAGGGGTTGAATTTGAAGCCCCCCTAGCCATTGAACTCATTGCAGCAACCGGAATTGGGGCTTTACTAGCTTGGCTATTTAGTTTACTCTCTCAACTGCAACGAATGCTAACCGCCCGTCAAAATATCCGTCAACTTCGTCAACAAGAACAACGAATTCAGGAGTTAGAGAAAGATCTCCAACAAATTCATCAACAAGGACAGCGAATTCAAGAGTTAGAGGGAGATGTCGAAAAAATTCATACTGAAGAAAACACCAACAATTCTAAAACGGCTGTTTCAACAGTTGATTCTCCCAAAACCGAAGTTCAACCTGTCGTCGAGTCTGAGACGGTGACTGAAAACCTAGCAGAAACCTCACAAACAGAGACTATTTCTGAAGATACAAAAGAAGTAAATACAGAAGTAGAAACCGTTAATACTGAAGTGAAATAGAGGTTCGGAAACCGGGTTTATTGGGAATCTTAGAGATAGAAATTAAACGTTCCGTTCAGAACCCGGTTTCTCCCGTCAATCCTCCTAAAATAGATATTGAACTTAAAAGTTACTCAGTCTTTTAACTAGAGTTGAAACAATTTATTTTTTCTCACATTCTCTTTGGGTGACTTCGTGGCGATAGCGAAACATATCTTCTAAACGACTATTCACCCACCAAGCCAACAAATTCTCAGCTAACCATCCCCCAGGCGGAGAATAGGAAATCGCATCCGTTAAGCGAGTTTGACCTTGTTCTGCGGAAAACTGATGTCGGTGTACCCAACTTTCCATCGGCCCTTGTTTCTGTTCATCAGTAAACAATCGATAGCGATCGCATTCAGTATGTACTGCTAGCCATTGTACCGGAATCGGTCCCAACCAGAGGCGAAATTCTGTAATTGCCCCCACATCTAACCCTCCCTCACGCCGAACAATCTCTACAGGCTGCCAAGGGGGAGTTAATAGTTGTAAAATATCTGATCGTTCGTGGAAGTTCCAAACCACCTCAACAGGCGCATTAATTAAAGAAGAATATCGAAAATGGAGCATTGGTATTTTTGAACTATTCTAGATCTAGGATTGCATGAGAATTAACCGATTGCTAGACTAAAAACCAATTATTGTTTTTAACCATTTTTGGTGTAAGTGGGCGTAAGCTTTACACTCCTACGAGATCAAATTATGCTATGGGTGATCAGTTTTCCAACTTATCCGATGATAATCAATCTCAAACCTTACTCTCTCAAGCGATCGCGCAGTTAGAAAGTGGAGACTTTCAACACCGTTGGGATGCAGCCAAACAATTAGCTAAAATGGGAACCATCGCGATTAACCCGTTGATTGCTATTCTCGAAGATGAAGAAGCTGATCCCGAAGTGCGTTGGTTTGTTGCCCGAACTTTAGGACAGTTTAACAGCGATGCGGTTGTACCTGCTTTAGTGAATCTTCTACAAACGGCAAAAATAACAGATGACGCCTCAGAAACCTCATTACTCGAAATGGCAGCAACTGCTTTAGCCAATTTAGGAACTTCAGCAGTTGATTCTCTCAGTCGGTTACTCGAAAATGAACAGTTAAAACCGTTTGCGACAGCAGCCCTTGCTCAAATTCGGCACTCAGAAACGATTACCCCTCTATTGAGTGTCGTAAATGATTCTAACCCCAAAATTCGTGCCATGGCGATTGAAGCTTTAGGAAGTTTCCATGATTGTCGTATTCCGCCTGTATTAGTTAAGGCTTTAAATGATCCTTCTGCCTCTGTCAGAAAAGAAGCGATTATCGGTTTAAGTCGGCGGGCAGATTTAGTGACAGAATTAAACTTAGTTGAGCAACTGCAACCTCTATTATGGGATATTCGCCCCGAAGTCTCTCAACAGGCGCAAATAGCCCTTTCTCGTCTCGGTACGGATCAAGCAGTGGTTGCTTTAGTTGAGCAAATTCAATCCTTAACAACTCCTTTAACGGTTAAACTCGATGCAGTGCGATCGCTTTGTTGGATCGAAACTCTGAGTGCTATTAATCAACTTAAACATATTTTATTCACGAGTTTAGATGAGTCTACTTCTAACCTCTCATCCTTTTCAATTCATCAAGAAATCATTCAAGGATTGGGACGAATGAGCAAACCCGAAGCGAAAACTCCAGCCAGTCAAATTTTAGTTGAATTTCTCCAAAGTCAACATCCTTCTCTGCAAATTCCGACGATCAAACAACTGGTTGCTTTAAGCTTAGGACAGTTAGGAAATATCACTGCTTTTGATCCTTTGGTACAACTGTTAGCAGATTCGGAAACTACTGTTCAGTTTCATTGTATCGCTGCTTTGAAACAGTTAGATTCTCCGTTGAATTCTCCCTCAGTCTATGAACGACTGCAACAACTCGCCCAACAACCTAATCTTAATCCCCATTTAAAACAGGGAGTTGCGATCGCATTAACAGAATGGTAGCTTTCATAAAAGTGCAAGCTGTTTTCACCAAATAAATAGGGTGCGCTGAAGAGTAACGCACCCGGCTAAGTGTGAAGTTGTCAAAATTGGAAATTTAGCGGAGTTTGAGAATTTGAGCAGTTAACGCTAAACTTTCTTCATACAACATATCCCGACCCCAACGTTGTAATTGTTGTGTCATTAGAGATTCTGCCTTTTGGTCAGAAGTCGCTGTCACCTGTTCTGTGCGACAAGATTGAGCGCTTCCGCCTGCTTCCATCCGCATACAACCTGTGGTTTCTGAACACAAGATTGTGCAGCAATCGGCTTTAGGGTTACTCGAAGTTAACCGCAACCCCACTAAATCACCCGGAATTTCACCATAATCAGCCGCAGGAATTGCAGCCAACTCGGCAACAATTTCCTTATCATTGGGGGCTTTAAACTTGACATATTTCAAGTCATAGTCTCCGCCTTCGGAGGTAAAAGAAATCGGTTGCCAATCGAGGCGAGAAGCAAACCAACCCAAAAACATTAACGCTTGGGTGGCATTTCCCTTTTCATAATCAATCGCTACATTATCAATTTCACCCAATGACATCCGACGTTCAGGAGGGTCAAAAGCAGCGGCCGATAATTCTTGCCAGGGCGCCAAACGATGCCAATTCAAGTCAGCAATGTAAGTTTCTTGTTCGATCAAATTCTGCATTTTCAGCAATTCCGATTCCGGATCACTAAAATAACAAGAATCCACAATCAAACAATTACTACAACTCGACAACCGCTTAAATAAATCTTGTTCAGGGTTAGGTGTTGCTTTCCACCATACAAACTTCGGTAATTCAGGAATCATCAAAGACTCCACAACATCGCCTACCCGTTCTAACGCTTCTTTGGTGCCGCGTAGAGTAATATATTCTGCACAAATCAGACTTTCTTCACTTTTTTGCTGAATCGGACAGTAGGCAGAAACCTGAGCCGTAACCCCTGTATCTTCCCCCATCGTCGGACAAAGCGTGATAATTCGACAAGGATTTTGAGCGGCGATCGCTTCACTAATACTAAAACCGCGACCATCTAAATTAGCAATCTTTTGGCGATCGCTGGGTAACTTTGCAAATTCTTCACGCAGTTTAGCAAGAGTGTGTGAGTCTACCCGTCCGGTAATACTGAAACCATAAGTCTTTTGAGCTTCTTTAATGGCTTCGCGGGTTTCAGTTCCGTGAATCCCATCAATTTGCCCGGAAAAAAACCCCAACCCGGCTAGAAGTTGTTGAAATTCCTCCGGCTCATAAATAACCATACTAAACGGCGCCGCCCGAGTCGCGACCGCAGTAGTCTTTCCGGTGCCTGCGGCTTGAGAGAGCCAGATCCCATTTAATTCTCCCTCAATTTCGCTTAGGGAGATATCTTTGGGTTTTTGCAGTGCAACAAGTGGTGTACTCTTCATGGTGTCAGTCGTTAGTGTTAACTGTTAATTGTAGAGATGAACAAAACCGAACATCTCTGGGAAGTCTTTGGCAATCGGGCATGAGCCGCATCACTCCCGAGAGTGGGCGCTATGCCCGGATAGTGATTAGTTTAGATCTAACGCCTGGGGTAGCAGGAATTCCCCCTTTCCTCTCCCCAAAATTCTACAGTCGGCGCCAATGACGACCATGGCGGTTGAGCAACAGTTCCGCTTCGACAGGTTCCCAAGTTCCCGCTTCATACATCGGAATTGCATCCGGGGGAGCAGGGGCATCCCAAGCTTCTAACAGGGGAGTAATAATCTTCCAAGATGCTTCTACTTCGTCATCTCGGGTAAATAGCGTTTGATCGCCGAGCATACAATCAATCAGCAGACGAGCGTAAGCATCGGTATTCGGCTTCCCAAACGCACTGTCATAGCGAAAATCC
>CAZNCM010000135.1:260-3387 GCA_964571155.1 uncultured Lyngbya sp. | reverse complement strand
TGGAACATCAAATAGGGAACTTCTTTAAACTGGATGGCGATTTCTGAAACTTTTTTCGGCATCCGTTTTCCGGTTCGCAGATAAAACGGCACCCCTTTCCAACGCCAGTTATCAATGTGTAGTTTCAGCGCTACATAAGTCGGTGTGGTGGAATTGGGGTCTGCCCCTTCTTCGTCTCGATAACCGGGGACTTGTTCGCCTTTCATCCAACCGGGAGTATATTGACCTCTAATTGCCGAATTTTCCAGGTTGTTAATATCAGCGAGGTGTGTCGCCTGCAACACCTTGACTTTTTCGTTACGGCTCCATCGCCGTTAGGCTAAAGAGCTGCATCAGATGATTCTGCACCATGTCGCGCAACGCCCCGGAGGTTTCATAATAACCCGCCCGTCCTTCTAAACCCACCGTTTCGGCGACTGTAATTTGGACGTGATCAACAAATTGACGATTCCACAGGGGTTCAAAAATAGCATTGGCAAACCGAAACACCATCAAGTTTTGAACCGTTTCTTTGCCCAAATAATGGTCAATCCGGTACACCTGTTCTTCTGCACAACAGTCACGGACAACCCGGTTGAGAACTTGGGCGGTGCTTAAGTCACGACCAAACGGTTTTTCAATCACCAACCGTTGCTTTTTCGGGTCTTTTAACATTCCGGCCGCACCGAGTTGTTGAATTGCTTCTCCAAAGAAAGCCGGGGCGACAGACAGATAAAAAACACGATTTCCCCGTGTTCCCCGCTGTTCATCCAATTCACTCAAAAATACTTTGAGTTTCTGATAACTTTCTGACTGATCGATATTACCAGAACAATAAAATAACCCCTTAGCAAAGTCGTTCCATAATTCCTCAGACTGTAAGCCACCGCCAAACTCCTCGACACCAATTCGCATCTGTTCGCGGAAGTAGTCATGACTCCAATCTCGTCGAGCAACTCCGACAATGGTTAGTTCCGGAGGGAGCTTGCGTTCGAGCCGCATCTGATAGAGGGCTGGAACCAGTTTACGTTGAGTTAAATCCCCTGATGCACCGTAGATCACTAAAATCTGAGGTTCAGGGACGCGATCTTGTTGCAGTCCAACCCGTAACGGATTTTCCAGTAGTGTAACCATTTACATTCCCTTGTCAATTTGGTTGAGGCGGTGACACTTTTTGTTTGTGTTAATTATCTGTTTTTGGCGATTAGCAAACCGTTAGAAATGAACAGTTACCCATTTTACTTTTTAGGCAAGGAATCTTTGAGGTTGAAAGCCTGACTCGGGTTTGCTCTTGAGTGAGAATTTGCCGATTAATCTTTCTGCTTTGTTTCTCTGGGATACCTAAAATCATCGGGTTTTCAACTGAGGTTCTCATCTCTAAATGATCCGGTTGTCACCCGCTAATCACCTTTGGTCAATCAGACTTTCCCATCAACCCGGTTTAACTTGCTCACTTCAATTAGATTCAATCGATGAGAAACCGGGTTTTTAGTTAACAAGTTTGTTGGCTTACATTCACTATCCTACCGTCGAAAGCTGTTTAACCTTTTCTTCGAGAGAACTCATTAACGAAGTAAACGGTTTGACAAACTTATCAATGCCTTCGACTAACAATTGATCCATGACTTGATCGAGATCAATATTAATCTTTGGATCATTGAGACTTTCAATCAAATGATAGGCTTGATCAACCTCAGTTTCCACGCGATTTTCAACATCACAGTGATCGGCGCAAGCATCAATCGTATTCGGCGGTAAAGTATTAACCGTATTCGGTCCAATCAGTTCATCGACGTACATCACATCGCTGTAAGCCGGATTTTTGGTACTCGTACTTGCCCATAAAAGCCGTTGTGCATTTGCTCCTTTGGCCGATAAAGCTTTCCAGCGATCGCTTTGAATAATTTTCTTGTATTCTTGATACGCAATTTTAGCGTTGGCGATCGCCACTTTACCTTTAACTTTCTCCAGTTTGGCTTGATGATTGAGATCGGTAACTCCTTTGAGCTTGGCATCAACGGTATCATCAATCTGACTATCAATACGACTGAGAAAGAAACTCGCCACCGAAGCCAATTTACTAATGTCTTCCCCTTTGTTGACACGAGCTTCTAAGCCTTTAATATAAGCCCAAGCCGTCTCGACATAACTTTTCACCGAAAACAATAATGTGACGTTAACATTAATGCCGTGAGCAATCACCCGTTCTACCGCCGGAAGTCCTTCAGTGGTTCCAGGAATCTTAATCATCACATTTTCTCGGTCAATTGCTTTGTAATAGCGTAAAGCCTCTTTCACAGTGCTTTCCGTATCTTTAGCAATCGTCGGCGGAACTTCGATGCTGACATAACCATCTAATCCCCCAGTCTGTTCATAAACGGGCTTAAAGATGTCGCAAGCATTGCGAATATCCTCAAACACGAGAGATTCGTAGATTTCCATCACCGACTTTCCGGCTTTAATCCCTTTGTCGATCTCCGCATCATAGATAGCATTTCCCTTAATGGCTTTCTCAAAAATCGCCGGGTTAGAAGTAATTCCCCGAATCCCTTTTTCAACCATTAATGTCTTTAATTCACCGGACTCGATAATGTCACGGCTTAAATTATCCATCCAGATACTTTGACCGAGATTGCCAATTTCTAGCAGATGATTTGTGGTCATAACTGCAATTCCTGTAACGTCTACAAATTCAATTGATGAGTTGTTGAGAGTAGATGATGATGTTGTTGTTTTTACCCCGAACTCTGGTAATATTGACCATCTAGCGTGTAGAAACGACTATTTTTGATCGCGACGCTCCCGATCTTGAATAAAGGACTTCACTAAGGTCACATCTTCTTTACTCCCAATAACTAGGGGTGTACGTTGATGTAACTTTTCTGGAACCACATCCATAATTTCCTCTGTTCCGGTAGACGCCTGTCCTCCAGCTTGTTCCATTAAATAGGCCATCGGAGCCGACTCATAAAGCAAACGGAGTTTTCCTTCGGGTTTTTTCACCGTACCGGGATACAGAAATACACCCCCTTGATACAAAATTCTATGAATATCTCCCACTAACGCACCGCTATATCGAGCCGTGTAACCGTCGTGACGGTGAACATAGCGGATATAATCGCGAATCGATTCATCCCACTGCCAGAAG
>CAZNCM010000135.1:0-250 GCA_964571155.1 uncultured Lyngbya sp. | reverse complement strand
CCCAGACTCGGGTCAAGGGTGAAGGAATGTACGCCTGTTCCAATGCTGTAAACCAGCAATGTACTCGGGCCATAGAGGATGTAACCAGCGCCTATTTGTTTATGTCCATGTTGCAGCAAGTCGGAAGCCGTACCGTCTTCGTCGTTGCCTTCCTGCTGTCGAATCGAGAAAATTGATCCCACATTCAAGTTCGTATCCAGATTGGATGAACCATCTAAGGGGTCGTATAGCAAGGTGTAACGTCCGACAG
>CAZNCM010000134.1:12934-14058 GCA_964571155.1 uncultured Lyngbya sp. | reverse complement strand
AAAATCTAGTAAGTAAAAATTCTTAGAATGCCTATCTAAAGGGAAGTTTAAGCTAAACTACACCGTTTAGTTTGACCCCAAAGGTAAAAAGTGACCGCTGATACTGATTCCGATTATTCAAAGTTCGTGTTAGTGTGTTGCAGTTGCTTTTGCAAAAGTGAACACGTTCCGAGTATGAGTTGATCTCCAAAGTTGACTCATTTAGGGATAACCCTGAAAACTCGACTCAAAGGTTATTTTTGTTAATTGGCATATGAAGCACAAACTTTTAAGTGGTTTAACCGCGATGGTGTTGGCATCAAGTTGTAGCGTCTCCTTATCGAGTCACGCCGAACAATCCCCACCATTATCTCCAGAGGTAGAAACATCTAGACTCACAGAGACTCAAACCTCTGTTGGAGAAACCACGAAACAAGCAACAGACAGCACTGCTGTCAAAGTGGGGGAATATCAGTCTAATTCAGACCGTGATCGAGAAAGCGCGATGATTGCCACTATTCAAGCCCATCAGTGGAATAATCGCCAAGCCGCAACCCTCTATGTGCGAAATATTCCGGTTCTGACCTTTGTTGAGAAAACAGATCCGGTCAAAGAAGCAAATCAAGGAAATCTCGTTAAAATTGGGACAATCTCAGAATCTTCGCGATCGCTGAAAAAGCCGAGTTCTGATAGCCAATTTCAAGACAATCAAGATCCCGTTTCCCGAGCCAGCGAAGTTGCCGCTAAACTCAATCAACTAAACCGCTACGAAGTTGATGCTAACAGCATCAGTGTACGCTGGAACCAAGAGCAACAAAATTATACAATCGAAATCGAAGGTCAAACCCTCGTGGTCATTGATTCTGAAACGATTCTGCCCGACACAACCCAAGATCTCGCTGAAGACGCCTTACAAGCAACGAACCGACTCCGGCGACAAATGGGGTATGCAGCACCTCTCCGCAAAATCGAAGGCAAATCCCCTTTTAATGACCAATTGAATGACGCTAAAAATGCGTTTAATCGTCGTGTGTTGGAAGCCGTTGAAGGTTTAGCATCCTGGTATGGCCCCGGTTTTCACGGTCGATTAACAGCCAACGGAGAACAATTTAACCAATACGAACTCACCGCAGCCCATCGTTCCC
>CAZNCM010000134.1:4924-12924 GCA_964571155.1 uncultured Lyngbya sp. | reverse complement strand
CGTTCCCTACCATTTGGGACAACGGTACGAGTCACTAATACCAATAATGGTCGTTCTGTGATTGTGCGGATTAATGATCGCGGGCCATTTTCTGGAGGTCGGATTATTGACTTATCAGTAGCCGCAGCCCAAGAGATCGGGATGATTAGCAGTGGTGTTGCTCAGGTTAAAGTTGAAGTTCTCGCCCCTCAACAGTAAACAGGTTTGGAAGAAAGGGAGAGAGAAAAAATGCTTCCCTTTTCCCTTTTCCCTGAAAAAACGGTTCACTGATCACTGTAAACTGTTGACTGTAAAGACTGTTCACGGTAGATCATGCGCCTGTTTACGACAATTGCAGCAGTCCGCTGCGACCTGAACCATCGGAGTTCAAAGACCCCACAGGCTGCCATCGGATTTGTCCCGACGATGGGCAGTCTACATCTAGGTCACTTGAGTTTGATTGAGCGGGCTAGATCTGAAAATGCAATTGTGGTAGTGAGTATTTTTGTCAATCCGCTTCAGTTTGGGCCGCAAGAGGATTTGAAACAGTATCCCCGTTCTGTGGATCACGATTTATCGCTTTGTCAACAGGCGGGGGTTGATATTGTGTTTATGCCCAGTGCAGAGAAAATTTTAGGAATCTCCCAACAGGATAAGGATAAGCAAGACAAAACAGCAGCAAAAGCAGACAGTCAGCCCCAAACGAGTGTTGTTCCCCCCTCGAATATGATGTCTGTTTTATGTGGCCCTGCTCGTCCGGGTCACTTTCCAGGGGTGACAACGATTGTGGCAAAGTTTTTTAATATTATTGAACCGACACGCGCCTATTTCGGTCGCAAAGATGCTCAACAGTTAGCCATTATTCGACGCATGGTTAGAGATCTAAACTGGCCGATTGAAATTGTTGCTTGTCCGATTGTTAGAGAGGCTTCTGGACTGGCTTACAGTTCTCGCAATCAATATTTGACCCCTCAACAGAAAACTCAGGCAACGGTACTCTATCGCGCTCTGTGTAAAGGGGAGCAAGTTTTTTTAGAGGGAAATCGTCATCAGTCGGCTATACTCTCGGCTGTCGAAACTGAACTGGCGACTACACCAGAGGTTCAGTTGGAATATTTACAGCTTGTTGATCCAGATACAATGACACCGTTAACCGAAGTTCAGGAGGTAGGACTGTTGGCTATAGCAGCCCGTGTGAATACAACACGCTTGATTGATAATCTGATTTTACGCCACCGTAAACCGATTGTAGCGATTGATGGGCCAGCGGGAGCAGGAAAATCAACGGTAACGCGCCAAGTTGCTCAACAGTTAAATTTGTTGTTCTTGGATACAGGGGCGATGTATCGGGCGGTGACTTGGTTGGTACTCGAAAATGGAATTGAGATGTCAGACGAACCTGCTGTTGCGGAGTTGGTTCATCAATGCCAGATTGAATTGATTCCTCAACAAGACCAGCTTGGTATTTGTATTAATGGTCGGGATGTGACGGCTGAAATTCGCTCATCTCAGGTGACGGCTAATGTTTCGGCAATTGCGGCGATACCGATAGTCCGAGATTTGTTAGTCAAGCAGCAACAAGCTTATGGTCGGACTGGGGGCGTCGTGGCAGAGGGACGGGATATTGGGACTTATGTTTTTCCCGATGCGGAACTGAAGATTTTTCTGACGGCTTCGGTGAAAGAACGATCTCAACGTCGGCAACTTGAACTCCAACAGCAAGGCCTCGAAGATATTAGTCTCGAACAGATAGAACAGGAAATTGCTCAACGAGATCATAAAGATAGCACTCGCTCGATAGCTCCTTTACAAAAAGCCGCAGATGCAATTGAAGTTAAAACTGACGGCTTGACCATAGAACAGGTCACAGAGGAAATTATTCGTCTCTATCACCAGAAAATTACTTAACTCCCATAAAATTTTGACAGATTAACCCAAATTTGCCCTAATATCTTAGAGAAGTGATTTGTTTTGGAGGGCGTAACCCTCTAAAGACAGAGTTTTAGTGCTTGACATTTTAACCAAGATATGCTATATAGGCAAATTCACTTTTTTGGAGTGCATCAGGGTCAATCTGAATTTTTAATCAAGGCATCATCCTTGAAGTTAAGTTTTTAGGTGTGAAGGAGAAATAGTGTGGTACAAAACCCGAGTTTAAGTCGCCAGCAACAGCAACAGCAGCGGATCACTCGTTTTGCATTGATTTCGGCTGTGGCAAGTTTTATGATTGGTGTGATGTTGCCTTGGAATCTGCGTACAACTCGTCAAGTTCAGGTGCCGTCTGTACCTCAGTCCTTGCCTGAAATCGTTACGCCTAGTCGAGAATCTACTCAAAAACCCGAGGAAAATTCCTCTCCGGAAGCGCCTGTCTCCCCTGTTCCCGAACAATCTTCTGATCCGTTATCCCAGAGTCAAAATCAACAGGAACGTCAAGCGTCTAGCTTACCATCAACTCCAATTAATCCGAGAGAATTACCCAGTGTTGGACAAGCGATGACTCAACGGGTTGAGGGTGTACAAACCGCAATTAGTCGGCTCAAGGCTCAACGATTTGACAAAACAATTAAATACGTCGATCTCAATACCGATGAAAAAGTAATCGCATTGACCTTTGATGATGGCCCCTGGCCAAAAACAACAGAACAAATTTTAGATATTCTCAAAGAAAATAATATTAAAGCGACATTTTTTTGGGTAGGTCAAGCGTTAAAGAATCACAAAGAGATTGGTAAAAAAGTAGCAGCGGATGGTCATGTCGTTGCTAATCATACTTGGAATCATCGTTATCACAAACATAGTCACTCTGCTGCGGCTAAAGAAATTGAAGATACGGCTGATTTAATTGAAGAATTAATTGGTGTTAATACGACTATTTTTCGTCCACCTGGCGGAGTAGAAGATAACGGTTTAGTCGATTATGCCTTCTCCCGAGACTATGTGAATATTATGTGGTCATCTGATTCTAGAGACTGGAAAAGTTCAGCTTCTAGTATTAAGAGTAGTGTTCTCGGTTCGATCAAACCGGGTCGAATTGTGTTGTTGCATGATGGCGGTGGAAATCGTTCAGAGACGGTGAAAGCGCTACCTGATATTATTAGTCAGCTCAAAGAAAAAGGCTATCGGTTTGTGACTATCCCGGAATTATTGGAAATCGCGGATCAAAATATCGCTAAACAAGAAACTCAAGTACAACAACAGTCCAGTTTAGATCTCAACTCAGAGGGGGAAGCCCGCGAATAAATCATCAGTTATTGTGGCAATAGACTATTTGTGTAAAAACAGATAGATAGATGTTAACAATAGCAGTGATGTTTAATTCTAGCCTGACCATTCAAGAAGCTTCTGAATCGATCTCGTCCCCCGATCATTTTGCGATTACCCTAGCCCCTCTGTCCATCGAAGAAATTTACGCCTTAGTAGATGAACCCGCTAATGGTGCGGTGGTGGTGATGAGTGGAATGGTTCGTAACAATACTGAGGGTCAAGCGGTAGAAGCCCTAGAATATCAGGCTTACCAACCGATGGCGATCCGTGTATTTGAGGGGATAGCGGCTGAAATTCGCCAAAACTGGCCCCAAGTGAGTCAGGTTGCAATTCATCATCGTATCGGGCGCTTACAAGTTGGGGAAATTAGTGTATTGGTCGCAGTCGGTTGTCCCCATCGTCGTGAAGCGTTTGAAGCCTGTCAATATGCGATTGATACCCTCAAACATAATGCTCCGATTTGGAAAAAAGAGCATTGGGTGGATGGATCAAGTAGTTGGGTGAGTATTGGGGCTTGTCAGACTGACTGTGAACCCTAAACCGGGGGTTAAAATCTGTGGAACATTCGGAACTGGGTAGACGTCTAGTGAAAGGGAATGTCTGATGAGCCAAGTTCCATAATATGAGCGAAACTATATATATATCCTGGTCTGCGGCTGAGGTGAACGTTCTTCAAGAAGTGCTATTGCCCCCTGATAAGCTCTCCAACTATGACTTAATCTTGCGATGTCAGGAAGGAGTACAGCCTGATCGAGCAGCTTTTACTGAACTCTTGCGTCGGTATCAAGTTCATGTCGATAAGGTATTGTACCATTTGGCTCCTGATTGGCAAGATCGTTCTGATTTGGCTCAAGAAATTTGGATTCGCGTTTATCGCAATATCAAACGCCTACAAGAACCTGCGAAATTTCGGGGCTGGTTGAGTCGAATTGCAACCAACCTATTTTATGATGAACTCCGCAAACGTAAGCGGGTTAAACCCCCTCTGTCGCTTGATGCACCTCGTTGTATTGATGATGGTGAAGTCGAGTGGGAAATTCCGGCGGAACTTCCAGGCCCGGATGACGATCTCAGTACACGAGAGTTTTATGATTGTCTCAATGAGGCGATTGCTGATTTACCGGAAGTCTTTCGCACAACGATTGTTTTGCGAGAAATTGAAGGTCTAGCTTACGAGGAAATTGCAGAAATTACAGGGGTTTCTCTCGGAACGGTTAAATCTAGAATTGCTCGGGCGCGTCAACGGTTACAAAGTCAGTTACAACCTTATCTAAATAGTTAGGAAAACCTGTGAATTTCAGGTGGTCAGAATTCAAGACTGATACACTATTTAATAACAGTGTTAAAACCAGAAATGCATCTCTAAAGCGCGTTTCTCCCCCACTTTCACAAACAAAAGATTCATCTCATGATTTTAATTGCATTCACCTAAAGTTTACGGGGAGGTGTTACTATGAAGCCTAACTTTGAGTCTAATAACCATCCAGAAATCAACTCTAACTCAGCATTTAATACGGAAGAACAAATGCAATATCCGTCAGACGGTGATCTGAGCGATTATCATTATGAACTGCTCAGTTCCTATATTGATGGTGAGGCGAACCCAGAAGAACGCCGCCAAGTCGAACAATGGTTAGCGACTGATCCTCAAGTGAAAAGTTGCTATCAGCAATTACTTCAGCTTAGTTCTCAGTGGCAAAGTCTACCTGTTCCCACGGCTCAAAAAACTGCTCCTGCGGACCTGGCTGAAGCGGTTTTTGAAAAAGTTGATCGTCGCACGACTTATCGCCGGGTAGCTTGGGGGGGAACAGCAATTGCGGCTTTGTTTGTGGCGACAATTTCTAGTGTATCGTTCGGTAGTTTTTCTCGCATTCCCCAGTTTGCTTCTCGACCAAGTTCTGATCCTGAACCCCTCAAAATTGCCCTGAATGAACCGATTATTCCCATTGTTCGATCAGATGCGGCAAGTATAACGGTTAATCAACCGATTATTGAGATTCCGAAGTCGCCAATTTCTAACCCTGAATAGATTTTGGGAAGTTTAGACATATTCTATCTTAATGGAGCAAGCTTGTCTCCCGTTACACCAAAAGTTAACGGAGAGATGAATTGCGACCAATATAAAACCGACTGAAAGGAGACAGTTTACACAAGTTGTCAGTGTGTGTAGAAAGTGATAGAATGTGTGAACATTCACGTTTGTCGAGAGAATGCTTACACTTACTTACGAGTACAAGCTCAAGCCAACAAAGCAACAAGTAGAAGATCTTGAAAACATCTTAACTGTGTGCGGTAAAGTATGGAATTATGCTTGACGTGAAAGGAAGGATTGGGTTAATTCTCGCAAGTGTAAGGTGAATGCTTGCTCTGTTGAATATGAGTACATCATCAAAGCTGATGAATCATTCCCCAGTTATCATGTTCAATCCAAGAGATTAACTGAAGCAAAGAAACATAATCCTGAATTAAAAAGTGTAAACGCTCAAGTCCTACAACAAGTTTTAAGAACTTTGGATAGGGCATGGGATGATATGAAGTCTAGGGGCTTTGGTTTTCCCAGATTTAAAAAACACTTCAGGATGAAAAGCTTTGTAATCAAGGCGACTCAATATTTGTAGAAGATATTGATTTTAGAGCATGGGCTAAAGGAATGTTTTGTAAACATACTTTGGATGCTGGTTTTGGTCAGTTTTTCACAATATTGAGTTATGTCTCTTGGATCATAGGTAAATTTTTTGGCAAAGTTAACAAAGATGGTACTAGCCAAACTTGCCCTAATTGCAACGCACACACAGGAAAGAAAGCATTATATGTGAGAATACATTCTTGTCCTGAGTGTGGGTACACAACAAACCGAGATGTTGCTGCCGCACAAGTAATCAGAAATCGTGGTGTTACTGCTGTCGGGCAGACAGTAGTTGAAAATGCTTACTGACTCGTGCTGACGGGGGTTAGTGGTAACACTAATCTAGTTAAGTGGGGATGAAGTAAGAATCTCCCTTCACAGGCGAAGCCTTGAAGCTGAGAGTGTCAACTTCCCTTTGAGCTTTTTTTGCTTTTGATTTGAGAATTCCAATTTCCATCCGGAAGATAAACGCCTTGATACTGTTTAATTTTAGCCGGATTCATCCGATAAACCCACGCTACTTTTAAAGGGTGTTTGTCGGGAGTATAGGTTTGAATTTGTTGGCGTTGGTATTCGTTTTGTTCGGGGGGGCGATGGGGTTGATAATCTTCTAAACGATCTAAGTCCTCAAAAATCGAGGCATCTGGGAATGAGAGAATCACACCCGAAACCCAACCCACTCCCTCCGTCATCCCTGGATACCCTAACGATAAATTGAAAAGTTGACCCTGAGCGATCGCCAGACGTTCCTGAACCACTTGACGGGCACAATAGCGCTGATAATTGGATTCGCTAGGTTTGAGGGTACCGTATACAAAGATGTGAATTAGATTTTCTGACATTCACTCCACTCTCAATCTTGATTATTCTTTAAAAGCCTGATTATTAACATTTTTATAAGTATTTGTCAATAGTTTAAACAAGAAAGCTTGTTGGGGAGTGTTGGGATAACTTTTTGTTAACATTAGAACTAGCCTAACATTTAGGCTTCAGTTTCAGTCACGACCCTACTGTTAAGTCTAGTTTACTTTTGTATCATTCATGCTAGCCATTCGTCTAATTGATTTTTCGCTGCCCCACTTACCCTTGAGTGCCTTTTTCCCCGCACTTGACAGTATTTTATCCACTCAAGGCGTGATGGTCATGCTGCTTGCGGCCTATGCAGGTGCCATGTGGATGTTTCTCACCAGTGCGCCAAAAGTACACACCATTATGGTGAGCGATCTCAACGTTGCTCGGCAATTCTATGAGGGTTTGCTCGATTTGCCCGTTGCCGATGTTCCTCTGCATTATTATTACAACTATGAGCAAACATTAGGAGCAACCGGAATCGATCCCCTGTATATGTCTACCACCGTTGGCGGTTCAGCCAGCAATCCTTCGGATCTTGGTGCTTCGGAGGGTTTGTGGTATCAACTGATGAAAAATACTCAGTTACATATTATTAGTGGCGCAAGCTACGGGACCAAGAACAGAGATCGTCATGTTTGCTTTGATCACGACTGTTTAGAGCAAATTTTAATGCGAGTACAAACACGCGGACTCAAGTTTAAAATTCGTAGCGAAAGACCCCTTAATTTTTTGGTGAAAGACTTAGAGGGACGTGTACTAGAAATGTCTGAAGTCAAGAATTAGAAAAAAATTTAACAAACGTTCGACAAAAAAATAGCAAACAGGGAAAGCCAATTAGAAGCAATTGCTCACTGATTGGCTTATTCGTTACTTTGCGCCAAAACTTCAAAAAAGTATAAACTGATTGATGTTAACATCCCCAAATCTAGGGTTTATCAGTAAGTTGGTTTTGATGGCTGTCAATAGAAACTTTTTTAGAGTTGAAAAATTAGAGAAAGTATAATTGACTTAATAGTCCCTAATTTTAGGATTGGGGATGAAGAATATTAACATTAGTTAACAGTATTTAGAAGAAGGAACGGAATTTATTATTACTTTATCTAAAGAAACTTAAAGAAAAGTTAACATTTACCCCTCCATTCAAACCTATTAAAAAAATACTGACTAATTAAGGTTTCAAGCCGGATCAACATGAACAAGCAAACTCAAAACCCCAACCATCAGACAACGATTCAAATTCCCAACTATCAAATTACTGAAACCATTTATTCAGGTAGTC
>CAZNCM010000134.1:0-4809 GCA_964571155.1 uncultured Lyngbya sp. | reverse complement strand
TCATTATCAAGTTGCTGAAAAATCTCTATCCCACCTTCAGCGAATTGGTACAGTTTCGCAATCAATATGCGATAGCCAAAAATCTACCCATTGATGGCATTATCTCACCCCTGAAGTTGGAAAGATTCGGCAATAGCTATGGTCTGGTGATGGCAGATTGGGGTGGGATATCCCTAGAAACATACATCCAGCAGCAGCCATTAGACTTAACCGAGAAATTAGCGATCGCTCGGCAAATAACTGACATTCTCCACGAACTACACCAGCATCAAGTAATCCACAAGGATATCAAACCCGCCAACATCCTCATTCATCCACAGTCCAAACAAGTTAAGTTGATTGATTTTAGCATTGCTTCAGTGCTGCCCAAAGAAACCCAGGAAATCCAAAACCCTAATGTGTTAGAGGGAACCCTGGCTTATTTAGCACCAGAACAAACAGGACGGATGAATCGTGGTATTGATTATCGCAGTGATTTTTATGCTTTTGGTGTCACTTTATATCAATTATTTACAGGTCGTTTACCCTTCGTTACCGATGACCCAATGGAACTGGTGCATTGTCATATTGCTAAGATGGCCACACCTATTCATCAAGTCAATACCGATGTGCCCAAAATGCTGGAGGCAATAGTCGCTAAAATGATGGCAAAAAATGCCGAAGACCGTTACCAAAGTGCTTTGGGACTCAAGTATGATTTAAGTGAGTGTCTAAACCAATGGAAACAAACAGAGTCAATTACAGAGTTTGAATTAGGACAGAGGGATTTGTGTGATCGCTTTCTTATTCCTGAAAAACTCTACGGACGGGGGTCTGAAGTCCAAACCCTGCTAGATGCTTTTGACCGGGTGGCTGATGGAGCATCAGAATTAATGTTAGTGGCAGGATTCTCTGGCATTGGGAAAACTGCTGTTGTTAACGAAGTACATAAGCCGATTGTCAAGCAACGGGGTTATTTTATTAAAGGTAAATTTGACCAATTTAATCGTAATATCCCCTTTTCTGCTTTTGTGCAAGCCTTGCGGGATTTAATGGGGCAACTCCTCAGTGAAAGTGACGAGCAATTGCAAAGCTGGAGAACTCAGATTTTATCAGCACTGGGAGAAAATGCCCAAGTAATTGTGGAACTGATTCCTGAACTGGAGCGGATTATTGGAAATCAGCCCCCTGCACCGAAACTATCGGGAACCGCAGCCCAAAATCGGTTTAACTTACTCTTTCAACGGTTTATTCAAGTCTTTACGAGTGCTGGGCATCCCTTGGTAATATTTGTCGATGATTTGCAGTGGGCTGATTCGGCATCATTAAATCTGATGAAGGTGTTGATGAATGAATCAGATAGCGGTTATCTGCTTATCCTGGGTGCCTATCGAGATAACGAGGTATTTCCAGCTCATCCCCTGATGTTAACGGTAGATGAGCTAGAGAAGCAAAAGGTCTCTATCCATACTTTGACATTAGAGCCACTAAGCCAGACTGACATTAATCAGTTGGTGGCAGATACACTTCAGTGCGCATCTGCTGAGGTTGCACAACCCCTCTCCGAGTTGACTTATCAAAATACGAAGGGCAATCCCTTTTTCACTACTCAGTTTTTACAGGGTCTTTATGGTGACGGATATATCACCTTTAATCTAGACGATCAATATTGGCAATGTAACCTAACCCAAGTATGGCAGTTGGCCTTAACCGATGATGTAGTGGTATTTATAGCGGGTCAATTGCAGAAGTTGCCAACCCCAACCCAAGATATTTTGAAAATTGCAGCTTGCATCGGCAATCAGTTTGATTTAGCCACTTTGTCTGTTGTCTGCAAGCAACCCCAAGATACTATTGCGATAGATTTGTGGCCATCGTTACAAGCTGGCTTGGTCATTCCAGAAAGTGAAACCTACAAGTTTTTTCAGAAAGAAGACATTGCGACGAAACTCGAATGTTCCCCCACTGTCAGCTATCGTTTCTTGCACGACCGGGTACAGCAGGCGGCTTATCGGTTAATCCCCGACCCAGAAAAGCAAAAGACTCACTACCAAATCGGTAAATTACTACAGCAAGCCACTACACCCGCCGATCTCGCGAAGAATATCTTTGATGTGGTCAACCATCTGAACTATGGGATCGACTTAATAACAGATGCGACAGAACGCCAACAACTGGTCGAACTCAATTGGCTTGCTTGCCAAAAGGCGAAAGGAAATACTGCCTATAGGGCAGCCCATCAATATGTAACTACGGCATTGCAATTGCTTGGTCCGACGGGCTGGCAAGATCGATACAACTTGAGCCTCAGTTTAAACAATACCTTAGCAGAGCTAAACCTACTGATCGGTGATTTTGTGGCGATGGATGAGGCGATCGATACTATTCTGGGTCAAAGCCAATCCTTACTGGATCGGATTACAGCCTACAGAATTAGGATTCAAAAATATTTCTTCCAAAATCAACTTGAAACCGCAGTATCTATTGGCATCGAGGTTCTTCAAAAACTGGGCGTTGATATTTCGTTTCAACCGACGGAAGCGGAAATCAATAAGTTTATTCAGAGGGGTCGCGAGAGTACCCAAGGGATATCCATTCCAGATTTACTCGATCTGCCAGAGATGAAAGACCCCGAACGGTTGGCTATTGCAGAAATTGCTACGCAAATTCTTGCGCCTAGCAATATGGTCAATCCACCACTTTTCCCCATACTGGTCAGTTTATTAGTCGATTTGTCTGTTCGCTATGGCAATATAGCTAGTTCAGCCCTGATCTATGGTTGTTATGGAGTCCTTGCCTGCAATTTCTTCAAGGAGATCGAAATCGGTGTTGCATTTGGTCGTTTGGCGACTGACCTCGATCGACATCCCATTACTAACACCTTGAAAGGGCGTGGCATGATGATGTGTGGGGCGTTTCTCGAACATCGTCAAGCACACCTCAATAAGACTCTAGACATTTTGTCTGTCGGGTATCAAATGTCTCTTGAAGTGGGGGATGTGGAATTTGTCGGTCATAACGTTCAGATGTACTGCTTCAATGCTTTTTGGAGTGGTTATCCCTTACACTCGCTGCAAAAGGAAACAGATGCCTATATATCTGTTTTGTCTAATGCCAATCAAGCTCTTCAGGAAAGCTACACCCGTCTTGTCGGTCAGGTTTGTTCTAACTTATTGGGTCGGGTCGAACAGCCTTGGGTCTTGATCGGAACGAATTTAGATGAATCCGAATGGATTAAACATTTAATTACCAATCGTGAAATTAGCGGTTTATCCAACTTTTATCTGTACAAAATATTTCTCTGTTTCTTGTTTGAGGAACCGCTGCTTGCCTTAGACCATGTTGCCAATATCCAAGAGTATTCATCTGGCTTGGGAGGCTTTGTATTAGAAGCTGAATATTACTTCTATAGCTCTTTGGTGAGATTAGCAACAATCTCCCATAATTCCCAAGAAGAATCTTTAGATCGGGTAACGGAAAACCAGCTCCAATTACGAGATTACTGGGCTAAATATGCTCCGATGAACCACCAGAATAAAGTTGATTTGGTGGAAGCAGAAAAGGCTCGCGTGTTGGGGAATAGGGTCGAGGCGATCGAGCTATACGACTGTGCTATTGCCGGTGCCAAAGCTAACAAATACCTGCAAGAAGAAGCCCTCGCCAACGAACTGGCTGCCAAGTTCTATCTCGACTGGGGCAAAGAAAAAGTCGCGAGTGGCTATATGCAGGAAGCCTACTATTGTTATGCCCGTTGGGGTGCAAAAACCAAAACTGACGACTTAGAAAAACGCTACCCTCAACTACTCCAACCCATCCTGCAACAACAACTGTTTAACTTCAACCCAAAAGAAACTCTTGCCTTGTATGCAACTTCTTTGTCCACTCGCACCAATAGCACAAGCAGCACCAATATTTCCGATGTTCTAGATTTCACTAGCGTACTCAAAGCCGCTCAAGCTATCTCCAGTTCTTTGGAATTAGATACACTCATTGCTAGCCTAACTCGTATTATCTTAGAAAACTCCGGTGCGAAAAAAGCTGTACTGATTCTTCCCCAAGAACAGACTTGGCAAGTGAAAGCAATGACCTGGATGAATTATCAGGAAATACAAACTATACTTGAACCCCAATCATTAGATCATTCTCCAGATATTCCCATACAAATTATCCATTACGTCAAAAATACTCAACAAACAGTTGTCATCGATAATTGCCAAACAGATACTCCGGGTTTAATTGGGGAATATATGCTCTCTCATCAACCCCAGAGCGTTTTGTGTACCCCAATTATTAATCAAGGAAATTTGGTAGGAATTATTTACCTAGAAAATAAATTGACGAGTGGAGTATTTACTCGCGATCGCCTGCGGGTTTTAAATTTCCTCTGCGCTCAAGCCGCAATTTCTCTGGAAAATGCTCGTCTCTATCAACAATCCCAGAAGTATGCCCAACAGCTAGAGCAATCGCTTAGTCAACTGCAAGTTGCGTTGCGGGAACGCCAGCAAGCCCAAACTGCTCTAGCCAAAGAACGAGAATTTTTAAATGCGATTATTCACAATATTACCGATGGCATTGTTGTTTGTGATGCTAGTGGGAAGTTGACCTTATTTAACAAAGCAACCCGTGAGTTTCATGGCTTACCTATTGAATCATTACCACCCGAACAATGGGCAGAATACTTCGATCTCTATCAACCTGATGGTCACACACCTCTATCAACCACAGAAATCCCTTTGTTTCGTGCCTTGCAAGGGGAAATCGTCGAAAATGCCGAAATGGTAATTGCACCAAAGCAGGGTTCTCAGAGAATTTTGTTAGCAAGTGGACAAG
>CAZNCM010000133.1:0-14131 GCA_964571155.1 uncultured Lyngbya sp. | reverse complement strand
TCAAATCTGTGCTGATACCTGCATCAAATGGGAGTGCAGTCTGATTGAGTTCAACGGTGAACTTGATCATATCCACCTTTTAGTTGACCTTAACCCTAAAGTGGCTCCGGTTAAACTGATAGCAAATATCAAAACCGTTACCAGTCGTCTGATACGTCAAGAGTTTGCAGGACACCTGGAAAAGTTTTATGGCGACAAAAAAGTTTTCTGGACAGGTTCTTACTTTATTGCATCTTGTGGCGGTGTAACAATAGAACAATTGAAAAGTTATGTTCAAGATCACGCATACCCCGTCGGGCAATTCCCCTCCTGCTAAATCGGAGATTATAACGGGAGACCCCTTGCCCGTTTAGTTAGATAATTTGATCATCAATTCACTGCATTCTCTGCAATTTTTCAATCCAAAAATTAGTGTTAGCCTCTAAAAAATCTATAGGTTTATGAAAAATATTTAATTTTCTGCCAATCTGGCAACAAAAAAGCTGAGAATTTTATATCCTAGAAAACCTAATAAAGTATTAATTTCGCTTTCGAGACTTGGGGTATCATATCCAACTCTAAAGATATTGATTTAGATTTTCAGACTTTTGAAGACTTAGAAACCGTTAAGCTCCCATTACTCATCCCAAACCATTTCTCAAGACTATGCAAACTCTCTCTAGTATTCTCCATCCTTATCCAGTTGAAAAATTTTTAGCCGAAAACTGGACGAAACAAGCAGTTTTTATCCCCAGTGAACAACCGGGGAAGTTTAAGCATTTATTTTCTTGGCAACAGCTAAATGATTTACTCAACTATCACAAGATTCAGTATCCTCATTTACGATTTGTTGTTCGAGGCGATTACCTACCCGAGTGTGACCCTCATGAGTGGGTAAAACGCTGTCGAGAAGGGGCGACTTTAGCAGTAGATCATCTTCATGATCGAATTCCGGCTTTAGCAGATCTCGAATGGGGACTAGAACGAGAAATAGGTCATAGTAAAACGCATATTAACCTCTACTGTTCTTGGCCTGGTTATCAAGGGTTTGAGTGTCACTACGATACCCACGAAGTATTCGTGTTTCAGATTGAAGGAGAAAAAGAATGGTTTGTCTTTGGGGAAACTCAGCCCTATCCCCGAGAACGGTGGCATCCCGGTTGTCAGAAACCACCTGAAGAACCTCCATATCTCCGATGTGTTCTTAAGCCTGGGGATCTTCTTTATATTCCTCGCGGACATTGGCACTATGCGATCGCCCAAGATCAACCTTCTCTGCATCTGACAATGGGTGTGCGTTGTTTTGTCGGAAGCGACTTATTAAATTGGATGGTTGACCAAATTAAAGACGAAGAAATTTGGCGGAAAAATTTGCCTTTGATCCCCCAGGGAGATACTGCTCAAATCCAAGAATACAGCCAGAGGTTACTCGATCACCTCAGCGCAACTTTGAGAGTCAAACAACAGGAGTTGAGTCAAGGTTATGTGCGATTTCAGTCCTTAAAGGGTAGCAGTCGCCATCCCGAAATTTCTCTGCCCAATCAAGTTGGATTTAACTTATTTGAGCAAGAATTGGATACTCGCCTCAGAGTCGCAAAGCACCAAAAAGTTCTTGTAGAATTTCTGGATGAAGGAAAATGTCAGTTAGTGACGGGTAAGAAAAAGCTGATGTTTAAAGGGTTAGATATTGATCTGATCAAAAAGCTGGTGAACAAGCTATTTACGACTGAGACCTTTACGGCTAAAGATGTCGCTGAGTGGTTGCCGGAGGCTGACCTAGAAATCGTTATTTTGCCCTTACTTGCGTCGTTAATCAAAGAAGGATTTATCGTCGCAGATTAGCAGACTGTATAGATCTCCATAGATATCAAATTTTTTAAAACCCCATCGCACAAACAAACGGTGGGGCTTTTTGTTAATTTATTGAGAATTGAAAGTCAAAGAAAATTTCACAACGTTAGGATTAAACCCAGACTCGATTAAAAAGCTTTAAGCAAACAGGAAGTCAGCATTACTGAGTTGACTGGAACTAACTCCTTCAAATAGCAGTTGTCCGCCTGTATCTTCTAATGTGAGAATTGCACCCGATCCGGTATCTTCCAGCAGAGATAAGGGATCAAAATTGCCGAAGTTGCGGAATTTAACTTGATCCTGACCGACTTCAAAGTCTTGAATGATATCCAGTTCACGACGACGAAAACTGTTTCCTTCCGCAAATACAAAAACATCTTGACCCTCACCTCCAGCCAAGATGTCGCTGCCCCGACCTCCGATTAAAACATCTCGGCCGTCACCACCGTGTATTCGATCGTTGCCGCCATTTCCTGCAAGGCGATCTCGGCCACCACCCCCTTCGAGGATATCATTGCCGCCCTGACCTTGGATGTTATCTTTCCTGCGGCTACCATAGATTTTGTCCGCACCCCCGGTGCCATCGATGTCATCTTCCCAGATGCTGCCATAGATAACATCTGAACCGAGGTTGTCAATATAAGTATCTCCCAACAACTTGGTAGCAGTGGTATTGGTTTCAACGATCGAGATCCGGGTATCGTTGTTAAAGGTACGCGAATAATTTCCCGAAAGAATGCTCACATCGAGGAAATCTTCACCATTGTTGCCATTAATATCTCGATCAACGCTGGTTGTAAAGGTAATATTGCCACTAGAACGCGAGTTTGTTGTTGCCACGTTCTCAGAGGAGATCAGGTTACCTTTAACACCAAAAAAATCAAGAATCTTCGGATTATCCGGATCGGTGGTATCTAAGACTAAAAAAGTTGTTTTAGATCTAGCCCGACTAAATTCAGCATCGGGATTTTCAATTTCTTTAGCGGTTATAGAAATATCGGCTAAGAAATCAAAGGAAAAGGTTTCATCAGCCGGAATCTCAAAAGTTGCCGTGACTTCGGCTTGACTTTTGTTCTTGACCTTATATTCTTCCTCTTCTCCTTCAGAAAAAGCTTCTGTAAATAGACTGGTGAAAGCCGGATCGTTGAGAAAAGTTGCATCTGCACTCGCAATCGCCTGTGCGACCCCTCCACTAACTAACTCCTCTAACTCTACCGAACTTAAACTGCCGGAAGCGGGTTGACTGTAGTTGAAGAATAGAGCATCTCCAGAGGCTTCTACAAAGTTGGTATCGGTAGTTGAACCCGTTGGTTGTAAGAAAAGAGTTTGAGATGACATAAATTCTATTACCCCCACAAAACTTAATAGATTAGGCTTGAGAAAAATGTTATATAGCAGTTCGCACTGGTCTATTGACAAATGCAGGGAAAAAGAATTGCCAAAAGCCTAACTATACCGAGCTTTTTCTTTCCTTTTGCCTCTTACATGATTGCCTCTTGCCTTGCGCGAAGCGCTATAGATTGCCAAATTCTATAGAATTGACTTTAAACTTTTGACTTTTGCAGTTCCTTATACAAAATACAGAAAATAATGCTACAGATCAAAATTTACCCTCAGTTCTGCCTGAAGAAGCAGGGCTGTTTCAAGTTAAACTAAAAATCGATTTTTAGAGAAAGGGGAATTGGGTAAATAGGAATAGTGACCGGAATTCTTATCAGTAAAAAGGTATTTTTTATCTCACAAAACCCTCGTCAAAGCACTCTACGTCCAGTTATCCCCACTATCTATTATCCTCCTTTTCTCAAGGGAGAAAGGGGGAATGACATACCCCGAAGTATTTGTAGCAAGTATTTAAGTATTCTATATCAGTAGCTGTTTAGCCAAAATTTTTGAAAGAAAAAAACTCAATCCAGCTTACAATTCTATCTTTATGCAAGCCTTTAAGATTACGGAACACTCAGATTTAGACGAATGAAAAACCTGGGCCACCAGTGGCAAAAGCATTAACGACTACACCAACTAATTGGGGTGGTTCAGTAAGAGCAAAAATGAGTCCATCATTGGGAGTGAAGAGTGTACCTTGCTGTAATGAATAAATATCCGGCGATCCAGCTAATTGAATCGTGTCACCCGGAACAGCATCTACAATAATTGCATAGTCATCTCTCGTCGGAGTGGGGCTGAGGTAGAACGCTGTACTTACACCGTCCACTGCATTTCCCAAGATAAAGGTATCAGCACCAGGACCCCCTGTTAAGAGATCTCGTTGACCCGGTGTACCGCTACCGAAACCATTAATAATATCGTTACCACTGCCCCCGTTTACTGTATCTTGACCACCTTCTCCTAAGAGAGTATCGTTACCCGCTCCGCCGTCAATCGTATCATTCCCCAGCCCTCCGGCGACTTCATCATTACCTTCGTTAGCAAGTACGTTGTCATTGCCAGAACCAGCACGGATAGTATCATCGCCGTCAGCAACACCAAAGTTATCACCGCCTCCAACAATAAAATCATTACCCGTGGAAGCATTGATGAAATCGTTACCACTCTCGCCAACTATAGTGTCATCTCCCGTGCTACCCAGCATGGTATCATCGCCACCGCCTCCAAACATGAAGTCGTCACCGGTACCTCCGAGAACAGAATCAGCACTCGGGTCAAATACAGGGTTGCTCGTGAAGCTGGCACCCGCGTCGATCAGATCATTACCTGCACCGCCGAGCAGTTGGTCTTCTCCCAGACCGCCGATCATCTGATCAGTACCAATCACGCCTGGGACTTGAAGATTAATTTCACCAATGAGATTACCGTCAGCGTCAAATTGTTGGATGATAACGGGATCGGGGCCTATGGTATTGCTACCTCCAAGAACCGTATCGTTACCGTCGCCCCCCTCAAGAATATCATCTTCACCTCCTCCATCGAGCAGGTCATTACCGGCTTCTCCCAATATGGTGTCGTTGTCACTACTTCCGAGGATTTGATCGTTGCCATTACCTCCAAAAACCAGATCCGCACCCCGACTGGCAGAAATGACATCATCTCCATCCAGTCCGCTAATGAGATCATCTCCATTGCGTCCTAGAATCTCGTCATTTTCGTTTGTACCTTCAAGGGTGTCATTGTCATTAGTTCCAATAACAAAAGCCATTGTATTTTTCTCCTAGAGCTAGCGATTAGGATGAATTACTTTTCTTCCCCAGGATGTAAGAGTTTTTTGACAAATAGTTGCCAAATTGGCAGTTTTACTGAATCTTTACTAAATTTTGATTATAATTTACCGATTTTTTACACGATTTTCATCGGTTTATATTTCTTCTGCCAAATTGGCATTACAATTTTGTAAAAATCTATTTCAATGGAAAAGTTAGAAAATACCTGAGCTTTACGTTCTGGAATCTTGTCATGCCTGATAACGGTTCATCCCCTCTCTCGACTTCTAATGAAGCTAGCACCGTCTCTGGCACTCTCATCGGTTTTGTCGGTGACGATGGGGTTATGGGTAGTAGCGAGGTCAGTGCCACCTCTCCCGCAGGAGAAGCCTACAGTGGTGAAACCATTTCTGGTGAGGGTAATAGTATTAGTCTTGGTGCTTCAGGTCAAGCCTCATCAAACCAAGTAACGGCCGATACTACAGCAGTTCTGTCAGATTCGGATACACAAGAAATGAATGAGACCGATGAGGCAGAACAAGAGGAGCAATTTCAATTTCCTATCTCTGAAGATCAAGCTACAGAAAACACAGAGATAGATGCCGATCAGATAGATATTGATCAAGAAATAGATTTGGATGACTTGGTTGATCAACTTGAAGAAAGTGAACAGGAAGTTGAAGATGTATTAGATGATGACACCCCAGAAGCAGATGATGATCGCTCTTCTGATGATCAAGAGGTTACTGATGAGAGTTCATCCGATGATCAAGTAGAAGATCAACAAGATGAAATCGATGAGTCTGAAGAAGAAGATAGTTCCTTAGATGAATTAGAAGCGGACATCGATGAATTGGAACAGGAATTAGATGAATTAGAACAAGAAGTTGATGAGTCCGAAGAAGAAGATAGTTCTTTAGATCAATCAGAACAAGAAATTGATCAGTCTGAAGAAGAAGATAGTTCTTTAGATCAATCAGAACAAGAAATTGATCAGTCTGAAGAAGAAGATAGTTCCTTAGATCAATCAGAACCGGAAATCGATCAGTCCGAACAAGAAGAAAACCGTTCCTTAGATGACTCTCAAGATGAGGATGAGGAGAGTTCCTCAAACTTCCCAGATCAGGCTAATGACGATGTAGAGATAGACGATATTGTTGTCGGGGAATTTGAGAGTGATACATTGTGGGGATTAGATGGCAACGATTCCATCTCGGGAACAGGAGGGAATGACCTACTCTACGGCAACTCCGACAATGATACCCTGGAAGGGGGCGCAGGAGATGATACAATCTGGGGCGGTAAAGGCGATGACTCCCTGATCGGATCGGCAGGTAATGATTTTCTCTCGGGTGACTTGGGTGGTGATACCGTCGAAGGAGGAGAAGGAAGCGATACTTTTGTTTTGAATGTTGATCGAGATCATTCAGATTTAATCGTAGACTTCAATTCCATTGAGGGCGATCAGATTGGGTTAGAGGAACTTTCCATAGAAGATATTACACTCGAAACGATTGATTCTGATGGCGATGGTATCCTTGATGCTACTGAAGTGAGTGTAGAGAATGTCACGTTAGCAGTGGTTCTTGGAACCGTTGATGAAGCCGGAGCAACCACCCTCACAGAAGCAGACTTCACAACAGTTGAACCCGAAAACGTTGAGGCATTCAGCGACGAGATTCCTCAACCGACTCCCGATAATGATATTCTTTCCGGCAGTCGCACCAATGACGATCTTCAAGGTCTAGCAGGAGACGATCAGATTTCTGGCGCAGGCGGTGACGATATCCTCAATGGGAATTCCGATCAAGATCTTCTCAATGGAGATGAAGGCAACGATGTTCTTTGGGGTGGAAAAGGAGATGACACCTTAATTGGTGGAACGGGCAACGATCTGATTTCGGGTGATTTGGGACGCGATGTTTTGAGCGGTGGAGAAAATGCCGATTTGTTTGTCTTAACCGCAGAGGATATTAATCTGAGCAATGACCCGTTGCTTGCCGATCAAGTGATTGATTTTAACCCAGAAGAAGGCGATCTAATTGTGATTTCTGGTGAAGTTTCCACAGATAATATCACACTAACCGTTTTTGACTCCAATGGTGACGGAAATTCGGATGCAACCTTAATTCAAATTGGCTCGGAAATTAATAATGGAAGTTCTGTTGTCGGTGTTGTGCTAGACAGCGTTGATCTCACAGGTCAAACCACCTTAACAATAGGTGAAACAGTGTTAACTCTGGCTGATTTCTTGGCGATTTGATTATCCATCCGCCAACAACATGAACTTTTTATATAAAAACCCGCTTTCTCAAAGAAAAAGGGTTTTATAATCGGTGATATTTCTAGGTAGATAATTCCCAGAAACATTTCATTTGATTGACGGTAAGTTGACGGAAAATGTAAAGAAATTTGTTATTAAAAGGATAGTAAAATCGATGAAAAAATTGTTTTTTCAAGAAACTTTTTGTCGGACACGATCGCATTTGCAGGAACGAGTCTGCTTGTTTTCATCTCGACGATCATGCTCTTTGGTTAACCGATTGTAAGTGCGGTAAGGAATATAATGCAAAGGATTATATCCGGCAAATCGCAGAATCAAAACACAAGCCCAAGAATATTTTCCAGAAAGTATGGCATCAATCACCTGATTAAATTGTTCTTCACTCATAGCTCTATCTTGCTGATTTCGAGAAGGATAATTTGAATAACTCATGTGAATGCCTCCCAGATTGATTGGTTTTCAAATTTTTGGTGTTTTCAACACTAGATAACGATGAATCGGATTGATATCAAACTCATCAAACAGAAGAATTAAGTCTTAAATTTCGACTCCATTCTTCTTAAACTTCTGTAACGGTTCTAGTAATACATCGGCGATCCGACGCTCACGAATAATAATATCTGCCGTTGCAGTTTGTCCCGGTTTAAATGCTATTTCTTCTTGATTTTCTAGAACATAATTCTGCTCTAACTCGATTTCAAGCTGATAAACAGGGGGTTTATCGGGTTCAACTTTGGTATCGGGAGAAATTGAGGTAACAGTTCCTTCGATGATGCCATAATCTTGATAAGGATAAGCATCAAACTTCACCTTCACAGACATCCCAACTTTTATAAAACCCGCATCTTTACTGGGCATACTAGCCGATAAAACCAATGGGGTATTTTCTGGTAAAATTTCAGCAATATTTTGTCCGGGTTGCACCACCTCTCCTGTATTACTAACATTCATCGTGGAAATATAACCATCAACCGGAGCAAAAATAAATCGCTCTTCTCGCTTCATTTTTGAAGCGGTCAAAAGACTTTGAGTTTCTTTAAAGGCAGATTGAAGCTGCACAATTTCTAGCTCGATTTGCTGAATTTTCTGATCGGCTTCTATCTCAATTGCTTCGGTTTCTGATTGTTTTTGTTCGAGTTCAACATAAAGGCGATTCACTTCCGCTTGCAGTTGTTGCAATTCACCTTCATTTTGAGTGATCATCTGTTGACGATCTCGCAACATTTGCTGGGCTTGAAATACCTGTTCTTTGGTGCTATTTTTCTCGGATAATTGAGCCTGAACAATCGCTCGTTCGCGATCGCGTAAAGATTGTTCAACTTGAAACAATAACTCCTGAGAAATTGCTCCTTCTTCCACCAACGGTTTTAGCCGTTCAACCCGTTCAACCGATGCAGCTTTATCTGCATAAAGTTTTTCCAAAAGTTCATCAGCTTGCGACGGTAAGGGTTCTATATTCTCAAGTCTAGCCTGGGCGCTTTCTGCTTGTAATTTGAGCTGACTCAGCACCCGTTCAGTTGCCCGAATTTGCGTTTTGACTCGCTCAATTTCCGCTTCATGGGTTTGAATTTGAGCCATAGCAATTGCACTGCGGCTTTGCTTTTCCAGGCGGGTTCTTTCTAAGAGTCCTTGTTTTTGAGTTTGTTCAAGTTGCAAGGAATTAAGTTGTTGTTGGAGTCGTTCAATTTCTGCTAAAGCCAATTGACTATCCAATTCCGCAATCACCTGACCTGCTTTGACCGCATCCCCTTCTTCTACTGCTAAAGTCGCAATTTTCCCCATTGCTACCGGATGAACTTTATAAACATTTCCTTGGGGAATTAATTCACCTTGGGCATGACCAATTTCTTCTACCGTACCGTAATGCGCCCAGGTTGCAAAGGCTACAAAAAATACTGCGCCCGCCGAAAAAACTCCCATCGGAAATGAGGCGGGCGGTTGATCTAATACTGATTGTAAAGCTGCTGACCAACTTCCCAATTCAGAAACTGTTTTTTCGGAATCTTTATCTGTGGGCGTGAAGGAATAACCACTATTAGAAACAGGCGGAGTTAAAGGAAGAGAACCCGTTACTCCACCTCGAATGGAGTGGGCTTCTTCGATGTCTTCTTGTGAGAAGTTTAAATCATATATATAGTCCTGCTTATTCCCTGAATTAGAATCGGATTCCGGAGCTCGTTTTGCTCGGAAGCGAGGTAAATGATTGAAGCTCATCACTTTAGATGTTGTAACAATGTTGGATTTAGAGTGGGGGCAATTTGGCAAGAGATGTCACCTAGAAAGGGGTGACTAATCCTTGATTAAACTTGCCCACACTAGAGGCATATTAAACCCTAAAACAATTAAAAACAAGGAGTGTTTTTGAGTTGTTTTTGTTTCTGATATGCCTCAATTATGCTGTGAATCGTGATGGCAGGTAAGCTGAAACTCAAAGTTGTTAATATCTTACCTGAAATTTTGACTAAGTTCTGCCAATTTGGCAGTTTTTACATTTTTTTTAAATTGATTTAAAGTTTTCTAAATTCAATCATTGCTCTAAATTATGGTTTGATTTTGTTGAATTTTTAACCGATGACCCGCTTAAATTGAGTTAAAAGGGTCGAAACTTAACGAGAAATTAAGATTTGCTTAAAATAAATTCAAAAGTCTTTTGTTCTTAATCTCATCATACCTAACTAAGAACTGGTTATTTGACGGTCAAAGAGATTGAGGGTTAAGGAGATCCGATCCGGAGTGGAATTCTAAGTTTAAAGGCCACCGAGTATCAGAGATCTCGATCCCATTTTTTATGTCGTGAAATAGTTAACGGAGATTAAAGATTAAGCTGTTGTTGGGCCAAGTGATAGTAAAGCCCTTGAGTCTCCATCAATTGTTGGTGATTTCCCTTTTCGACCAACACCCCCTGATCGAGTACCAAAATTTGATCGGCATTGCGAACGGTAGAGAGACGATGAGCAATAATAATCGTCGTGCGATCGCGACTCATCTGTTCTAAATTCCGTTGAAAGCGTCGTTCACTTTCCGTATCCAAAGAACTGGTTGCTTCATCGAGAACCAAAATTCGAGGATCTCCCAACAAAGCGCGAGCGATCGCCACCCGTTGACGTTGGCCTCCGGACAAACTCGAACCCCGTTCTCCGACTTTCGTGTTATATCCCAGGGGAAGGCTTTGGATAAAGCTATGAGCTTCTGCTAACTTGGCGACTTCAATCACCTCTTCCAAGGTATATTCAGGTCGATAAATGGTAATATTTTCTAAAATCGTCCCCGAAAACAGATAACATTCCTGCGGCACAACGCCCATCTGAACTCTTAGAGACTGGCAGGAAACATGACGAACATCATGTCCATCGATCCAGATGCGACCGCTGTGAGGATGATACAAAGCTTGTAATAACTTCACCAAGGTACTTTTACCCGAACCGCTGCGGCCAACAACCGCAATGGTTTCTCCCGGTTGAATTTCAAAAGAAAGATTTTCTAAGGTGTTGTTCTCATCCTCACTGTAGCGAAACGTCACCTGATCAAACTTAATATGACCTTGCAGGGGAGGCAAAACCAATAAGGGTTTTTGGGGAGTTTCCTCCGGTTCGGTGTCAAACACATCATTGAGACGTTCAACCGAAATCAACACTTCTTGGAGTTCATCCCACAAACCCGCCAAGGCCAGGATCGGCGCAATCACACGACCCTGCATCATATTAAACGCCATAAATTGACCAATGGTTAATTGATCTTGAATCACCAACATTGCCCCAAACCAGAGTACCGCTGTTCCGCCAATGCTGTTAATTAAGCCACTGGCTACCCCCAGGTTAATCGCGAATTTTTGGGCTTTGAATCTGATATTCAGCTGTTCGGTCAGGCGTTCTTCCCAGCGCCAGCGCAACTCCTGTTCAGCCCCCACTGATTTCACCGTCGCAACTCCGGTAATCATCTCCACCAGGGCTGAACTTTGATCGGCAGACGCATTAAACACTTGGCGAGAGATTTTGCGGAGAAAGGGGGTTGCACCCAAAGTTAAGATGATAATCGGCGGGACTAAACCCAAAATCAACACGGTAAGCTGCCAGTTGTAGTACAGCATCAATCCCAAATAGACAAATCCGGTGACAAAATTCAGCCACGCCAACAAAATTTGACCAATCAGAAATCGCTGAATTTTTTGGTTTTCCTGAACCCGGGTAATAATGTCGCCGACTCGCCGCGACTCGAAAAATTTCAGGGGGAGTTTAAGGGTGTGTTGGATAAAACCGCTAATCATGGTTAAATCCAGGCGGTTGGAGAGATAACTCAACAAATACTGTCGAATTGAAGATAATCCCAAACCCCAAATCCCAAACAGCAAAGCACCCAAGCAAAAGACGTGTAAGCTGGTGAGGCTTTTGTTGACCAGGACTCGGTCGAGAATAATTTGGGTAATCAGAGGCGAAACCAGAGCAAAAAGTTGGATCAAGATCGAAACCAAAATGATTTGCAATCCCAAACCTTTGTAGGGCCATAACACCCCGATAAATCGACTCAAAGAACGTTTTTCGTTCTCGACCTGTTCTAGTCGTTCTGTGGGGTCAACCAACAAAGCATAACCCGTCCATCCGGCGATAAATTCTTGACGAGATAACTCCCGTTTTCCAACGGCAGGGTCAGAAATTAACACTTTGCGGCGTTTCACCCAACAGACGACAACATAGTGATCGCCCTGCCAATGGGCAATCCAGGGATTTTTTTGGTTTTCTAGCCGACTCAAACTGGCGCGTACAGGTCGAGCTTGAAATCCTAAACCTTCGGCAGCCCGAGCCAATCCTTTTAAAGAGGCACCGGAACGTCCCACTCCGGCCAGATTTCGCAGGCGGTTCAAACCCCAAGTTTTGCCCCAATATTGTCCAATTGTTGCCAGACAAGCCGCACCGCAGTCGGAGGAACTTTGTTGCTCGACGCAGGGATAACGCTGCCAAAATGCCCGCCCTCGTCTACGTTTTCGAGGCTTGGGAAGTTCGATTTCCACATCCCCAGCAGGTAAGGTGATTGCGGTGAGGGTGGGTGGTGCTTTTTTGGGGGAGGATGGAACGGAGATTGAGGGACGAGAGACGGGTTTCGAGCCTTTTGTCGGGGTTTGGGAGAAGGTTTGCCAATGTTCGGTGGAGAGGTGATAGACCAACAGCGGCGTTTGGGCAACCCAAGCCGGCGGCGTGGTATCCGGATAACCCCAACTTTGTCCCTGTTGGGGAATTGATTCAGTGCCGCCAATTTCACCCTGGTACAGCCAGTAACGTCCCTCTGAAGCAGGTGTTGCCGTTTTGAGTGGGGTTTGGGGCTGAATTTGACGTTCGCTGATCTGGGGGAGGAGTTCTCGCAGTTGAGAACTGGTTAATCTTCGTAATTCGGTTTGAGTTTTGAAGAAAATCAAACGTTGGCGTTTGTCAGTAGTGGTTTGTAGTTCCTCTCGCCATTGGGGAAACCGATCCAGCCAAGTTTGCAGAGTCTTGACACTCAGATAAGCAACAATAACCGGACTGGCTGCGATCGCTTGATAGGGTAGAGGTTCAAGGGTAAACAGATGGCGATCGCCTCCGAACAGTTCTCCGGCTTCTAGGCGGGAAACAGAAACGTCTCGGTTTTTGGTGGGCTCAGAAGCTAACAGCCTGACCTGACCTTGACAAATTAGATAAATTCCATCTTCATGTTTATCGTGAACAGAATTTGTAGATTGATTGAGTTTATGATCATATACATTCGGAGAAAGACTGTTCGCTACAATTGCAATCTCGTCTCCCAGCTCATAGCTATAAACCTCTGCTTGCTCACTAAGATTCACCGCCAGACTACTCTCAATATTGAGAAAGGTGAGAAGTTGTTCAAAAGCAGAGATACTCTCCGATGCACTCCTTTTTCGGCTCGTTGTCTGAGCTGAATGCCGAAACTGAGAATTTAATTGGCTCATTCGTTTTCAGGGGAGTTCTACTCCGAATGTCGTGTCAACTATTCAACATTTCTGAAAAATCGGGTTAAAAATTCGAGACCAATCACACACATCTTGTTAAAAAAGTTAATCAATAACAGATGTGGGCTAACCTATTTCTGAACTCACAAAAACAAAACTGAGTCCTCGAAATTCCGCAGAAAATCGAGACTGAAAGCTTCTTTGTTCCTTTTCTCCATCTCACTTGAGGATGTGAAGTCACTGGAGTCTCGACATTATCCGATTTCCCGATGGAAGTGACTGGTTTTCATCTCAAAGTATTAATGAATATCAAATTCAAAAACCTTTGATCAATATACAATGATCAAATTTCTTTTACCTCTGTCTTGATTTCATCTCAAAGACAGTGGCTAAAAATTAGTTTCAACTAACAATACCAAACAGACCAACTCTCAATTCGCCCAGCCTAATCACGACCTGAGAAAATCCCAGGTTTCACTTAACTTTCACAGCTATGTAAAATATTGCCATATGTTTTATCAAATGTCTATAATAATTTGTCCACCTTTACAGAATCTTTAAAAAACGTCTCTTGTTGTTTTAAAATCAGTTAGAAGATAGATGATTTGAAGCCTGTAAGCTTTACAGTTCCTTTACATAAACCATTCTTAATCGGCAGAGTCATCAGGTTATCTCCCCCCAATGGCTCCCATCCCGAACCCCAAAAAAGTTGAACAAATTCACAAACCGGAGGTCACAATCGCGGTAAAGTTGATCAGGGTAGCGTCCTGCTGAAAGTCTTAAAACCTGCTATGTCTGATTCCACCCCTGCATCTACTCAACCCGAAGAATACCCCAACGCTGACTACCGAAAACTCGACACCAGCAAACTGTCGGAAATGATGCAGCGATATATCGAGGTTAAACAACAATATCCTCATG
>CAZNCM010000132.1:6839-14147 GCA_964571155.1 uncultured Lyngbya sp. | reverse complement strand
TGCTTATCTGCGTAAATTATCCTGGGATCGCTGGGATTTATTTGAGAAATCCTATTTTTTACCCCAGGCAGAATTAACTCTTTTGTCTTCATATAATCGACCAACAGAAATACTCACTACACCCCTAAAAATTTTAGCAATTTTTGGCAGCCATCAAGGGGGATTGAAACTTCAAGAGGATCGAGAACTGATTGAAACCTTAAAAAAATACGGAGCAAACATTACTGCGATTCCCCGGAAGGGAAATTTTCTAACTCCACAAGAACTATTTGATAAACTCTGGATGGGAAATTGGGATATTATTTTTTATGCTGGACATAGTTCTGAGAAAAAAATTCAGGTCGATCATTCTTTGAATTTATCAATTGAAACGTTAAAAGAAGCTTTAAAAAAAGCGGCTAAAAATGTTAAGTTAGCAGTCTTTAATTCCTGTGATGGACTCGGTATAGCTGAATACTTAGCGGATTTTGAGATTCCTCATTTAATTGTTATGCGAGAACCCGTTCCCGATCAAGTGGCACGAACTTTTTTAAAGTTTTTCCTTGAAGAATTTATTCAGGGAAAACCGCTTCACTCTGCTGTTCGTTCGGCTCGGCAACATTTACAACAAATTGAAATTCCCACCCATACAGATAAACTATTCTATCCAGGAGCATCTTGGCTGCCTGTGCTGAGTCAAAATCCGGCTGCATCTGAACTTTATTGGCCTCAAACTCAACCCGATCATTTACTGAGAAAACCTTTAATAAAACCCTGGCAATTCATTCCATTGTCGTTGGTTTTAATGGGAACTGTGCTTTATGGAGTTTCACAAATTGTGAGTTCTGAAAAAATGGGAGATCAGATTAGTCAAGGTGAGGAAATTTTAACTCCTTTTCAACCCCGAGATAAGCAAAGGGGTGTGAAGCCTGTGGCAAATTGTCAGCGCCCCTGGAGTGATTTTTTACCTGTTTGGAATGGTTATGTTCGACAACGGTGGATTGATTGTTTTATTAGCGATCAAAACTCTCAACAGGCTGTTCGTAATCTGCAAGAAAGCTGGCAGGAAGAAAGAAAAGATCCAGAAACTTTAATTTATCTCAATAATGCACTGTTAGAAGCAACCGGAGCCGATTACTATACAATTGCAGTTGTGATTCCCCTTTTAAAAAAAGAGGTTATAGATGCAGAAATTGCTGAAGAACTTCTTCGAGGTATAGCTCAAGCTCAAACCGAAGTTAACTTAAGCTTATTCAATCAGAGTCAATCTTCTGATATTATTTTACCGGGTGCGGATTTTTTAGATCGTAACAATTTGAATGGAAAAGGCTTGAAAGTAATTATTGCTGATGATTCTAACTTAGAAAGTCAGGCGAAAACAGTTGCGAGAACTCTAGCCAAACGCTCAGAAATTCTAGGCGTTGTCGGTCATTATACCAGTGAAACAACAATGGCAACTGTAGATATTTATAATCAAAATAGATTGGTCTTAGTTTCTCCCGGTACAACCACATCTGAACTCACGACACAGCCCCGAAAAATTTTCTTCCGAATTCCAACTGTTAACCATGTGCAAGCCAATGTCATGGTTGATGTGTTGCTCAATCAAATCAACCAAAAAAGAGTGGCGCTTTTTTACAATCCTGCCAGTCCCTATTCCAGTGATTATCAAAAACAATTCAAAGAAAAATTCCTCGAAAAAGGAGGATATATCATTGATTCCTTTGATCTTTCTAGTCCAGATTTTAATGCCGAACGTGCCATCCAAAAAGTTAGAGATTCTGGGGAATCAGCTATTGTTTTAATGCCAGATGGTCAGGTGACAAATTCCCTTGCTCATGCCTTAGAAGTTATCAAAGAAAATCAAGGTCAAAGCTCGATAGTGGGCAATTTGTCCCTTTACAGTCCTAAAGTCTTGAAGATTGCCCAGCCCGAACTTTTGGAAAAACTGATCTTAGTGGTTCACTGGCATTATTTGAATAGTTCAAAGCCTGATTTTTCCGAAACGGCTTTCCAGCTTTGGGGTGGGCCAGTCAGTCCCCGCACCGCTCTAGCCTATGATGCGGCTCTGGTACTGATCGAAGGAATACGGCAAAATCCAACCCGTCGGGGAGTTCGTCAGGCTCTCGCAGATGACACCTTCAGCGTTGAGGGGGTGACAGGAGCAATCGAGTTTATACCCGAGATAGGCGATCGCAAACATCCACCCACTGGCCGGATTTGGGTTGTTCCTTGTCCTAACCGAGAGTTCGGCTTCGCATTTTTACCGATGAAGTTTTCAACAGCAGAGGCGGCAGGTTTGAACTGTTCAAATCCTTAAACTTAGCGATCGACGCACGAGAAATTCGGGGCTTAACCTATTATCATTTGAGAGTGGTCTTATTTACAAAAGTTTATTAAATGACGCTTTCCACCCAACAACCTGTTTCTCAATTTTCCCTAAACTTGCAAACCTGGCAATGGCAGGGACATTCTATCCAATACACGGTTCAAGGAAACGGACATCCTCTGATTTTAGTCCATGGTTTTGGTGCTTCTATCGGACATTGGCGGCAAAATATCCCCGTACTCGCAGAAGGAGGTTATCAAGTTTTTGCGATCGACTTACTGGGGTTTGGGGGTTCGGCGAAACCTGCTATTGATTATTCGTTGGAATTGTGGACTGAACTGTTGCATGATTTTTGGGCCGAACATATTCTCAAACCGACTGTTTTTATCGGAAACTCTATCGGGGCGTTGCTGAGTTTAATGATGGTGGCCGAATATCCCGACATTTCCGCCGGGGCGGTATTGCTCAACTGTGCAGGGGGTTTGAACCATCGCCCAGAGGAGTTAAATCTGCCGTTACGATGGATTATGGGAACGTTTACCAAGATGGTGGGTTCTCCGGTGATTGGTTCGTTTGTGTTTAACCAAGTTCGTCAAAAACACCGCATTCGCAACACTTTGCGTCAGGTTTATGGAAATAAAAAAGCGATTACCGATGAATTGGTCGAATTGCTTTATCAACCTTCTAATCATGAAGGCGCTCAGAAAGTTTTTGCTTCCATTTTAACGGCTCCGGCTGGCCCTCATCCCACACAGTTATTAACAAAAGTCAAACAGCCTTTATTAGTGATTTGGGGTGAAGATGATCCTTGGACTCCGATCAAAGGAGCCAAAATTTATCAAGATTTAGTGACAGCAGGACAACCCGTTCAATTTGTTTCTGTACCGAAAACGGGTCATTGTCCCCACGATGAACGCCCCGAAGTTGTTAATCCTAAAATCTTGGATTGGTTAGCAACAGTGGATTTTAATCTGTAGTTATTGTTTTACTTTTTTCAAATCAGTTTTAGGAACCTAGTTAATTATTAACTGGGTTTCACTGGTTATTTTTAACGGCTGAACTTGTGAGTACAAATAATCATATAGGGACTGGTTTCGGGAATAAAAGGAGAATAATCATAATTTCCAAAAACTTCCTCCACTTCAAAACCTGTTAACTGCAAAAGTTCCTGAAAATACTCCAATTCGATCAGTGAAAATTCAACTGGAAGTTTATGTTCTGCCACTTTATTCTGGGTTTCATCAAGTTCGTAAATGGTTTGATATCCGCTAACCCTTCCTGTTTTGGGTTGAGAGTTCAATTCAACGGATAAACTGACAAAACCTGCCCCATCAACTCGCGGAAATGGGCCGTACATGGAACTTTGGTTAATCGATTTGAGACGGACTTGTGGATTATGTAAAGTGCAGATAAATCGTCCGTTTGGCTTGAGTAATTCAGAAATTTTATCAAGAATTTGCCGTTGTTCGGCTTCGGTTTTGAGTTCGTGAAAGCTTTGAAACGGTAACAAGATTAAATCAAATTGTGTTTCTAGCTTTAGGTCAGTTACATTGGCTTCTATGAGAGTAGTATTGAGTTCTTTTTCTATTAGTTTTTGACGAAAAATCGCCAACATTGCGGGGGAAGAATCCACACAGGTTAAGTTTACACCCGCTTCTAAAAGCGGAATCGAAATCCGTCCCGTTCCGCACATTAATTCTAGTACAGAACCTTCTGCTTTCTGACATTCTTGAATAAAAAATGGCAAATCATCTGTAAACCGTAAGTAGGAATCATACAGATGGGCTATCTTTTCATAATCCAATGCAGAACTCATATTAATTATTATTAAAAATGATAAATTTGCAAGTCATAAAGCAAATGCTAGTAAACAGTGAACAGTAGAAGTTCAGAAGATTAAATTGAACTAATAACTAACCCCTAAAAACACTGCTCACTGTCAAACTGATTCTTGAAAAAAATCTGCGCCGACTTTATTCTTCTTTTAAAATCTTGGGAACTTTAAAATAATCCCCATCAGATTCAGGCGCACTTCCTAACAGAGAATCTCGATTTTCATAGGGTTTTAACTGATCGGGTCGGCTAATATTACTGACATCAATCGCCCGAGTTGTGGGTTGAACATTCTCAGTATCGAGTTCTTTAAGCTGTTCAAAATATTCTAAGATACTGCCGAGTTCAGTTGTAAACTTTTCTTCTTCTTCGGGTGTAACTTTCAACCGAGCTAAATGAGCAACTTTGCGGACTTGTTCACGATCAATCATTGTTTAATCCAGAGAAAATATAGGGAGTCAGAACATCAAAACTTGTCAGCGTTAACTGCAACTATCTTGCAAAACTACAGGTCACTGACCTCAAAATAATTAAACTTAGAAGTACACATCAATATTAGAGCGTCCGGTAGTTTTGAGCCAGTTTTGAGCTTCAATATAGTTATTCGGAGCCAGACGAATAGCTTGTATCCAATGTTCGGCAGCTTGACGATAATATTCTTCTGCTTTATCCCCATCTCCCGCTTCTTTTTCTCGTTCGGCTCGATAATGATAAATCACCGCAATATTATTTAAAGCTTGAGGCATTCGAGGATTGAGGTCAATCGCCTGATGATAATAGCCTAATGCCTTTTCATGTTCGCCGTTACTGGTATGAATCAACGCGATATTATAGAGAATGTAGCTACGATCATTGGGGTCATCTTCCAGTTTAAGGGCTTCATAGTAGTTGTCTAACGCTTCTGCATATTCGCCGTCACCTTGAGCGGACATTCCATCACGATAATAGGCGAAGGCTTCTTTAGATTTTTGATTCGTCGGTAGAATTTTGAGGATGATATCTGCCATCACCGTAAAGGTCTTATCGATGAAGTTGTCGTTACGTTGTGATCTGGGCATTGACTTGATTCTCCAGTGTTGAGAGTTGTGCGATCATTAATTTAACTTGAATTTACCCTTGATTACCGTTGAGTTTCTACTCATGCCGTTAAAAGAGCCTGTTCTATAATGCTAGCTTGTTGTTCACTTTTTCTGAAGCCGGGCTGAAAAATTGCTCTCGGATGTCGCCAGAGGACTGCTATACAAGCCGCTTACCGGAAAAGGATTCAACTGATAATATAAACAAATCAAGTCATAAAGGGTCTACTTTTATCACTGATAACTCTCCTCGGTAATGTGAGTTGAAGAATCCCCCATCAGGACAAAGCTTAACGGAGGAAGTATGTCAAACTAGAAGTAAGTATATGGAGATAGCTTTAGGGCAGAAAAACGCGCTATGACACCAAACCCTTCGATCATGAAATCGGTTGAGCAGTTGGGCTATCGCGTCACAGTGGGGGACGTAGCCGCCCAAGCTGGAATAGATGTTAATATCGCTCAACAACAACTTCTGGCATTGGCTTCTGATGCGGGAGGACATCTTCAAGTGGCCGAGTCTGGGGAAATTGCGTTTCAGTTTCCGCAGAATTTTCGGACTGTTCTTCGTAATAAATTTTGGCGATTAAAGTTGCAAGAATGGTGGGAAAAAGTTTGGCGTGTGTTATTTTATATCATCCGCATTTCTTTTGGGATTTTGCTCCTGGCTTCTATCGTGCTGATTTTTGTCAGTATTGCCATTATTTTGATTGCGATTAATTCCAGTCGAGAGGGTGATGATTCTGGCGGAAGTAGTGATAGTGGGGGTGGATTTATCTTTGTTCCTCGTTTTTGGTTTGGCCCGAACTGGTATTGGTTTTTATATTGGGATGATGATTATTACCATCACCGACGTCAACGTTCTGCCAATCCCAAAGACAATCAATACAATTTTTTAGAAGCCGTTTTTTCTTTTCTGTTTGGAGATGGGAATCCGAATGCTAATTTAGAGGAACGACGGTGGAAAACGATTGCTACCTTAATTCGCAACAATCAGGGGGCAATTATTGGTGAACAGGTTGCACCCTACCTCGATGAAATTAGTCGTCAGGAGGAAGAATACGAGGACTATATGTTACCTGTTTTGACTCGATTTAATGGTTATCCAAAAGTGAGTCCTCAAGGTGAACTGGTTTATCATTTTCCCGATTTACAAACGACTGCGACTCAATATCGTCCTCAAGCGATTGTGAGTTCTCTAAAGGAACAGTTATGGAAGTTTAGCCACGCAAGTTCGGGTCAATTAATATTAGCGGCTGGCTTGGGTGTTGCTAATATTGTCGGGGCGATCATTTTAGGGAGTTTATTACAAGATCAGACTCTAGTTCAAAGTTTAGGCGGCTGGGTTGCTTTTGTAGATGTTATTTTCCCGCTTCTGTTGGTTTATGGGATTGGATTTTTAACCGTTCCTTTGATCCGGTTTATTTGGATCAAGTGGCGGAATGCTCGCATTGAAGTTCGCAATCAAAACCGACAAGAACGGGTAGCAATATTGAATCAAGCTCAGGATTCTATTAAACAAAAACTGAGTTTTGCTCATAAATTTGCTGCCGAAACAGTGATCGATCAAAAAGATTTAGCTTACACCACCGAATCTGATTTAGTCGAACAAGAACTCGAACAAGTAGATAAAATTGATGCCGAATGGCAAAAACGCTTAAATGAGTCTAATTCTTGATTGAAATTAACTGTAGAATGTTAGGAGGGCGAAGGCGAAAATAATATTTCAAATACTCTCCGACGTTCTCGGGGTGCATCTGGAGTAAAATAACTCCATAGCGTTTCCCAGTAAAAGAAAGACATTCCTTTAAAGTTGTGATTGCGAACGGCTTGAACTTGTTGCTGAATTTGTTCGATGTCAACAGGATGTCCCATTGTACCGCTTAGAATTCCAATTCCGACCGGAATTTTACCCCGAATTTCTCGAATTGCTGGATCGTCTAGTTCGCTTAAAAAAGCTTTAGGGCTATCTCTATAAACTTGTAAGATTAACTCCTCAATTAAACCCTGTTTTACCCAGGTTTCCCAGTCTTGTAGAGATTCGTTATAAGCAAATTCACGGGGGTTGGGGGCGAGAGAAATCAGACAGTCTGG
>CAZNCM010000132.1:6463-6803 GCA_964571155.1 uncultured Lyngbya sp. | reverse complement strand
CTTTAATCCGATCATGTAAGGTTTTCATAAAAGCTGTAATTTTATCCGCCCTCCACCGCATCCATTCGGGATCTGCGGGATTATTCGGCGGAAGTTTACCCTCATGTTCTTGCTTATAAATTTTACGAGTATACCAATCATAACCCAGTTCTATTGGCATTCCAAAATTATCATCAAATTGTATCCCATCAACATCATATTTAATTACGACTTCAATAATTAAGTCTTCTATAAATCTCTGAACTTGAGGATGCAAGGGATTTAACCAAACATTTTTTATCCCCAACCATCCAGACAATTTATTACTCGGTGGATAGTTGGGAAGTAAAGCATCGTCTAA
>CAZNCM010000132.1:0-6412 GCA_964571155.1 uncultured Lyngbya sp. | reverse complement strand
TGTTTGGTAAAGTAATCCATTCGGGATGGCGTTGGACCAGCTGAGAATTTATCGGCGCCATAAACCCATATTCAAACCAAGGAATTACTCTTAAGTCTCTTTGATGTCCTTGACTAATAATATCAGATAAAATATCATTTCCAAAATGAACTAAGTTGAGAAACGAATCTTGAAAGTGTCCTGTAACTCGACGGGCGGTAGCACTTGGATAAAAGGTTGTTCCTCGATTCCAAAACACCGGATAAACGGTATTAAAATTTAATTGTGAAAGTTGATCTAATGCCCGTTTAATTCCACCGGGAACAAACAAAACCCCACTATTGACGTTGGTCATCCAAATCCCTCGAATTTCAAAGCTAGCTGCGACTGAAGTTTTTGGAATTGTAGTCGGATAGAAATGACTCCATGTCAGTGCAAAGCTTAAACATAAACTAAAAATAATAAGCATTAATAGATCAAGTCTTTTTGGTCGCCGTCTGATCATTTTTTAATATTTTTAAATTTATCTATTTTACTCTATAATAGAGCAAAGTTTAGCACGATCTGTTCAACTCATTACTAATTACGAACATGACAGCAATTTCACCGAACGAGAAAAAAAAGATTTCTATTTATTGTGCGTTATTTCCCCCCTCCCAAATTTGAAGCTGTCGTTCGGCTGCAAAAAAAGTATTAATAGAAGTGGGAGGATAAACAAAATGATCGTAAGCTAACGCCATTTGACGGGCGGCTTCTGTATAGGGAACCTTACCAATTCCCGTCCCCAAACCCGGACAAAGAACAGATTCAATTTTTCGTTTTTGATGTAAGTTATGGCGGCGAACTTCTAACAACATTGCCCACATTGCCACATAGGGAATATCCGTTCCTTTCACCGACATCGGAACTCGCATAGTTGGAGTATGGGCTAAAAAAGGATGTTTGGGATGTTTTGTTTCCACAATTAAACAGGTTCCCACAGGTTGTTCACCCAGATATTCAGTTAAAATATTCTTTTGAACTTCTATCATTAATTCCTTGCCAAAATACTGAATAATCGCCGCATCAATTCCCCCATCCATCAAACCAAAAGAATTAGCTGGACTTACCAAACAATCATAGTTTGATACTTCCTCAAAAGAATTATTAATAACTTCTACATCCGGTAAATAGTGGAAATATTCTTGAAAGGCCATAGTTAAAGCTGGATTCGGTGCCACCAAAATCAATTTCATGCTTCACAACTCCATTCAACTTTAACTCTTATTTTAAACGAATCGATATCCATTTTGATTTTTGGTTGATGTCTCTGTCTCTTAGGGAAACATTTTCTAATCCTAAAAATGTCAGAGTATATCTTCATATGATATGTTAACATTTTACAATGAACAATAAAAGTTAACTCCATAATCGAGTTGACCACAGCGAAAAGACTTCAGAAAATTCTCTACACGAGGTAATTTTATTATGGCTTATGACTACGATCTATTTGTCATCGGTGCAGGTTCAGGCGGATTGGCGTCTTCCAAGCGGGCGGCTTCCTACGGCGCAAAGGTGGCGATCGCCGAAAATGATCTTGTTGGGGGAACCTGTGTGATTCGGGGTTGTGTTCCGAAAAAATTGATGGTTTATGCTTCCCATTTTTCTCACTATTATAAAGATGCACTCGGCTATGGTTGGAGTGAGGTAGAACCCTCCTTTGATTGGAAAAAATTAGTTGATGTTGTTGATAAAGAAGTGCGACGCTTGAGTGAACTCCACATTAGTTTTTTGGAAAAAGCAGGCGTTGAATTGATTCGCGGCTATGCTAAATTTATCGATCCACATACCTTAGAAGTTGGCGATCGCAAAGTGACAGCCGATAAGATTCTAATCGCTACTGGAGGACATCCCGTTAAACCTCAAATTCCGGGAATTGAACATAGTATTTCATCAGATGATATGTTCCTTTTAACTGAACAACCGAAGCGATTTGCAGTCTGGGGAGGAGGTTATATTGGAGTAGAATTTGCCTCAATTCTTAAAGGTTTAGGAAGTGAAGTCAGTCAGATTATTCGCCGGGATTATATTTTACGAGGATTTGATCAAGATATCCGCAGTAATATTCAAGACGGAATGAGTAAACATGGTGTAAATTTTCTCACCAATACGACCATTGAAAAGATTGAAAAAACCGATGAAGGTTTGAAAATTATCCTGACAGGTGAACACGCAGAAAAACCGTTAATTGTTGATCAACTTCTCTGTGCAACGGGTCGCAAACCCAACTTAGGCAAATTAATGTTAGAAAATGCCGGAGTTGAAATGAATCAAGATGCGATCGCAGTCACTCAAGATAGTCAAACTTCTCAACCTCATATTTATGCCGTTGGAGACTGTACAGATCGGGTAAATTTAACCCCCGTTGCGATCGCTGAAGGTCGTGCTTTTGCGGATACTGAATATGGTCATCTTCCTCAATCTATTACCCATGAAAATATTGCCACAGCCGTTTTTTCTCAACCCGAAGCGGCAACAATTGGGATGTCAGAAGAGCAAGCCAAAGAAAAATTTGGTGAGGCGATTAAATGTTATACGGCTCGTTTTCGTCCTCTCTTTCACAGCTTAACCGGAGCCGATGAAAAAGTGTTTATGAAGTTAATTGTTGAAACCAATACAGATCGAGTTTTAGGGGCGCATATGGTCGGGAAAGATTCGGCTGAACTTATTCAAGGAATTGCGATCGCCGTTAATATGGGGGCGACGAAAAAAGATTTTGACAAGACTATGGGAATTCATCCCACCAGTGGCGAGGAATTCGTAACCATGCGTTAGAATATTGAACTTGAATTAGAGAAAGAGAGGATTAAAAAAAATATTTATTCCTCTTTTTTTTCTGATTTGATAGAATTAACCTGATTAATTTAATCATCAAGACTCCAACATTTCATCAATGGAAAAATTAAAACCGTTCAATCTCTTTACTCACCTGCGATCTTGGAAGCAGAAGCCATGGCGAACCCTTTGTGCATTACTGTTTATCAGTTTTGCTTTATTGACCTTTTTGAGTAGACAGTCTCCTGTTTTAGGACAAACTCAAGCCACCGTTGCGATTGATTTTGGTGCGCCTCTACAAGGAATTCATTCGATGAGTGGTTTTTTATATGGTATTGGTGATAACAAACCGCCCAATGATAAATTAAGTCCGTTGCAACCGAAGTTGTGGCGAACCTCTACCTTAAAGCATTACCCTCGAATTACAGGCATCGGTTCTCAATTTCAATTACTCTTAAGTGATACTTGGGGCTATGGTGATAAAGGTAGACCCTGGCCTTATGAAGATTATAGTAAATGGGAAGAACACGTTAGAAAACTCGCTCAACAACATAAAGGTAAAAATATGATCTGGGATGTTTGGAATGAGCCAGATCTTAAAGATCCTTTTTGGCGAGGAAGTCGAAAACAATTTTTTGAAACCTACAAACGAGCTTACACTGCTATTCGTCAAGAACTGGGGCCAAATGTAATGATTGGCGGGCCGAGTATTGCCAAGTATGATAAAGGGTTTTTGAGAGATTTCTTAGATTATTGCAGAGAAAATAATCTAGAAGTTAACTTTATTTCTTGGCACGAACTCAACGACCAAGAGATTACCCGAATTAACGATCATGTTGAAGAAGTGCGGCGTTCATTTGTCCAAAATTCAAAGTATCAAAGCCTCAAAATTCAGAAAATTTATCTCAATGAAATTGTCGGGCCAATTGCTCAATATCGCCCCGCAGAAAATTTAGGATATCTGACTTACGCCGAACAAAGTCGGGTTGATGGTGCTTGTAAAGCGTGTTGGGAACCCATTGGCGGGGGGCGTAATAATTGTTTTAATGAAAGCCTTGATGGTTTAGTGACACCCGAACAGTCGGCACCGAGAGCGGTGTGGTGGGTTTATAAAGCCTATGCCGATGGGTTAAGTTCCCGAGTCAAGAGCCAGTCGAGTAACCCCAGAGTCGTCGCCTTAGCCAGTCAGTCTAACCCCAAAGGTGAAGCTCAAATTTTGTTTGGTTATTTTGAACAAGGTGCCTCGCCGGGAACAGCAACCGTTGTTTTGACGCTAAGAAATTTACAGCAGCTTGAAGTCGCTCGTTCAGGAAAACCGCTAACCTTTGCGGTGGCGAGAATACCAAACTCTGGAGAGAAAGTTATTCCCCAACTCCAAATCGTTAAACAAGACCAAATCTCCGTCAGCAATCAAATTGTCCGCTTGACGATTCCTAACTTAAAACTGCACGAAAGTTACTTGCTTACAATTCGTTAAATAAAAAGTTGTAGATCTTGTACTTTAGGATACGATATAGCATGACTGTTCTTTGTTAATTTGAGTAACATCCCTCCCCAGAGGGATGCTGATTGACAGAATAAACTCTAGGAAATGTATCAAGATTTTGTAAAATGTTTAAAAATTTTAAAATCCTCAAAAAATTATTTTGAGCCAAGCCGAAATATAGTCAATTTAAGACAGAATTAATATAAGAATTGTAAAGAAGTATAAATAAGTTCCAGTGATTGATTTATCCTAAAGATCAGAGAACCTCTGTTTAACCAGGGAAAATAACGAGGAGGTGAGTAGGAACTGTGCATAAGTTTTTATGTCCGTGCTGTTCTGAACCCCTATTGGTTCATATTAGCGACCACAAAAAGATAGGATTCTGTATTCAGTGTCATCAAGAAATGCCACTACTCGAAAATTATGGTTCTTCGGGAATCACTTCTTATTCTGAGGTAGAATTGAGTCCAGTTGATCCCCTATCAAATTTAAACGATATTCAACAATTATCTCGTCAATTTCTGGAAACTCGAGTGGAAGGAATCGTCATTTTAGATCGAGATAAAAAGATCACTTTTTTAAATCAAAAAATGGCAGAAATGCTAGGAACATCGATAGAAGAAATGAGCGGTAAATCTTTTACTCTATTCTTAGATCGAGAACATCCGGCATTTTCTCAGCTTTGCTCCTATCACAATCTGGCGAAAAAAGAAGAAAGATATGAAATTAAGTTACACCATAAACGAGGAGAGTTTATTTGGGTAAAGTTGTCTGTTCATGTTATCCGAGATCAAGAAAATCAGTTTAAAGGCTATCTTTGTCGAGTTATTGACATTACAGATAGCAAACAGATGAAGCAGGAAATTCAACAACAAAATCGACGAGAACAAGCTCTCAATCGTCTGACGCAAGTGATGCGATCTTCTTTTAATTTAGAGATTGTTTTTTCGGCATCAGTTGAAGAAATCGGTAAAATCTTTCCAGTTTTATCGGTACAAATCGTTGAATATCTTCCTGATGAACAATGCTGGCTGAGTCGAGCTGAGTATCGTTCCCCCGAGGCGGAATTTGCTGTCAATTCTCCAGAAAGTTTAGAACCGATTAAAAAATTAGATCATCCGCAATTATTACGATTTGAGGCTCGCAATCTCGTTAAACTTGATCGAGTTGGGTCCTCAATTCCCCTAAAAGTTCCGGCTCATGTAACACCCAACTCAACTTCACAGAAAAAAGTCAAAATAGACGAAAATAAAATTGATGAGTTTCTGTACAATAGTCCAGGAGCATGGCTACCCGTACCGTTGTACTCTCATTCCGAGATTTGGGGGAGTCTGAGCCTAGTGATGAAAAATCCGGGACATAGTTGGCAAGAATCGGATTTAAAATTAATTTATAGTTTTGCCAATCAACTCTCCGTTGCCATCAATCAAGCTAAACTTTACCAGCAACTCGAGGAGGCGAAAAAGAAATTAAAATACTTATCGGGAATTGATCACTTAACTCAACTGCTCAATCGTCAAAGCTTCAATGAGTACCTCTACAAAAAATGGGATCATCTCTCTCAAGAATCCTTACCTTTGTCGATGGTTTTGTGTGATCTAAACTACCACTCATTTTATCGTGAAACCTATGGGGAACACGCAGCCGGACAATTCCTAAAACAAGTCGCTCAAACCATTAATACAGCTGTCAAAAATCCTCATCATCTTGTGGCTCGCTATGATGAAACAGAGTTTGCGGTGTTGTTACCCAAAGCCAATTCAGCGATCGCCATACAACTGGTTGAAACGATTCAAACTCAAGTTGAAAAAATTAAATTAACCCCAGAATTAAGAGGGGAACGACAATACTTGTCGATCAGTTTTGGGATCGCCAGCACGATTCCTCGATTGGGGAGTTCTCCTGAACAGCTACCCGAAGCAGCCGAACAAGCCCTCGATCGCGGAGCCTCTCAACTCTGTAAATGTTTACTCTCGAAAAAACTAGGATAAATCAAACATAGAGCAGTTATTTAAAACATCGCAGCATCAAAATTGAACTTTTGAGCAGATCTCGGAGTCTCTAAGAATATAGATCCGAAAAGGTAAAGGAGAATCCGCAGGTGTTCGTTAAGGATACCACCGATATGTTAAC
>CAZNCM010000131.1:12841-14354 GCA_964571155.1 uncultured Lyngbya sp. | reverse complement strand
CTTCCTCATCGGTGGCTTCTAAATAGCCCATTCTGATATTTTCTCGGATGGAAGTGTTAAATAAAATGACCTCTTGAGAAACCAGTCCGATTTGGTCGCGCAGGGATTTTTGAGTGCTGGAACGCAAGTCAATATTATCAAATAAAATCTGTCCTTTGTCGGGGTCGTAAAGCCGGGTTAAGAGGTTAACAATGGTGCTTTTCCCCGCCCCACTCTGACCAACAAATACAACAAAATCTCCTTTTTTGATGGTTAGGGATAAATTACTAACTCCTTTTCTCTCAGAGGAATAGTTAAAGTTAAGGTTACGCGGATCGTTAGGGTGAGCTATCCCACATTGATCTGCGATCGCTAGAGTTTCCTCTAACGGTAATAGTGGGAACTGCTCTCTGATATCAAGAACAGAAAGTGACCATTCAAGCAAATAGAAGTAGCTAGTTTCCAACTCACTCAATAGGTGATGAACTCTACCTGTCTTCCATCCTTTAATTCGGCTTGCTAACCCCTGAGAAGCAACCAGCGCAAATGTGCAGCCAAGGAATATAACTAGCACCTTCTCCTTGACCGCGACCTTCTTGCAGACGCTTCTCAATTCGGGTTGGATCGTTGCTACGACTGCGTTTAGCCATCTGATTACCCCATCCAGATGGTTAATACAAGCCAGTCTCCAGAACTTGAGCTTCTGGAAAACCTGGCGAGTATGCGTTTACGACCTTATTGTACAACTTTATTGGCTAGTGTACAACTTTAAGGAGTAGTGTACAACTTTATTGGACAGTGTACAACTTTATTGTCTTTTTACATACACAAAAATAAGTTTTTTATTCCTATTCAACTGTTACTGATTTTGCCAAATTCCGAGGCTGATCGACATCTAAACCCCGACGAGCAGCAATATAATAAGCCAAGAGTTGTAAGGGAATTACTGCTAAAATAGGTGACAACAATTCATCGACAAACGGAACCGGTAAAACATCATTAAAAACATCCGATTCTTCTAAAGTTTCTTTGGCAGTTACCCCAATTAAATGAGCGTCTCTAGCTTTAGCTTCTTGAGCATTGGAAATCACCTTTTCATACACACTTCCCGGCATGGCGATCGCCACAACAGGCACTTCTTTATCTAACAACGCGATCGGCCCATGTTTCATTTCTCCGGCTGGATAACCTTCGGCATGAATATAACTAATTTCCTTCAACTTTAACGCGCCTTCTAAGGCAATTGGAAAATTAATTCCTCGTCCTAAAAAGATAAAGTCTTTCGTATCACTAAACCGATGAGAAAACTCCTCAATTTTTGCTTCTTGCGTGTTTAAAATCAGTTCAATTTGAGAGGGCAGTTTTCGTAATCCCTTAATCAATTCTTGTGCGCGAGATTGAGATAACGTTTTGCGTCGCCAAGCCAAATCAATTGCTAATAGATAAAAAGCGATAACTTGTGCTGTAAATGTCTTCGTTGCTGCTACCCCAATTTCAATTCCGGCGCGAGTATTAATTAAATGAGGAACTAATT
>CAZNCM010000131.1:0-12831 GCA_964571155.1 uncultured Lyngbya sp. | reverse complement strand
AATTGACCCAATGAACTTTCAGTGCGATTTGTAATCCCTAATAATCGAGATTTAAACTGAGTTGGTGCATTCAAACGACGCTGCTGTTCCATCGATAAAGCCGCTAAAGTATCGGCTGTTTCTCCCGATTGAGTCACCCCAATAATCAGTGTATTAGGTCTGAGCGGCGAAGGTGCATAACGCGCTTCCGAAGCATATTCTACAGTTGTGGGTAAATCGGCTAATTGTTCGAGTAAATATTTCCCGACTAAACTCGCGTGCCAACTTGTACCACAAGCAAGAATCTGTACTTGTTCGAGATTTTCTAACAAGTCATCCGGCAAACCCAATTCTATGGGTGATTGATTGATATCAACAGAAACTGGATGTAATTCATCGGTTGTTTTGGCTTCAAATTCCAGATCCCAATTGTTATTAATATACGCTTGTAAACAATCTCGCACCACTCCCGGTTGCTCGTGAATTTCTTTGAGCATGAAATGTTTAAAGGAGTGTTTCTCAACCAGAGTTGGACTCACATCGAGAATTCGCGGCATTTTATTGAGACGTTCCCCTGCAAAGCTATAAACCTCAACACCCAAATAAGTTAAACGGGCGAGTTCACCATTTTCTAAACTCAGAACCGTTTGCGTATAAGGAACTAAAGCAGGGGTATCAGAAGCACAGAAAAATTCACCTTGACCCAAACCAATTGAAAGCGGTGCTGAGTGTCGAGCGACAATTAATTCATTGGGAAAATCAGCACAAACAACTGCAATAGCAAAAGCACCTGTGAGTCGGTTCACTGCACATCGAACCGCTTCGACAAAAGTAGAAGGAGAACAAACCATCCCATCAGTAGACGGTTGAGATAAATATTCAGCAATTAAATGAGGGATAACTTCAGTATCGGTATCTGATTTGAACTCGTATCCTTTGCTTTTGAGTTCTTCTCGTAATTCGCGATAATTTTCGATAATCCCATTTTGAACCACTGCAACTTTTCCATTCGGAGAAAGGTGAGGGTGAGCATTGCGTTCTTCCGGTTTTCCGTGAGTCGCCCAACGGGTATGACCAATCCCGATAGTAGCCGACATTTCGGTATTTGCAAGTTTATTGCGAAGGTTATAGAGTTTACCTTTGGCTCTAATTTGACGAATTTTCCCCTCGGAAACCGTTGCGAGTCCGGCTGAGTCATAGCCCCGATATTCAAGTTTTTCTAAGCCACTCAAGAGGATTTCAGTCGCGGTTTGAGTTCCGATATAACCAACAATTCCACACATCTGGGTTTGTTAACTCCTACGAAGAATAAAGTTAGATACGAACTTAGAAACGGAGCAAACTACAACATCTCGGATTCTGTTTACGCCAATTTTTGCACCAGATGGGATATCGATTAGGAATATGTATTGATGAATCCGTGACCCTGTTGCTTTTTCCCCCGTTTCGATTGAGTTTGGATAAGCCTAGTTCACTATACTGCAAAAATTTCAGGAATCAGGTTTGGACTGATCCTAACTTAAGCTACGGGTTCGATGGTCAAACGTCAAGTTTCTTCAATTGAGATCTCTTAACATTTACGACAGATAACGCGATTGGGGAGATGGGGAAATTTTATTCTTATACAAATAGAGAGGAAGTGTATTCTCCCTCTCTATGACTATTACGCCTAAAAATGGCGACTGAAAAATAACTGGCAGATGAACTGTTGGTTAGTTCTAGGTGATTAGTAAGCCAGACCCATACTACGAGTCGTTTCCGGTCCGAGATAGACCCGAATGCTTAAGAAATCAGTCGGACAAGCTGTTTCACAGCGCTTGCAACCCACACAATCTTCTGTACGGGGAGAAGATGCGATTTGACTCGCTTTACAACCGTCCCAGGGAACCATTTCAAGAACATCTAGGGGACAAGCCCGAACACATTGAGTGCAACCAATACAGGTATCGTAAATTTTGACTGAATGAGACATTGAATAACTTCTCCAAAGGATCTCAAGTTTGACAGAATCTACAACGGTGTAGATTTTATGACAAGTTCTAGAGCTGAATTATCGTACATATTCCGTCACTTTACCCTAGTGTTTAGCACGCAAGATACACAAGGCGATAAAACTTTAGACTCCGTAATATTATTTTCGGGTCGAGGGGCAGAGACAGGGAACAGTTTTACAGTCACCAGTCACCAGTCACCAGTGAATAGGGTAAGGGGTAAGGGGTAAAGGGTAAGGGGTAAGGGGTAATTCTGAACTCCTGTCTCCTGTCTCGGTGTCTCCTGACTCCCGACTCCCGTGATAACTGGTCACTGATAATTGATAACTGTCTAGAGTCCTAACTTTTCTAAAACGGGTTGAGTTGAAACCATATGGCGGTCTAAGCCGAGTTTTTTCGGTTCAATCCCCAGTGCAAGTGCCACGAGTTGGGGAAGGTGTAGAATTGGCAAACCAAGCGATCGCTGAATTACTTTTTCAACTTCGGGTTGACGAGAATCAAGATTGAGATGACACAACGGACAAGGTGTCACCATACAGTCAGCCCCCAAATCAATCGCTTCAGTAATATGGTTTCCCGCCATTTGAAATGAAAGGTCAGTGGCGTAACTCGAAAGCGGCCAACCACAACATTGAGTCCGTCCGCGATAATAAATGGGAGTCGCCCCAATGGCTCGAAATACATTTTCCATCGACTCCGGTTGATGAGGATCATCATAGGGGAGAGTGGTTTGAGCGCGTAACAGGTAACACCCATAAAACGCAGCACATTTCAAGCCGGACAATTTACGAGTCACCCGACGTTGAATTTCTTCCAAACCATAGTCTGCAACCAGCGCCCAGAGTAAATGTTTAACCTCCGTTGCGCCTTTGTAGGGTGAACAGCTTTCTTGAGTCAAGAGTTGATTAATTTGTTCTAGAGAAGCCGGATCATTTTGCTGAAAATCTTTTAGGCGTTCATCAACTCGACCAATGACCCCCTGACAAGTGCTGCAATGAGTCAACAACGGTAAATTCAGTTCTTCGGCTAAAGCAATATTACGAGCATTTACCGTATCTTCGAGAAGTTGAGAATCTTCTTTAAACGTCCCTGACCCACAACAAGAGGCTTTCTTGAGTTCGACCAATTCAATCCCAAGAGTTTGAGTCAAAATCGCTGTAGACTGATAAAGTTCCCGACAAGCCCCCTGAGCGACACATCCGGGAAAATAAGCGTATCTTAATTTTTGAGACTTAGACATGAGGTTAGTGTTCTCCTAATCGCGCCAAACGGGGTACAACCCAGGACAGGTTGAGATAGACTCTGAGTTGGTAATATCCATCTCAATTCAACCCGCTCCTACAATCTCCATGTTCTCTCGCAAATTCTGAATCGACATCAAAAAAGAATGAAGAATGACAAAACTGACGGAGTGATCGTAAAAACCTAGAAATCATTAACGCAGCGATCGCGCTTTCCGATAATATGGTATACGCGGCATTCAAACAAGGAAACAACAAGTATGAGTGATACCTTTGAAAAAGTAAAAAAAATCGCAGCTGAACAACACGGAGTTGACGAAAGCGAAGTCAAGCCAGAAGCCAACTTTGTCAACGATTTAGGTGCAGATTCCCTAGATACCGTTGAACTGGTGATGGCATTGGAAGAAGAATTTGGGATTGAAATTCCCGATGATGCAGCCGAGAAAATTGAGACCGTACAAGCAGCAGTAGATTACATTGACAGTAAAGTCAAAGCCTCTACCTAAGCTGTTTTCAAGCCTGATGACATCACAAACGTTTGCTGTGAGCAACTCGCTCTCGGCATCACCAGCTTTGACAATTCACCGGACTAAGTTCAGGATTGAACTGTGACCTGCCAACGGTAAACAGTCTGATAGCAATCGTGGGAAAAATCAGTGGGGAAGAAGCTGGTCTTGATGACTCAATAGACTTGATCTGTAAAAGTCTCACCATAGGGTTGATCTGAAAACTCCAACCCCAACACTGAGAATAACTAACTGATAACAAATAATTGTAGAGCACCGACGTTCTGCATTTTGGGTGGTTAACTGCTTGAAATAAAAATCATGGATAAGATAAACCGCAAGCGCGTTGTTGTAACGGGTCTGGGGGCAATTACTCCCCTCGGAAATACAGTCACCGAGTATTGGGAAGGATTGCACAGTGGCCGCAATGGTATAGATACGATCACCTTATTTGATGCTTCACGACACGACTGTCGCATTGCAGGCGAGGTGAAAGGATTTGATCCTTGTGACTACATCACGCGCAAAGAAGCTAAACGGATGGATCGTTTTGCCCAATTTGCTGTAGCTGCAAGTAAGCAGGCGATCGCCGATGCGGGATTCGTGATTGATGACTTGAATGCAGAACAGGTTGGTGTGATCATCGGTACTGGAATCGGGGGCTTGAAAGTTCTCGAAGATCAACAAGAAATCAATCTGACTCGTGGCCCGGATCGGTGTAGTCCCTTTATGATTCCGATGATGATTGCCAATATGGCAGCCGGACTCACTGCGATTCATACCGGGGCAAAAGGGCCGAATACTTGCACGGTTACTGCTTGTGCTGCTGGCTCCAATGCAGTCGGTGATGCGTTTCGGTTAATCGAGCGAGGCTACGCCCAAGCTATGATTTGTGGGGGAACAGAAGCGGCGGTGACGGCTTTGTCTGTGGCCGGGTTTGCGGCAGCGCGCGCTCTTTCGACTCGTAATGATGATCCGGCTCATGCTAGTCGTCCATTTGATCGCGATCGCGATGGGTTTGTTATGGGTGAAGGAGCGGGGATTTTAGTGTTAGAAGAACTCGAATATGCTCTCTCTCGTGGCGCTCGTATCTATGCAGAGATTGTCGGCTATGGGATGACTTGCGATGCTTATCATATCACTTCTCCCGTACCCGGTGGGGCAGGGGCGGCACGAGCGATGTCACTTGCGCTTAAAGATGGAGGGCTAACACCGGATATGGTTAGTTATGTCAATGCTCACGGCACCAGCACCCCGATGAACGATCCGACGGAAACCGCAGCTATTAAGACGGCTCTGGGTGAACACGCTTATAATATTGCAGTTAGCTCCACCAAGTCGATGACGGGTCATTTACTCGGGGGTTCGGGAGGGATTGAAGCGGTGGCGACAGCCCTGGCGATCGCTAATGATCAAGTTCCGCCGACCATTAACTTAGAAAATCCCGATCCCGAATGCGATTTGGATTATGTTCCCAATGTTAGTCGTAGTCAAACTGTGGAAGTGGCTCTTTCTAATTCTTTTGGGTTTGGCGGACATAACGTGACACTGGCATTTCGCAAGTTTAAACCATAGGGTTTAAGAGTCGTCTCCAGGCATTATTTGACATCTTTTTAACGAGAAAATTGATCACAGCAAGACTCAGACACAAACAGAGAAAATCTGCATAAATGTGTGTCTGAGTTGTTTTTACGATGAATAAATAGTGTAGGTCAGATTTAGCCCAGCCTAGAACAATTTGGAAGCTTATTTTTCACGTTTTTTTGCTTGTTCCCGCTTGAATAATGCTCCAAACCCTAACGCCATACCCGAACCTAAAAGGGTTAAAGGTTCAGGAACATCGGTACTCGCTAACGCCACATCACCTGATCCGCCCGTGCCCCCTTGAACATCATAAGTGACAAAGGCTTCTTCGGCACTAAAAAATCCAGGAACAAAAGCAAAATTGAATTGAATTTGACCCAGATTTGCATCATTAACACCAAACTCAAGTCCTAACAAATTGCCCTCAAAATCAAACTGAACGAGGGGTTGGCTGACAGCATCGGCTTCAGTAAAGGTATTGGTAAAGCTGTTAAAGGTAAAATCTAGGTTCACCTTATTCACATTTGAAGTTCCATCACCATTAGAATCAATTTCATCAAAACTAAAAGAACCATCATAGGTTGATCCCATCAAGTCCCCGGAATCAATAGTACCACTGAGGTTCACAAAAAAGGCTTCAGCCGGAGCCACACCCATCACAACAATTGCAGGTGTTACAGCAGCAGTCGTTAGGGCAAACTTTTGAAATAAATGAGTCATTTTTTTCTCTCTGAAATTGAACAAAATTGAGTAGGAGTAGAATGCAAAAGAAAATTAGTGATCGCCTCAGTTAAGACAACAGCTAATTTCACCTAGAAAATAAAATTCTCGGAATTGTTGAGAACGGTGTCAGTCACACCCTGAACTAAAACAAAAGCACGAGCGCTGCCCGAACCTGTGGTGCCATCGGGATCGAGAGTTAAGAGGGTATCGCCTCCGCGACCCATAAAACCAACATAACCCTCTGCGATCGCATCAGAACCGCTAAAACCAACGCTGTCAAGCACATCTGCGAGGTCAATTTTGTCGCTTCCGACTTCAAAATCAGTGATAATATCACCCGCATCAACTAAACCCGTATAGCGGAAAATATCATCGCCATCGCCACCTGTGAGGGTATCTCGGCTTTGGAAACCAGTAATAGTATCATCGCCATCAGTACCCGTTAAATTATCTCGACCTGCGGTTCCGTTAATTTCTTCTCCAGAGGTGATACTTTCGAGATCCAAACCAATAATTACAGGATCGTGGTCAGAATTGCGGAATGGATCTTGACCATCAAATAAACTGGGATCGCGTCCAAAGTCGAGGTTGTAGTCGAAAGCGTCCGGTTCATCTGCATTAACGTGCCACTCTGTTGTACCCGTTACCTGAGACAACAGGGATTGATTGGCTAAACCATAGTCAAGATAGCCAAATTGACCATCAAAGACAAAGGAGTAAGCATCATCACCCACAAATTCTTCAATCAAATCGGTGTAACCTTGTCCTTCTAGGAATGTGATCGGATCTTCCTCGGCGTAGGCGTTGAGATCGCCAACAATCAAGAAGTCATCATCTCCACTTCCAGTTGGGTCACTATTTAACCAAGCATCTAGAGCTTCAGCACCGCGCAGACGAGTACCATTAAAGTTACCTTGACCATCACCAATATCTGCATTGTCACCCGATCCAGTACCGCCTTTAGATTTAAAGTGATTGACAGCGAGGGTAAATACTTCACCTGTACTAATTTGTTCAAAGCTGACAGCGAGGGGAGCGCGGTTCGTGTCAACTCCATCAAAGATTGTGCCACCCAAACCGAGAGCAGGTAGATCGGAATCTGTGAGGATTTCAACAGTTGTACCGGGAGCAATTTGAACGCTGTTAGTTTTGTAGATTGCACCAACAGAAATCGCATCACCCGTATCTACGAAAGGAACACCCGGATCAACGTAAGCATAAGTTCCTGCACCGACTCGGTTATTGAGTTCATTAACCAATGTATCAATTGCAAACTGACCGTCACCGTTTTGGTCGCCAAATTCGTTCTCTAATTCAACCAAACCCACAACATCCGCATCGATATCTTCGAGAGTTGTCACCAATTTTTCAATCTGACGGTCAAACTCAGCTTGGCTATCTGCACCACGAGGTTCAAGGTTGTTGGGGCCACTACCCGGATTACCCGATACATCTAGGGTTGTGAAGAAGTTGAGAACGTTGAGACTGGCAACCTTGAGATCTCCGCCCACATCTTCGGGTGTAGCCGGACGAGGATTGGTGGGTTGGAAATCGACAGGATCAACGGGTTGAATCCGATATTCATCAAATCCATAGCTGAGAACACCGGAGAGGTTATTAACGGTATCACCACCGCGCAAAGTATTGGTTGCACTCAGGGGGTTGCCACCTCGACCCAGAATAATTGGATCGGGATTTTGAACGGTTTGACCATCATCTAGAACAATTCGTCGCGTGGCAATTTCATCTTGATAAGCAGCAAAACCTGCAACATCTGGCGCATTAAAATCAGTGTATTGATCCAAACGACCATCGGTTCCGGCTTCGTTACTTGCTCCGTCAGAAGACAATACGACTTCACCAAATCGATCCAGATTAAAATATTCTGTGACAAATAGGGTATCAGGAATTGTGACCTGCATTCCCTCAAAAGCTTCTAGATTGTCAACTGCTGTAACGGGGAAGTTAACAGTAGCAGGAGTGGGTAGAGTATCTGTTCCTTGAATGGAAACCGTGACATTCGTGAGTTCTGTCAAATCATTAAACTCAGTAACTGTTCCTGTGACCTGAACAACATCTCCGATATTCACGTCTACCGCAGGAGAGTTACCATCAAAGATAAAAAGACCTTCAGAAGTCGAAATATCTGCATCAGCATCAATATCTTCTTCTTGAACAAAGAAACCGTTTAAATCCCCATTCGTTCCGCTAACACCATCTTGGAAATCCCCAACGACAACCGCTTCAATGGTGACGGTTTGACCCACTATGGGGCTAGTTGTTCCACTCCCTTGAACTGCACTGATGAGTGTAGTTTCACCACCACCCCCGTTATTACCACCATGATCATCTCCATCAGCAGCAACTAGATTAGTGACTTGAATATTATCGATACCATACTCATCACGAGAACCACTACCACTGACATCATCCCCTGTCCATTTCAAGAAGAAGAACTCATCGGTCGCAATGCTTAAATTATCGATCGTTGTGGAACGATCAACAGACTGCCAACCTGAACTATCTGGTAATTCTGGAGTAGTAAAGTCTAAGTTACTAATAGAAGTAAAAGAAGTACCATCTTCTGAATAGGATAGGTTGAGAGAGTTGGCACGAGTGGCGTTATTTAGATAGCTAATGATGTAGTCAACGTCAACTTCAGTTACAGTAGAATTACTATCATTTTGTAGTTTGAGAATGAATTCACCAGGAGTAAAGTCACTTCCGGCTGGCTGAACTCCTAGAATAGAGTTACCAGACTCAACTTCAAAACCGTAAATTCCACCAGTTGTTACACCACCAGTAGAAGAACCCCGCGCAAAGTCACCAGATGTTTCTGTGCCACCAAAGTTTAAGTCTCCGTCGGATAGACCTGTTACACTCCAAACATCAGAATCAAGTTGTCCTACACTTGGGTCAGGCGAAAAGCCACTTCCGGTAAAGCTGTTGAAGTCTTCTACAAAGGTTGGGGTTGTTCCACCACTACCACTAACTGTAAACGAGTTTGTTGGCATGGTTTGTCTGTTGGTATTGTCTCCAGACCAATTAGAATTATCGCTAATGGCTGCTAATAATTCGGCTTGGGTCCCAGAAGTAATACCTGTATAAATAGCGTTGTCAATTTCATCTAAAGCGACTGCTGTTTCACCGTTTACTAAGCCTGTGGGTAGGGCAGAAGTATTGGAACTGGTAGAGTCTGACTGCCATACTCCGGGGTTGCCTTCGCTGTTGAGGGCATAAATAAAGGTGGGGTTGGTATCAGTTCCTTGGTAGGCGATTATTTGGTCGCCACTGGCTGAAAACAAAACGCTACTAAGAGTAGGATTAACGATTGTTCCTGCTGTAATCTCTGTTGGTGCTGTCCAAGTAAATGTTCCTTCATTCGCCCTAAAAGTACCTGAACTTTGCCAACCGTTATCGGTGAAATTGATTTCTGTGCCTATGCTGAGATTGACTAAGGGTGTAAAGGCAAATTCGTCGGGGTTGTCAAAATTGAAACCAACAATTGCGATGTCGCCTGGTGAGAGTATTGTTGCCATTAAATTTTCCTGATTGGTTTTGGAGTAATTTCGAGAGAGAATCTGATTGAAAGTCTAAAAAACAAGACAGCTTAACGAGAACTATTTTCTCGTTTTCTCGGTCTTTATATACGCTTGATTGTGTGATGTTATAGCGCTACTCAAAAAGGTTAGGACATTGGTAAAAGCGAAAAGTTGAGGCACTGCTTCACCTTTTGCCTTTTGCCAAATGAGCTGCGCGTAGCGCCATACCTTCGTCTAGAAAGGATTAATTAACCCAATTTACAAAAGCAAATTCTGCTTTTTTTGGATTCAACCTTGGAAATAATTGCATTCATTATGTAAGAGTGAATGAATTAGCTTCCGTGAATTCACTAATATTTAAGTTATCGGTTAAAGGTTAATATGAAGTTAAGGCTTCGTAAACAATATTGATTTTCGTTGATTTTTTACAGGATCTTTATATTGGGTTTAAATTTCAGGAGTTTTTTGAGTCATTTGCATCAACTAATTGGCTTGAAATTCTCGCAGAGAATCGGCTTGAGTCAGCAAAGATTCTGCAAATGCAATTGCTTCAGTAGCGGAACGTCCACTCGCCAGTTGGGCTAATTCTTCTCGGCGTTGATTATTATTAAGTTGAGTGACTCGGACAACGGTTCTTTCTTCTGATCCTCCGTTAGAAATCTGATCGCCGATCACTTCTTTTTCAACATGAAAATGACAATCTCCCATCGCCGCCACAATGGGTTGGTGAGTGACACATAAGACTTGATGACGTTGACTGAGTTGATGTAACTTTTGGGTAATCGCTTGGGCGACTCGTCCTGAAACACCGACATCAATTTCATCAAAGACTAAAGTTCCTGAACCTGCAACTTCTGAAAAACAAGCTTTTAAAGCTAATAAAAACCGACTCATTTCTCCACCGGATGCAATTTCACCGAGAGGTTGTAGAGGTTCGCCAGGGTTTGGACTAAAGCAAAATTCGACTTGATCAGCACCTGTAATCGTGGGTTCGATGGGATGTATTTCGACTTGAAATTTTACCTTTTCCATCGCTAAGGGTTTGAGTTCTTTGATCAAATGAGTTTCGAGTTTAGAAGCGGTTTTTTGACGAAGTTGACTTAAATTTTGACAAGCTAAAACTAACTTTTGAGTTGCTTGTTGATAATCTTTTTCGAGGGCTTCGAGAGATTGTTCACCCGTTTGTAAGTCTTTGAGTTCGGCTTGTATTTTTTCGTAATAAGTAATAACTTCAGCCAAGGTTTGGCCGTATTTTCGACAAATTTGTTTAAGCTGTTGAATGCGATCTTCTACTTCTTGGAGTCGCTGCGGATCAGATTCGAGTTGTTCACCATAACTGCTAATTTGTCGTCCGGCTTCTATGACTTGGGCTAACGCATCTTCTACCATTGCTAAAATCGGTTGCAGTTGAGAATCATATTCGACCATATCGGTTAAGATATTTTCCGCTTGAGAAAGAAGATCTGAGGCGGCTTTTCCCTCGTCATTTTCATACAATCCTTGATAGATTTTATAGCTTTGTTGTTGCAGTTCAACGACATGACTGAGGCGAATTGATTCTTGTTTGAGTTGTTCTAATTCATCTGCATCGGTCAAACTGGCTGCTTCTAATTCTTGGGTTTGATATTGTAATAAATCCAATCTTTGTAAACGTTGCTGTTCAAACTGACGGCGATTTTCTAGGATATTTTGAGCTTGTTTAGCTTGAGTATAAGCCGTAGCAACAGATTGTTTAGCAACGATTAAATCCGTCCCTCCATAGAGGTCTAACCATTCTCGTTGTAAACCGGGTTGACTTAGTTGTAAGGTTTGACCTTGGGCGGTGATTTCTACAAAGCGATCGCGAACTTCATCTAATAGTTTTCGACTGATTAAAATGCCATTTAAACGAGAACGAGTACGCAGTTTTCCACCGGATAATGTAATTTCCCGAGAACAGACGGCGAGTGTTCCATCAACGAGATCTATTTCTTGTTCAGCTAACCAACTTGAGATCAGAGGTTCAACTTCAAAAGTGGCTTCTAAAATTGCTCGTTTAGCCCCACTCCGAATGACACGCCGATCTACTTTTCCGCCTAAAACTGCATCAATCGCATCCAGAATAATAGACTTTCCTGCACCTGTTTCTCCGGTAAAAACATTTAAACCTAATCCCAGTTCTAGATCGAGATGATCAACCAGTGCAAAATTCTCAATCCGCAGAGATAGTAGCATTTTAATATTTTACTGATTTTAAGTTTAATGAATAGAGTCTAAAAATTTAGAATAAAAGCCGATAAATTTATTCGCACTTAAAATTTTAGATTGAGAGGTCAAAGATTAGGCTTTAACAAAAATTAAGGAGTTGAGAACTCCTCATCTATGAAGACTAATTCTGCACCACTGCGTCTGCTTTTAATTGATCAAGAACACGCCGTAACACACCATTAATAAATCGATAGCTATCCTCATCGCTATAGCGTTTTGCCAATTCGATCGCTTCATTGAGGGCGACTTGCTCTTGAGTTCCCAGGTACAATAATTCTGTGACTGCAATTCTTAAGATATCGCGATCAATGCGAGGTAAACGGTTCAGTTGCCAATCGACCATCGCCTGATTTAAAACTTCATCAATTTCTGTACGATGAACATTAACTTCTGTTAAAATCTCGATAGTATAAGCTGCAACTTCTTCTTGTCGAGCCAGTTGAATCAGTTCAGGAAACTCGGCTGCGATTCCTAAACGATTAATTGCCGTTTGTGTCAGTTCTATTGCTTCTTGGATCATGGCTCTAGCACTTTGGAGATCGCTGGCTCGAAATTGACTTCCCGTCAACCGATCACTTCCTCGTTGCAGTTCAACCATGGCTGTTTCTAAGGATTCTTGACCTTCATTGGCCAGCGTTCGGACAACAGCCAACATGATATCTTGAATTTGTTGAGTGGCGAGTTTTTCAGGGCCAGTTGGGAGTTGGCTAATTCCCAATAGAGCGAGTTCACGAGAGCTTCGACGAGCTTGCATAGAATTCCCCAGTAGATAGTAGTGTTAAACGAGCAAATTGAGAATGAATGGAATTTAAAATTTTTCCATTTTGAATTGAGTTTGGAGAAACAGACTCACGGGTTCATTTTAATCCTTCTTCATCTAATGGTACAGGTTGTAGTCGGTTCTCGTTTGGGATGAAACGTTCGAGCTTTTCTTCTTTGACCGGAGGGGTCTGGGTGGGTTTGGTCGGTGAGACTGAGTTAACGATTCCTCCTGATACGATTATTTTAAAAGCATCTT
>CAZNCM010000130.1:0-14518 GCA_964571155.1 uncultured Lyngbya sp. | reverse complement strand
CCTTCGGGGATTTCTTATGTACTCGAAAATCGCCGCGTGATGAAAAGTACATTTCCCCAAATTTTTGCAACTTTAGGAATTCAACCGGTTGATGAATATGCGAGTCATTTATTAGAAACTTTACTCAATCTTGCGCCTTCCCATATTGCTGATCCGATGGTGGTGGTATTAACACCTGGAATTTATAATTCAGCCTACTTTGAACATTCATTTTTAGCGCGACAAATGGGTGTAGAATTAGTTGAAGGGCGAGATTTAGTCGTGGTAGATGGTTATGTGCAGATGCGAACCACCAAAGGCTTAAAACGTATTGATGTCATTTATCGTCGGATTGATGATAATTTTATTGATCCATTAGCGTTTAATCCAGAATCATTACTGGGAATTCCGGGTTTAATGGAGGTTTATAGTCAAGGACGAGTCGCGTTAGCAAATGCGTTAGGATCGGGGGTTGCAGATGATAAAGTCATCTATGCCTATGTTCCTCAAATGATCCGCTATTACCTCAATGAAGACCAAATCTTACCCAATGTTCCGACTTATTTATGTTGGGAAAAGCAACAACTTGATTATGTCTTAGCGAACCTCGATAAATTAGTCGTGAAAGCCGCCAATGAAGCGGGCGGTTATGGAATGTTAGTCGGCACACAATCAACTCCCGAAGAACGCCAAGAATTTGCGGAAAAAATTAAAGCCAATCCCCGCAATTATATCGCTCAACCGACCTTATCTTTATCCCGTGTTCCGACGCTATTAGAAGACAAATTTGAAGGCTGTCATGTAGATTTACGACCTTATATTTTGTATGGTCAAGATATTTATGTTCATCCCGGTGGCTTAACTAGAGTTGCTCTAAAAAAAGGCTCTTTAGTTGTCAATTCGTCTCAGGGTGGAGGGAGTAAAGATACTTGGGTTTTAAAAGATTAAAAACAAAAATATCAGTGTAAAATAAAGTCAAAATAGCTTATGTTAAGTCGTGTTGCAAATTCAATTTATTGGCTGAATCGTTATGTAGAACGAGCCGAAAATATTGCCCGGTTTGTGGATGTCAATCGCAATTTATTGCTAGATTCACCTTTAGGACTCGAACAACAATGGCAACCTTTAGTATTAATTACAGGAGATTTACCCCTCTTTCAAGAACGGTATGGAGAAGCAACGGCTGAAAATGTAATTCAGTTTCTTACTTTTGATTCAGAATATCCAAACTCAATTCTTTCTTGTTTGAAAGCAGCCCGAGAAAATGCCCGTTCAATTCGAGAAGTTATTTCTTCAGAAATGTGGGAACAAGTTAATGAATTTTATATGATGGTTCGGGATGCAGCGAAAGGACAAAATCCCTGTGATTTACCCGAATTTTTCTATAAAGTCAAACTGAATGGACATCTATTTGCAGGAATTATGGATGCTACCATGTCTCACAACGAAGGTTGGCATTTTGGTAATATTGGACGGTTGTTAGAACGGGCGGATAAAGCTTCTCGAATTTTAGATGTAAAATATTATATTCTTTTACCTTCTGTTGAAGATGTGGGAACAACTCTCGATGAAATTCAATGGATCGCTTTATTAAAATCAACCAGTGCTTATGAGATGTACCGAAAATGTCAAAAACGTCATCAAATCACGCCCTATGGTGTCGTTGAATTTTTTGTCTTAGATCGAGAGTTTCCTCGTTCTATTCAATACTGTTTTCTCCACGCCGAACAATCCCTACATCAAATCACAGGAAGCTTATCTGGAACCTGGCAAAACTCCGCAGAACGAGAGTTAGGACGATTACGGGCTGAATTAGATTATATGACCATTGATGATATTACTGATAGAGGATTGCATCAATTTCTAGATGATTTGCAACGGAGAATAAATCTAATTGGAGATAAAATGTTTGAAACCTTTTTTGCTTTAGAACCGATTCCCAATCAAATTACAATTAGTTCTCGACAAACAATTTTGACTTCTTAAATCGGAGAAAATAGAATTAGGTATTAGAGAGACATCACTCGATGGATTACCAGATCACTCACACCACAACTTACACTTACACTCAACCTGTCGAATTAGCCCCTCACCTGGTTCGCTTGCGTCCTCGTTCTGATGCTTTTCAAACCTTACACTCTTTTTTGATTGAAGTTTTTCCTGAACCTGTTGGTCAATCTAGTATTGTGGATTTAGCGGGAAATGACCTGATCAAACTCTGGTTTAAACCCAAAACTGAACAACTAAGTATTAAAGTTAGTTCTCATGTCAAAACTCATTGTACCAATCCTTTTAACTATTTGTTGGAACCTTGGGCTTTAGAACTCCCCATTACAGATTATCCCGTTTCGATGTTTGCTCATCTTCAGCCCTATTTACAGTCCAATGTAGCCGATCCAATTATTGCTCAACTGGCTCAAGAAATTTGGCAAAGTTCTAATGCAGAGATTATTGCCTTTTTAAATACTCTCAATCAACGAATTTATCAAACCTGTCAACATATGTTTCGAGAAACAGGCGCCCCGCTTCCTCCTGGAGTAACATGGACACAACAATTTGGATCTTGTCGAGACTTAGCTGTTGTTTTTATCGCCGCTTGTCGGGCGGTGGGTATCGCTTCGCGGTTTGTGAGTGGGTATCGTGAAGGGGATTTATCTCCTCAAGAACAACACCTTCATGCTTGGGCAGAAGTTTATTTACCGGGGGCAGGTTGGCGAGGCTATGATCCGACTGAAGGGCTAGCCGTTAGCGATCGCCATATTGCTTTAGTTGCGACTGCTGTTCCTCGTCATGCGGCACCGATTACCGGAAATTTTAAGGGTGCAGAGGCAAAGTCTCTGATGAATTATACACTGTCAATTGAAAAAAAATAATGTAAAAAAATCAATAAAACCCAATTATGCGTTAAGCTTTTTACAAGCATTGCTGATTTTTTCCTCACCAATATCGCGCTTGATCGGATTGAAAATTTTGGCAATAGCCTGAACTCAGGATTCAGATGAGGGTTGATAATCCGAGCGGGTTACTCCCCTTATTTGATCGAAGATTTCCCGGATTGATCCTGAACTTTTCTATCTTTTTTCATCCGTACTGAGAACAGAAGTCCTGAACTCCTGAACTTATCCCTATCGACTTTTGGGACAAAATCCGTCAAACTAATAGTAGAACATCCCCTAGTTATCTTGTAGATCGGAAGGTGAATCCATGATGAAAACCGTTTTAGTCGTTGAAGACAACCCCATCAACTGGAAAGTATTTGAGCGCATCCTCACTAAACGAGGAGGATTAATCGCCAAACACACAGAAGATGTCGAAACGGTAATGGAATTAGCTCAATCCAAACAAGCTGATCTAATTTTGATGGATATTGCATTAGCAAATAGTTATTATCAAGGTCAAGCCGTTGACGGGATTCAAATTACCCAGATGTTGAAAGCGAACCCCGAAACCGCAAATCTACCCATTATCCTCGTCACCGCCAATGGAGGCGCTCATGATCGAGAATATTTCCTCAACAAAAGTGGCGCAGATGGCTACATTCCCAAGCCTGTGATCGATCATAAAGCATTCGTTGAAGAAATCAAGGCTAAACTTTCAGCCCAGGGAATGCCGGAAATGATCGCCGCGAGTTAACTGATGAATCTTCAAATTAGTCTAAATTGAGGAGCTTTTTTTGAAATCAGTACAGGATACAAACCAAAACCACTCGTGAGTCACTAAACGCTTATACTAAGCACAATCTTGAGAAGAAATCTGTTGGGCTGTTTGACGAACTAAAATTGCCGCTTCTAAGGTAGATTTTCCAGAAATATCGATAGGATAGACTGAGCCTTGACGCTTTTGTAGGTCATAAGTATAAGTTTTGTCATAGTATCGCAAGATTAAATCCAACGCTTCAGTGAGTTTCTCTTGTTCTATAAAATTAATGGCTTCTTGAGTCGCTAACCCCCCTAAGTGTTTGCGAATTCGTTCTGTTGCTTGAATCAACTCTTTTCGGTTTGCAGTTCCATAAAGTTCAACCAATAGTGAAAGTCGTTCTTCGCGAGTTCGCTGAATTTCAATCACAGGTGCAGGTTCCATTTGCTGAAAAATCTCTTGAGGAACCCGACAAATACCGATCCGTTTACTTTCTGCTTCGATCCAAACCGATTGATGACGTTGAAATTGTAACCATTGTACCGCGATCAAGTTCCAGAATTGTTCATTGGTCGGTTGAGAGGGTTGACCCAAAGCCCCATAACTACTTCCGCGATGATTCGCCAAATCTTCTAAATCGAGGGTTTGTTCTCCTAACGTCGCTAAAGCATTGAGAATCTCTGTTTTACCTGTTCCCGTCATTCCCCCCAAAATCATTATTTTTTGAGGAACTGCAAACAAAGAACGTCCCCAACGGCGAAAGGCTTTGTATCCTCCCTGAAGAAAAAAAACCTGAAATCCCGCCATTTCCAACGCCCAAGCCACTCCACTACTTCGCATTCCTCCCCGCCAGCAATATATTCGTACAAAACTCTCTGGGGCTAAAACTCTAGCTTGAGCGATAAAATCGGCAAATTTTGGGCCAGCGATCTTCATCCCTAACTCAACAGCGTGATTGCGTCCTTGTTGTTTGTAGCAAATTCCGACTTGAGCGCGTTCTTCGTCAGTAAACAAAGGGAAACTGATCGCCCCTGGAATATGCCCTTGAGTATATTCGGCGGGACTGCGAACATCAAGGATAACGCCCGGAGATCGAAAAAATTCGTCAGGATTAACAGAGTTTGACATAAGCTGCGGTGAGTTGAGATCAATATCATGCCTCAACTTTTAGGATTTGACCTCCTCACCTCTATCTTTAAAGATTATAGAGCTTTAACTGTTAATAGTCTCAAGATCATTTTTGAGACTCGTGATTCCTCTTAAATCTTCAAAAATCCGAGCAGCTTGTCAGCTTTATGGCGGGGTATTAACACCCCATGCCAAGTATACTTTGGACGGTTCCCTCTTGAGGCTGAGGCAAATGAGTATTAGGGAATTGATCGGCAAACTTCATCGGTATTTGACACGAATGAGTGCGAAAGCTATCTAAAATTGTGCTGATTTTAACGCAATCTGACAAATTTGGCATTTCTTGCTTACAGTTTGAGCAGTACCAATACACTTGGGAATGACGAATGTGACGGAGCATATTGGTGGAGCAACAAGGACAATTATTCATGGCTAATATTATTGAAGTTTAAACGACGAAATTTATGGACTTTGTTTTTACTATTAATGAGTCGCTGTATCAATCCAGCTTCCGAATGAAATACAGCGTTCACTTTATCTTCAGAGCTTTTTGATGAATGAAAATGTCATACTCCTTGAATGAATCCCTATTTTTATCTCAATATAGAAAATAGAGCCAGTTCACTCAAGCTGTTATCGTTCTCCCAGACTAGCAATCAGAGTGGATCGGTTGATCTGAAACTTAAGCATTGAAAAATGGGCTTGATTGACCTCATAATACTTTAAATTATTTTAAAGTTTGTATCAAATCATACGATTTACTTTAATTTTGTTCGTAGATGTTATTGCAAAATCTAGACTTTTATTGTACAGATTTTTCTTTTGTACCGAGACTATTAACCTATTCCCCCGGTTCTGGATATTCAATGGAGTCAGGTGCAGAACTTCAGCAACGAAAGTCGCCGATAAGCCTCTATAGAAGGGGTCTACTGAATATTTATATCTCAACGTCAACAAATTACTAAATCTTTATAAAATTCTCGGGTCAAACTCAATAAAAGTTAACGATTCTGGGATTAAGAAAGATTACTAACACAAACTAGAAAGAGTTTAAGCACTCACACCCCTGGGATTACAGACCTCTGAAACCCTTACTGTCAGGGAATCAGTCCAGAAATTTAGATTCAGAACAGCTTACATCTCTCAAAATAGTTTCTTGTTGCCAGAAAATTCAAAAAAAAACATATGAAAATTACAATTTTACTTTGAATAACTGCGGCAAGTATAATAATTTCAATAAACAAGATCAATCAAGATTTTCGACCTTACGTTCCTATTCGCCTCAGACTTCTCAGGTTAGTTCTCAACCCCGTTAGATGACTCTGCTTGATTAACTCTTATTTTTGGGAATAGTGCTGTTCTGGTATTGTTTTAAGTTATTGATTGACAGCAGTTGGAGTAAGGCTCAGGTTAAACAATCCTCGCCAAAGCGTCACTTGGTTAAAGGAACATTTAGAGGTAAAGCTGGAGTAAAAAAATGAGTTAAAACATTCAATCTCTAACTCTTTATTCCCGAAAAGATTCTTCATTATCCGCTAAAATCTGTAAGCGAATTCTACCCTCTCGACTGTCCCCAAGCTGAACTTCTAAAACTTGACCTGCAAGTTGTTCTAAACACGAAAGTAGCGATCGCAAATGGGGGGTACTTGCACCAGTATCGACATACAGCCGATCGGCTAAACTCCCAACCCGCTTCCAGGTACTATGAAGTTTGACGATCGCTTGTTCGAGTTGAGTGGCTTGTTTAACGAGATCTGCGGCTGTGTTCAAACAACCGACTCGCAATGCTTCTTCTAACGCCATTTCCACATCAACAGAAGATTGATTGATCGCCTGGACTTGAGCCGCAGCATCAAGATATTTAGATAAATTTTTGGCTTCTGAAGTCAGATTTTTAATGGTATCGACATCTGGACTGGCAGAAACTTCTCGACGAATTTCAGTAATATGAGACTCGGGTAATTTTTCCATTTCCCGGACTAGAGGAGCCAGATAACGAGTCGGCATCACTCCGGCTTGGGCTTTTTCTCGCACTTCTTCGGGTAGGAGATCAGAACTCATTGCAGTCCATTCATCAGACATCTGACGCACCTGACGGCGAGTAATGCGATCGCCATTGCAAGCAGCATCTGAGATCATTTGTTGGACTTGGGGAGGAGATTTTGCCGTCTCCACAAAGGCTCGTTTACTGAAGTTGTTGATTGAGTCGGGGTTTAACTGACCTTGAGCGAGGAGGGTGTCAGCACTGTTTGCCAGTTCAATTAAAGCATAGGCTTGACTTTTGCTGATTTCCCGGTCTTTCAGCCAGTTGAGAAATCCTGTTCCCCGTCCTTCACCCCCTCGTTTTTCGCGATCGCGTACTGCTCGCAAAATTCGACCCCGCCAAATTTCGGTTTGCAAATCAAAGCGATCGCAAACTTTCCAGGCGACATCGATCTGTCGTTCAAAGTCGGGTTCGGCGATTTCATCATCTTCAGGATCAGGGAGTTCAAACTTGAGATCGGTTAGCTCTTGCAGAACTTCAGCTAACTCATTGGGCGATTGGGGAATATCAGCCATCAGGACTCCGCAGCGTTGGATCATTGCCGGATTATTATTACACGATTCGACCCCGCTACCAACTCAGGTTTGTCGGTTTTGTCTCCCGCTCAAGCTGTTTTTTGCTTTTTGTCTCAAAAGATTGCACAAATGAGAAATCTTGTGCTACATTAATAAATCGTATGGCGGGCGTAGCCAAGTGGTTAAGGCAGTGGATTGTGGTTCCACCATTCGTGGGTTCGAGTCCCATCGTTCGCCCTTTCTCGAAAAATGGCAACAGCAAAAGACTTCAAACCAACGGGTATCTACGATACCTCATAGGTTGACTCAAAATTTACTCAATAAACAAACTATAACTGGAAACCGAGCGAAATCCTAAATTGATTTGAACTTTAATTAATGAAGAAAAAGTCAATAAGGGGATAACTTGATTTCTGTCAAATGCCGGATCTAGAATTTTAGGAGAACCAAACTTTATTCTTGAATGAGCAATCCCTGATCAGTATTTCAGATTACATAAATAAAGACGAAAGAGCATTTTTTATCTCTCCCGTCTACTGTTTGATTGGATTTTTACATCTTCAGAATCTAGAACGCTAAATTTTTAGAATTTAGAGTTTAATGTCCGATACCGATATATTGGAATCCAGCTTCTTCTAACTGTTTGCGATCAAGATAGTTCCGGCCATCAATCAGCATTGCTGAGTGCATTGACTTCGCCATCTTCGAGTAATTTAAGTTCTTAAACTGTTCCCAATCGGTAATCAAAACTAACGCATCGCAACCATCGGCTAATAATTCCGGATCAGTTTCAACAATCACATTAGACAAACCATGACGCATTCCCGTTTGAGAAATAATGGGGTCATAGGCTTTAACTTTTGCACCCAAACGATTCAGTTGTTCAATAATATTTAAAGCGGGAGCATCTCGCAAGTCATCGGTATCAGGCTTAAACGTTAACCCCAATAATCCAATTGTTTTCCCCTTGAGAATTTTCAGCATTTGCTGGAGCTTTTCAACCGCCATTAACCGTTGACGATTGTTCACTTCAACTGCTGCTTTCAACAACTGCGCTTCATAATTGTAGTCATCAGCAGTATGAATTAACGCCGAAACATCTTTCGGGAAACAAGAACCCCCCCAACCAATTCCAGCTTGTAAGAACTTCTTCCCAATTCGAGAGTCTAAACCAATCCCCAATGAAACCTGCTTAACATCTGCTCCGACGCGATCGCAAATGTTGGCAATTTCATTAATGAAGCTGATTTTAGTTGCTAAGAAAGAGTTTGCTGCGTATTTCACCATCTCTGCTGAACTGAGATCGGTAACGACAACGGGAACCGGAGGTAAAGTCGGATCATCTGCACACTTGCGCTCAATAATCGGAGTGTAAAGCTGTTGCATCATATCGAGAGCTTTTTTGTTATTGCTCCCCAAAACAATCCGATCTGGGTTGAAGGTATCAAAAATCGCAGAACCCTCTCGCAAAAATTCTGGGTTACTCACCACATCAAATGCAACTTCTACATCTTTTGTGGCTCCCTCTTGGTTTTGTCGTTCAGCAACTCCATCGAGAACAATCATCCGCACCCAGTCACCCGAACCAATCGGTACAGTTGATTTATTGACAATAACTTTGTAACCTGTGGTTAGATGAGAACCAATTCCACGAGCCACTGCTTCGACATAACGAGTATCACTATCACCCGTCGGTAAAGCAGGAGTTCCGACTGCAATAAAGAGAATATCCCCGTGATTGACCCCTGCACCCAAATCTGAAGTAAAGGACAACCGTCCTTCCTCCATATTCTTTTTCATCAATTCTGATAAACCCGGTTCATAAATCGGTGACTGACCGGATTTCATCAATTTGACTTTTTCTTCGTTATTATCTACACACAGTACATCGTGACCCGTATGAGCAAGGCACACTCCAGTCACTAAGCCAACATATCCCGTACCAATCACACAAACTCGCATAATAATGATATCCTCATGCTATAAACGAAACAAAAAAACGAGAATTACTAGATGAGAGGGGTTGTGTACCCATCATCATCGCATTAGGATTCAAAGGGTATTACAGCCTACTGAATCCTGTTTCCATTCTATTGATGTTTTGACTGTTCCTCTAAAATTCGTTGGCGGAAGTCTGAAATGGTTAGCTTTAAGCCCTCTTCTAGGGGAACAGTCGCTTCCCAATTCAGATAGGTTTTTGCTTTGGTGATATCCGGTTGTCGCTGTCTCGGGTCATCTTGAGGGAGAGGTTTATATTGAATCTCCGCATCGGGATTAACCATCTGCTGAATCTTTTGCGCTAATTGAAGGATGGTATATTCACTCGGATTTCCTAAATTCACCGGGCCAATATAATCCCCATTCATCAAACGCATTAATCCATCTACTAAGTTAGAAACATAGCAAAAGCTGCGAGTTTGTGAACCATCTCCATAGACCGTTAACGGAATTCCTTGCAAAGCTTGGACGACAAAATTACTCACTACTCGACCATCGTTTTCTAACATTCGAGGCCCATAAGTATTAAAAATTCGAGCCACTCGAATATCAACTCCATTTTGACGATGATAGTCAAAGGCTAGAGTCTCCGCCACTCGTTTTCCTTCATCGTAACAACTGCGAATCCCAATCGGATTAACATTTCCCCGATAGTCTTCAGTTTGGGGATGTACATCAGGATCTCCGTAGACTTCGGAAGTCGAAGCCAGCAAAAACCGTGCTTTGATCCGTTTTGCTAACCCCAGCATATTCAGGGTTCCCAAGACATTGGTTTTAATCGTCTTGACGGGGTTGTATTGATAATGAACTGGGGAAGCCGGACAAGCCAAATGATAAATCTGATCCGCTTCTATCCGGATGGGTTCTGTGATATCATGCCGTATCAGTTCAAAATAAGGGTTCCCAAACCATTTAACGAGGTTTCGCTTCGTACCTGTGAAGAAATTATCCAGGCAAACCACCTCATGTCCTTGTTCCATTAGACGATCAATGAGGTGTGAACCGATGAAACCTGCTCCGCCTGTTACTAAAATTCTCATTGTTGCACTTGCCACGCAAACGTAGAGGGTAATTCCATAGTACAAAAATCTGGCTTCAAATCCAAATTCACAAAAGTTGATCTCTCGGGTAAACCCGATTGACTGGATGTAATGCTGAAGGCCCTGACTAAATCAAAATCCAAGTTGGTCAACTTTTAAGGGATAAATTCAAAAAAATGCAACCCAATACTATCGCATCACATTTATATTGTGTTGTCAATGGCAACAGGGAACCGGAAACAATAACCCGGTCAACCCCCGTGAAATGATCACAGGTCGGTGCAATTAATAAAATTCCCCAATCAGCAGGATTACTGATCGCTTGACTGTCAACTGTTCAGGTCGTTCTAGGATTCTTGATTTAATCGGAGAACCGCCATAAATGCTTCTTGAGGAACATCAACAGACCCCAGAGATTTCATCCGTTTTTTCCCTTTTGCTTGTTTGGCGAGTAATTTCTTCTTCCGACTAATATCTCCCCCGTAACACTTCGCCAAAACATCTTTTCGTAACGCCGGAATATGTTCACTTGCAATCACTTTAGAACCAATTGCCGCCTGTAATGGCACCTTAAACTGATGGCGAGGAATCAACTCTTTTAACTTCTCGACCATACCTCGACCGACACCATAAGCCTTATCTCGGTGAACAATCATCGACAGGGAATCAACCGGATCACCATTGATCATCAGATCTAACTTCACCAAAGGATTCGCCCGATAGCCAATCAAATGATACTCCATACTGGCATAACCCCGAGAGCGAGACTTCATCTGATCAAAGAAATCTGTTACGACTTCGGCAAGGGGAACTTCATACACCAATGTTGTGCGTCCAAGAGTCAAATATTTCATATCTTTGAAATCACCCCGACGAGTTTGACCTAAATCCATCAATGTTCCCACATATTCTTCAGGGGTAATCATTTCAACTCGCACATAGGGTTCTTCAATTTTTTCTCGGAAATTAGGTTCAGGTAAATTCGTGGGGTTATCAATCATTAAAAGTTCCCCTTTTAAGGTCGTTACCTGATAAACAACGGAGGGTGAAGTTACAATTAAATCTAAATTATATTCTCGTTCAAGACGTTCCTGCACGATTTCCATATGCAGCAAGCCCAAAAAACCACAACGAAACCCAAATCCCATTGCGGTCGAGGTTTCCGGTTCATAAGACAGGGCAGAATCATTCAACTTCAGTTTATCGAGGGCTTCGCGTAAGTCAGGAAATTGATCGGAATCTGTGGGGAATAAACCACAAAATACCATCGGTTTTGCTTCTTTATAACCCGGTAAGGGTTTTTCGGCGGCATCTTTGGCTAAGGTAATCGTATCTCCAACTCGGGCATCTTCAACGGCTTTAATGGCTGCGGCTACATACCCAACTTCCCCAGCGTGGAGTTCGTCAACGGGCTTTTGTGTCGGACATAATATCCCGATTTCATCAATCTCATATTCTTTTTTAGAAGCCATTAACCGAATGCGATCGCCTTTTTTGAGCGTTCCATCCATGACTCGAAAATAGACAATCACTCCGCGATAACTATCGTAATAACTATCAAAAATTAACGCCCTTAACTTTTGTGAAACGGTATCTTCAGGTGGAGGAACTAATTTAACAATTGACTCTAAGATCTCATTGATACCAATTCCTTCTTTGGCGGAAGCGAGGATGGCATCAGAACAGTCTAAACCAATGATTTCTTCGATTTCTTCCTTGACTCGATCCGGTTCGGCTCCGGGTAAATCTATTTTATTTAAAACGGGGATAATTTCTAAATTATTTTCTAGAGCCAGATAGACATTTGCCAGGGTTTGAGCCTCGACCCCTTGAGACGCATCAACGACTAATAACGCCCCTTCACAAGCCGCCAGACTCCGGGAAACTTCATAGGAAAAATCCACATGACCGGGAGTATCAATCAGATTTAAGACGTACTGATTGCCATCTTTGGCTGTATAATCCATACGAGCCGCTTGCAGCTTGATGGTAATGCCACGCTCTCTTTCCAAGTCCATTGAATCTAGAAATTGCTCCTTCATTTCCCGTTGTGCGACTGTCCCTGTATCTTGCAACAGGCGATCGGCTAAGGTGGACTTGCCATGATCAATGTGAGCAATAATTGAGAAGTTGCGAATTCGAGAAACAGGAACGTTTGTCATAGGGATTTTTCCACTACTGGGAGAGATGAATGATGATGGATGGCAAGATCAGGAGAGCTAAACTTAACTTAACGTATTTTAACAAAACCTTAGCCAGCCCGTCGTCCATCTTCGGAGAACTTTTTTGTTCATGGCTTTGATGCACTTAAAACGTTGAGATCTCAACAATACAAGTTGACCCTGAACCTTGGGGGTTATGACTGCTTTTCTAACTCGGCTTTCATCCGTTCGAGGGTGGTGTTCATCTGAGAGAACATTTGATCGGGAGTGATGCCAAATTGACCGAGTTGAGTCTTTAACTGTTCCATCGTCATCTGAGCCATAAAATCTTCTGAGAGTTCAAAGCGCTTCATAAACACACGGTAACGATCCATGATCGACTCCATCTGGGCGATGAACAGTTTTTTACCTTCGCGATCAAACTTCCCGTAATCACCCCCCAGTTGAATTAAGGATTGATAATCTTCAAATAACTGCTTGGCTTCTTGCTGAACGATCTCTGAATCAAAAAATCCCATAGCTACTCTTTATTTTACTAAACTGCTATCATTTAAACTCAGGAATTTCCTTAGTTTTTGTATTATTCTAACAGTCAAGATCTACAGTCTTCACACTTTTGTCAGTCGCAATTCCCGTACTTAGGACTCAAGGATAAACGGGGGGAAGTGAGAGATTATTCCTCGACGGGATTTATTTTCGGGGATTGGACTAGACTTTTCCCCAGCGATCAATCGGCCAAAAGCGAAAAGCAGCATGACCGATGATATTTTTTTGAGGAAGAAACCCCCAAATATGAGAGTCATTACTATCATTGCGGTTATCCCCCATGACAAAATAATGATCGGCCGGAACATTCTCAGGCCCCCAATTATAAGCAGGAGGTTCGGCGATATAATCTTCTTCTAGGGGTTGATGATCGACATAAACGATCCCGTTTCGCACCGCCACCGTTTGACCCGGTTGGGCGATAATCCGTTTAATAAAGGCTTGCTGAGTTGAATAGCCCTGAACTTGCAACGGTTTGGGAGGGCTAAAAACGATAATTTCTCCGGCTTGGGGGGAATGAAGGTGGTAAGACACCTTTTCAACCACTAAGCGATCGCCAATTTCTAGAGTTGGTATCATCGAATCTGAGGGAATGTAGCGCGGTTCAGCCACAAACATTCGGATCAAGACTGATAATACCAGAGCGATCGCCAAAATTAAAAAATTTTCCCCCTGCTCACTCCAGATTTTCTTCCATCCGGTTTGTGTTGTCGCGGTTTGACTTTCCTTTGGCGGTGAGGGCATTTCCATCTATTGAAACTAACGAATTGAACTGCAATTGATCACATTTTAGAGTGAAATTTTCTAGGGTTAGCGATCAATGATGAAAGCGTATTCCCAAAAAGATATCATAAATAAAACCTCTAAAATCTTTTCCTTGTAGTAACCCCAACGATTGAGGCGAACCCTTAGAATCGAGTAAGGGTTTCATTTTCTCATAGGCAGGCTTGTATTGATACCAGGGAATAGACGGCCACAAATGATGAATGAGATGATAATTCTGACCTAAAATTAAAAGGTTGAGAATTGCACTCGGGTAAACTCTGGCATTCTTCCAGCGATTACGTTCTTCAAAAGGACGATGGGGTAAGTAATCAAAAAATAACCCTAACGCTAGACCCACAACCAATGCGGGTGAGAACCAATAATTGAGGATGTAATCTGTAAAGCCATAATGGATTGAACAGCCAACAATGCTAAATACAAACAACCGACTCAAAAACCATTCTAAAAGCTCATATTTTCGCCAAAGTCGTCGTTTGAAGAAAAACACCTCATGGTAAAAAAAACGAGCGGCGATTAACCACAAAGGCCCACCCGTGGAAACAAAATGATCGGGGTCATTGTCTGGATCATTAACATGAGCATGATGTTGTATATGAACCCGTGTAAATACTGGAAAGGCAAAACCTAGCATGAGCGCACTTCCATGTCCCAAGATGGCATTAACAATCCGATGACGATGCGCTG
>CAZNCM010000129.1:7942-14636 GCA_964571155.1 uncultured Lyngbya sp. | reverse complement strand
ATTTTTTACTCCCACTCCCGAGTCACATTGTCCTAAAACTGTTGTCGGAACCCGAATTAACCGAATCCCTCGATGGGCTGTTGCTGCGGCGTAGCCCACTAAATCTAACATCGCACCGCCACCCACCGCAATCACATAAGAATGACGACAAAGTTCGGCATCTGAAATCAGTTTTTGTAAGTTTTCAACGAGTTGAGGATTATTTTTCGCCGCTTCTCCCCCGGCAATTAAAGTTGAACCGGGTTTGAGATTTAAGGCATAGGAATGGCATTTACTATAGGCTTGAATTTGAGCCAGAATTTCCGCCGCTTGAGGGAGTCCACTATCTACAAATGCAATTGCTTTTTTCGTTCCTTCTCCGGTTGCGAGTAACACCTTGGCGAGTAAAGGATTATCGGGGTTAAATAAATCCCGAGTAAAATGTACATCATAGTTAAATGTAACTTTTACCTCTTGTTTGAGAGAAGCATACTCAGTGGATGAACTCTTGGAAACAGCAGGTTGAGAAGCGGGCTTAGAAAGTGTAAAAGTCATTAATTTTATCCTTTTTGATCGATGTTTTTATGGTCTATTACCTGTAATATTAAGTCATTGCAAACAAACGCGCTAATCCCATTGACAAAAGCAATAGTGCAAGCACGAGCAAACCGTAAACTCCGCCAGCAAAGCAAGAAGCAAGTGTTGCATTGACAATTACTAAAGATAAAATTCCGGCTTGAACCGCACTGCGAATATGGTTAGGTTGGGGATGAATTGCCGCTCGAACAAACGGGGGAAAAATACGCCAAGTCAGCAACCCAACAAACAATAAAGCACTCATCATATGAGTAGATGTAATTGCACAGCCCAACAAAATAGCAATAACAACACCCATCAGTACAACCGAAATTTGTCCGGTACGACGACTTCCCCCATACACTTCACCTTGACTAATAGCAGTAATTGCACCAATATACAAAATCGGAATAATGGCGAGATAAGTGGGATGAATAAATGAAAACCCATTCTCAAAAACATCACTAAATACTGAGGGGAAAACACTGATACCGAGTAATAAATTCCCCGCCCGACAAAACCCCATTGTTAACGGTCCGAACAAAGCGTAATGTTTTGCGGTACTATCGTAAATTAAGGTCGCCGCAGCAATTAGACTCGCCAATACTAAACTTAACTCCGAAACCTGGCTGGCTGCAAAAACTCCAACCGTTAACAAAAAACTGCCCAATATTGTCGCTTCTTGAAACTGTACCCCGAGGAATGGGTCGTTCTGGGCGTTCTTCGGCATCAAGTTCCGCATCAAAAACATCATTGAAAACAACCCCGCCCCCGTAAAGTCCAGTTGTTGCTAGGAGTAACCACAATAAAGAACTAATAGAGGCGCTACTCCCGGCAATAGCATATCCAGCTAGGATATCCGCCCAAGCTGTGGGAATATTCGGAGGACGCATCAATTGAAAATAGCCTGCTGTACGATTGCTTAGAATTGTTGTATTCAAATCAGTTACCTTTTTGCTCAGACGAATAAATTTATATTTTTGGGGTTCAATCGGTTGTTTTGGGAATGAATAATCAATTGTGTGAACCCGCCTCTACAATTGATCACGATTCAATCTGTCTCTACTGAATCACAACTGAATCCCGCAGATTTTTTGCATCTGGATTTTGTCCTCGCAAGACGCTATTTCCACTAAATTGTGCTGTATGATCAACAGGTTTAGGTGTTAACCAATCGCTTTCTTTAAATTGACCGCTTTGACTATAAGCTTTGAGCGCATTTTCATAACAAACTGTTCGCACATCCGCCTCATTAATCCCTTCATCTAACATCAGTTGAGCGGTTTTGGGTACGGCTAACGGATCACTTAATCCCCAGTCAGCACTACTATCAACAATAATGCGATCAGTACCGTATTTTTTAACAACTTCTACCATCCGAGCATTACCCATTTTTGTCATGGGGTAAATCGTAAATGCAGCCCAAAATCCTCGTTCTAACACTTCTTCAACGGTTTCTTCGTTGTTGTGATCAATGATTACTTGAGACGGATCAAGACCATGTTCAATACAGCGATCCATACTGCGACTTGTACCCGCTTTTTTGTTGCGGTGCGGTGTATGAATCAGTACCAACATATCCAGTTCTTTGGCTAAAGCAAGTTGATCTTGAAAGTATTTATCTTCGGTTTCTGTCATGTCATCGTAGCCAATTTCACCAATCGCTACAACGCCTTCTTTACAGGCAAATATCGGCAGCAAATCCATCACGGGTTCAGCAACACTGGAATTATTGGCTTCTTTTGGGTTTAAACCAATCGTACAATAATGAGCAATGCCAAACTGAGACGCCCTAAACCTTTCCCAACCCACAAGACTGCTAAAATAATCTTTGAAACTGCCGGGGTTTGTGCGAGGTTGACCCAACCAAAAAGAAGGTTCAATCACAGCAACAATCCCATACTCTCGCATCACGAGATAATCATAGGTTGTCCGTGCAGTCATGTGAATATGCGGATCAATAAACATCAGATCGGTAGATTCCATAGTGATAAAAATGTAGATGTCGGTATTTGTTTCTAGTTGGCTGTATTCCTGTGATTGGAATAAAGATGATTTTGAGTCCAAGTTTCCCAAGTCTGCGGTTTCTTCGTCAGTATTTCAGGGCGAGACGCTAACAACGATTGTATTTTTTCAGAATGGGAAATCATACAGGCTAAAGCACCTGCTTCTTGTTGCATCGGATCGGGGTGATCCAACACTTTTGTTAAATCTTCGGTCATACTATCGGTTGTAAAAGCGCCCATCGCCCGCCAAAGTTCGGGGGTAACACTGCGATTAGCAGCCCAACGTTCGTGAGCGTAGTCGAGCAACATTTGGGATAAATTGGGATTAGTCCGAGCGTCTAGACCGATAATTTTGTGCAGGGGACTATCAATAAAAATCGCTTTTAAAACCATTTGGTTCCAAGCAAGTTCGGAAAGATAATTGGCTGGATAGGGGTTATGAAGTGCCACTGCATTGAAGACAACTGACATATTTGTGCGTATCCCTTCGGCTGCACGATCTTGGTATTTTTCCGGTGAAGGAAACAGCGGCAACGCTTGATAAAGGGCAACGAGTTCGTCAATATCAGCAGCAGAAAAAAGCTGATCGAGGATGTTTTGATAGGTTTCGGGGTTGCCTTGAATTAAGGATAAAACGAACAAAGTTCGTGCTAATTGATCGACCCGCCAATATTGAGGGTGCCAACCCGGACAAATTTCTGTTGCTGCTTTTAAATTTTCATCGGTTAACACCGAATTTGCTTTACCCAAACGGCGAGGAACTAAGCTGAATGCAATAAAAAATGATCTTTGTGTTGTTCCCTTCAACAGTTCTGACTGCTTTTGGGTCAGCCAAGCAAGCTGTTCATTATCGAGTTGATTTGATAGCCAGTCAAAGATTAGATTGATAGTCCGATTTAACTGAGTTGATTGATTGATAGATGCAAGAACCATGTCGCTATTTTTCTTGATTGAGCTGTTCGATCTTTGGATAGCTGTTCATTTTATTGTCTATTGTACAAAACTTAACAGCTTTATTTCAAGGTGTTTTAATGTACAATATTTTTCACTTTAATGAATAAACATCAAGCTATTTTTAAAATGAATTTTGACAGGTTTACCGTCCTAAAAAGACAAAAGTCTGATTAGGTAAAAAGACATTTTTAAACATTTGCACTTGACAAAATACTGCCTTTAACAGTCGTCTTACACTTTTCTCAATATCAATTTTTAATCTCCAAAAACCTTCGGCGATTATTAAATGATTTAGTTTTACACTGTTAAACCCTGTCCTGTTTGTACAGTTTGACAAATGGTTTTGACTTCCCCAGACTTAATATAGATATTAACAGTTTTTTTAGATGCTAGCCACAGATGTAACGAACCTACACTATTATAAACCAAGTTTATTTAAACAACCAATGAATTGCTCAAAAGCCCACACAATCAAGCGGATTGATAGTGAGTCACCGATGGATCGGACTTGGCAGTCATACAGAAGTGCCTGAATAGATCACAGCTTGATCAGTTGTATCTATCAAACACCTCTGCATCAACAAGACCATTAACGAGTAAATTTACGCTTTTTGAGGATCTTCGCTGCGACCAAACCAAACCCTCCCAAAGCTAAGACTGACATGGGTTCAGGTACGGAAGCTGTATCATCATAGACAATATCAAAACGCTGAAAACGACCTTGGAAGAAGTCTCCTACATAGAGTTCGTCTCTTACCAAGTCAATTCCCGTACCACCTGTCCAATTAAACGCACCAGGGCTAAGATCGAGTACAGGTCCGAAAGGTCCAGTCGAACCATCGACAGCAGGTGGAGGAACAATCTCACCGTCTGGAGTCCGTGCAGGTTCACCGAAAATGCCTAACAAGTTACCATCTTTATTGAAAACCTGAATGCGGCTGTTGATTGAGTCAGCAACGTAGATGTTTTCTTGTTCATCAACTTCAATACCGATAGGCTGTAAGAACTGACCCGGTTCGCTTCCGACTGTACCAAAAACCAGTAGAGGATTTCCTTCTAAATCTAAGACTTGAACGCGGTTATTGAACTGGTCAGCAACGTATAACTTACCATTCAAATAGCGAATTCCCGCAGGACCTTGAAATTCTCCAGGTTCAGTACCCGTAACTCCTCCAATGGTGTCAATGAGTTCACCGTCTTCGTTAATTACGAGGATGCGATCATTACTGAAGTCACCAATATAGACGTTATTCTCCTCATCGAATGTAATCCCAGAAGGCCCGAAGAACGCCCGACCTTCAATTAAGCCACCGAATTCACCTTCAACAACAGTAGTCAGGTAGTTTCCATCTGGGTCATAGACATTCACACGGTTGTTGAATACATCGCCCACATAAAGATTACCTGTCTTGGGGCTAAATTCTAAAGCTGCGGGTTCATTGAATTCCCCAGGACCAGTACCACCGCTTCCAACCGCACCGAGGTATTCGCCATCTGGACTGAAGATAGCAACATCATTACCAATTTCAAAGTTAACGCTACCATCGGGATTACGTCCTTGACCATTGCCGATGTAAACATTACCCGTGCTTTGCTGAACAGAAACACCTTGAGGTACAAACAATTCACCCGGACCGAAGCCAGGAGAACCGAAGTCCCGGTCATATTCGAGCGTAACGGCTTTAGCTTCAGTAGCAACAGCACATAAAGAAAGCCCTACACCTGCAAACAAAGCTGATAGTTTTTTAACGTTCATCAGATTTTTCTCCTAATACTTTTGATGATTACTGAATCCAATGCAGCCTCAAACAAAAGGCTTAACACCCAGATTTATAATTAATAATTGGTCTTTATCGTTGAAACAATCCAACAGTACCGACTCGTTTTCGAGCCGTCTTGAACGCAAAAGAAAGCGTTCCCAAAAGACCCCAAACTAAGATGCCATAGGCTGAATTGGGTTCGGGAATATCAACGGCTTCCCCTTCGGGATCGATTTGGAAAATTGTTGAGTTCGGGCCATCACCTCGACCCGCAACATAAACCAAGCCGTCTGTTCCGACGGTGAGATTTACTAACAACTCAACCCCGTCTACCTCGTTCCCATCTAAAATGGTGGTCACTTTGCCATCGGTATCAATCTCCACAACTTTTCCGCGATCGCCCCCTAAAGCCAAAGATTCAGTTGCCAAAATAGTCGCGTAAGCTTTGCCACTGGGCGCAAAAGCAATATCAGTAAGCTGAATCAAACCGTTAGCAAATGTTGTTTGTTGACCGTTGGCATCAATTTGAGTAATTTCTGACTTCCCTTGCGGAAACGGAAACCCTCCAAACTCAGCAACATAAAGATTGCCATCCCCACCAACCGCAACGCCTGTCGGCACGTATTGGAGAGGAAAGAGGGGTTCTTCCGTTTCCGGCGCCTGAGTGGGATCGTTCGGTGCAGCAGGGGGCGGCCCTAACCCTTCCGGAAACTGGAGACTGTCAAAAGCAACAGTTTCCGGGTCAAAGATGGTATTGAGTTGAAGCTGGTTTTCTCTCCGACTGTAGGCAAACAAATTATTAGCGCCCGAGTCGGTGATATAAAGAGTATCGCCGTTGATCGCGAGGCTGTTGGGGTTGCTGTCAATATCGCCCCCAGTGGGGTTATTTTCCAGTTCATACCGTGCCAAATCAGCCAATTGAGTCAGTTGACCCGTTTCAAAATTGGCTTGGTAGAGACTGCCCAACTCCGAAGTGTCTAAAACATCGCTTTCTGAATAAGGATTACCCGCTAAGGCATTCAACGTTTGATCGCGCCTGGCCGGATCGCCCACCGATCCATACAGGAGGTAGGGCGTACCAAACGCATCAAATCCGATATCTTGTGGGCCGACAGCGTTGCTCCCATCTGCCAAAGCCAGAGAACTCAAGCCCGTTAGCACAGGATGCCATCAGGGGAAACTTTACTGACGGCACCCGTATTGCCCAAATACAGGTCAAGACCAGGTATGTTTGGCGAGGGGATAGAACTTGATGAAGTCGATCCTCCCCCAATTCCAGCTTCAGCAACGTAGAGTTCACCATCGGGGCTGAAAGTAAGTCCTCTGGCGTTGTTCAGACCCTCAGCAAAGCGAGTAAATGTTGCCGCTTGAACGGTGTTCGTAATTGAAAAGAGTAAACAGGTAACTGCTAAAGAGCAA
>CAZNCM010000129.1:7201-7924 GCA_964571155.1 uncultured Lyngbya sp. | reverse complement strand
GTCGAGACGGTCAAATCGGGCTAGAAATTGTGACAGGATGCAATGAAAAATCACACCCTAACGGCTTCTAATCCGCTTTTTTCAGTCCGTCTTGCTTGCCTTTTAGACCAAAAATGCTGGCACCACCAAAGAACAACAAGCCCAAAATCGTACCGGGTTCAGGGACAGACTCAACATCGTCAAACCGGATTACAGAACCATTGGTACCGATACCATTATTAGAAACATAGATGCCACCGTCAGGGCCGACTTGAATGCCTGTTGCCGAGAAGATGCCTTCTTGAGCGATTGTCGTGCGTTTCCCATCAGGCGTGACTTTGACCACTGAACCCGGCAAATTTTTTAAGCTTCCTTCGACACTGTTTTTCCACTGGGCTTCATCGGCAAATTGCAGCACTAACAGGTTGCCATCCGCATCAAAGGTTAAATCTGTAATTTGGGTAAAACCCTCTGCAAAAACTTCCGGTTCTCCAGTTTCGGGGTTAATCCGGAGAACTCGGGCTTCGCCTTCTGGATAGGGATAACCCGTCAGTTCAGCATAATAAGCTGCACCATCAGGCCCAATTGTGATTCCGGTCGGTACCGACTGCAAGTCTAACGGGCCTTCTGGAATTTCAAAAGATGGCTGTTCAGGTTCTTCGCCTTCGGGGGGAAGTTGACTCGGGTCGCCCCCTAAAACTGGGTTATCTTCACCCGAATTTTGAGGCGGTTCAAAAGGAGAAG
>CAZNCM010000129.1:6233-7191 GCA_964571155.1 uncultured Lyngbya sp. | reverse complement strand
AACTGAGTTGGGGCGGCAAAAGCGTTCCGTAGTTCGCCATCAGCCAAGCCGATATTGTAGATTACGTTAGCACCAGCATCAACGACAAAAGCGGAATCTTCTTGAATTGCGATCGCAAAGGGGTTACTAATGTAGTCGCCCCCGTCAAGGTTGTTCAACTGTTCGTATTGGGCAAAGTCAAAGAGTTCGGTGAATTCTTGAGTGGCTAAATCGACCTTAAACAGTTTGCCCAGGTTGGAGACATTTAACAGTTCGTTGGGATCTCCGGTCGGAGGGGCAATGAAATCCTGTTCGGGAGGGAGTTCAGTCCCTTGACTGAGTTCAAACAGACCGAGATCTCGGTTGCCTGGATATCCAGCATAGCCACTAACGAGGTAAGCATTTCCCAAGAAGTCAAAGGCAATCTCTTGGGGGCCTGCACCTTGTTCTAGAGTCGGCTGAAGTGCTAAGGAGTCAAAGTTATCAATTATTCTTGTCTGAGTACCGCTGATCAGATCTACTTTAGTCAGCGATCCGGTCTGACCTGCACAAATATTGGCAAAAGCAGCACTCGGAGAAGGCTGACAGTTGCCGTCACCGCCTGTACCTGTTTCACCAACATATAGGCTACCGTCAGGGCCAAAAGTAATTCCGCTGGGATTGTTGAGTCCGCTAGCAACTGTTGTGAAATTCGCTGCTTTAGCAGGAGTTGCCGAAGCGAATACGGTGGTAATAGTTAGAAGTGTATAACCAATTTGCTTAAGTTTCATTGTTCCCGTGAAATAAATAGTCGTAGCTTGTAACCGATGAGAAGAAGATAGAAAATGACATTAATAGTCATCGAGTGACTGATCATTAATCAATCCTCCAAACTTGGTAATAAATAGAGAGAAAAGTCTGAACCAATCAGGATGAAAGCTTGGGAGCCATACTGACGCAGCAGAGTAAATTTTTTACTCTATACCCCTCATTTCTCAAA
>CAZNCM010000129.1:4837-6223 GCA_964571155.1 uncultured Lyngbya sp. | reverse complement strand
CTCTTTATTGCAATGAAGTCTGTCTATCTTTCAGCTATAAACCAGTCTAAACTCCCTGTCAGACTTGGTTTTCTTCTCTGACACCCAGATAACTGTTAGATAAGCTAACACAGCAAAAGAGGTCAAAAGGTGTCATTTTTTTCGTAAAGATTTGACTTTTTTTACGAAAATTTACGGATGATATTAAAAAAATTGCGATCCGTATAACTGCCTAGATTTTAAATTGATTTTCTAAAAAATAATCACAGGTATCGTTAAAAATATCATGGTAAAATTGACAAAAATATGAGTCCGCTATGGCCGTTATTTTCTATTTATTATTGCCTATTTCTTTTGGCATATTCCTTATTGCCTATTCCTTTTGGCATACTTTAATCCTACACCAGGGAATAGTAATCGGGGTAGGGCGGGTTGATCTAAATTTTTCCTCCCAGACCTCGCTATCGGCAGAACCAGCCCCTACAGAACGATCATTAATTAATCGGATGTGATCTGATAATTGTTCAAAAATTGGTGTCATGTTTTAGGTGTCAGGTGTCAAAAATTTCTGATGTTCTAATTTAGACACCTAACAACTTAATTGATCATTCATAATTCATCAGCAAATTCCTCAGTTTTTATAATCAACTAAAAAGGCAAAACCTGTTTAGTCACAAAAACCGAGGAACTAAATTTATTCAACTAATCAATGTTTAGCCAGCAGAGATGATCTTCTCTAAACTTTAGCGAGTGCTTTTTTGGGCTGATAACTCATCCCTTGAGCAAATGTTTCGAGATTGCCTGCTTTCGCCTCTAAGAAGCGTTTGATATTCATACTCTCAGCCCCAAAGTCTTGAATTTGCAGCTTACCGTGACGTAGGGGTTTGTCTAGAGGCCAGAACGTGATCCGATGTTGAATAAAGCCTTCAGCATCAGGATCAGCAAACGCATAGGAACAAGGGATAATAATAGAAGGGCTGCGTTGAGTAAAGTTGTAATCAGGATAATATTTACTCAGCGTGTGCGATCGCAACTCAACCTTTACTTTTTGATTGTACTCATCTAAAAACTCACCCTCTTTCGAGCTAATTTCACCTGCTGGTCTTAGTAAATGCGCCCATTCATCCATCGTTCGCAGATCGCTGAGATACTCATATCCCATCTCTATCGGTGCATCGACAAAGATAGTATCAGTAACAATTTTATAACGACCGACAGCCGCTTCAGTTCGTCCAGCTTGGCGTTCTAAAATCGCCTTGAGTGAACGACATTCAGAAGTATGAACTGTTTCAATCCCCTGCATAATCATCGGCACCCGTCGCTTCGGATCGACAAAACTTAACCAGTGAAAATAAACCCCCGACTCATCGGTTCCTGGCTCAATATATTCAGGCGGAAACAGCATCA
>CAZNCM010000129.1:2196-4827 GCA_964571155.1 uncultured Lyngbya sp. | reverse complement strand
ATTTAATCCCACAATGCCACTCAATCCCCTTAAAAAAACCATTGTCAATTCTTTTGACATGATAGTACAAATTATGTTGATAACCTGAAGCCGTTCCCAGCCAAGTATCTTCATCAACTTGTTCGATCATCCGACTAAACAGCGTCCAGTCATCTAAATTTTTCAGACTGCAAAGATAGTCAAACGCAGTATCGGTATCTGTCGCAATATAAGCAGACGTAGCAAAGGTATTCTGTTCCATTGTTTCCTCTGGTAAAAATTTTCGGGTGTAGTTTTTCCGTATTTCTATTCGTTGAGTTTATGCACTCACCAACATTTGAGCTTGTTCAGCCTGGGTAATACGTTCTTCAGCAAGCTGCATAGAAGCTTTATGAGTCGTCATTCCGGTCGTTTCAGCTTTCTTGAACAGTTCGAGCAAAGTATCGTAAATACTATGAACATGACTAATTGCTTTTTTCTCTTGGTAGCCAATTAACTCGTGATAGACATTAATTAGCCCCCCCGCATTAATCACATAATCCGGACAGTACAAAATATCTTTGGCGGTGAGCATTTCGCCATGCACTTGCTCGTCTAAAAGCTGATTATTCGCCGAACCTGCAATGATAGACGCTTTCATCTGAGAAATTGTTTGAGTATTGAGAATCGCTCCCATTGCACAAGGCGCAAAAATATCAACATCAAGTCCATAAATCTGCTCGGGTTCAACCGCAGTCGCCCCATATAACCGAGCAACTTTAGAGACTTTGGCTTGATTAATATCACTAACAAATAGTTTGACTTCATTTTGGTGTAGCCAATCGCAAAGATGCTGTCCGACATTACCCAAACCTTGAACCGCCACCTTTAACCCTTTAAGATTATCAGAACCAAAACGGTATTTCGCAGCAGCTTTCATTCCAAGTAAAACACCGATAGCCGTCACAGGAGCAGGCCCGCCCGATTTTTCTTGAGTCCCGACAACATACTTTGTCTCCCGGTTAATTTGTCGAACATCCTGCGGTGTTAAATTAATATCTTGACCCGTGATAAATCGACCATTGAGGCGCTCAATAAATCGACCATAAGCTTGTAACAATTCACAGGTTTTCTGCTCAGGCTTGGCAATAATTACCGCTTTGCCGCCACCCATCGGAATATTGGCACAGGCAGCTTTGTAAGTCATGCCTCGGCTGAGACGCAAAGCATCGGTTAAGGCAGCAACTTCACTTTCGTAGGGCCAGAGACGAGTTGCACCCATAGCAGCACCCAATCGGCTGTCGTGAATCGCAATAATTGCTTTTAATCCAGAGGCTTGGTCGTTGCAGAATAAAACCTGTTCATGGCCGGCTGTGGCTGTTGTTTCAAATAGTTTCATAGTGGTCTATTTATGTGCTTGAGTAAAGGGAATAAAAGTTGAGAGTGAGGAGATGGAAAGACAAATCAAGTTAATTTGCCTTTGATCGATTTTTTGTTCCTCAAAATTCTGTTTAAGTCATCGGAAAAGAGACTTGCTCCTTCGATGAACCATTGTTTGAGGTGGAGTCATCTAACGGATAGCCAATCGGTTCGGGTTTCGGCTCTGCTTTCTCCGTTGAACGATTTGCTAAACTTTTGGTGCGTCCTTTCGAGGGGGCGTGGCGAGAAGGATCAATTTTGACATCAACCACAATCGGCCCATTGACAGCCATTGCTTTTTGTAGAGCGCTTTCAAGCTGTGATTCTTCCAAGACCTGAATACTTTCGGCACCCATCCCCTGAGCAATCATGGTGAAATCCGTCTGAGGCATGAGTGCATCGGCTTTGAGTCCCAGCATTGCCATGCCTTGGTAGCACATATTGTAGCGGGCATCATTCAGCACAATCCAAACCGCAGGGATTTGGTATTTGACGGCGGTGCTGACTTCACTATTCATCAACATCGAACCGTCACCAACAATCGCAACCGCTTTACGACCTTGACCGAGAGCCGCACCCAAAACCCCGGTTGTGGCATGACCCATCGAACCCACACCTGTACTGACCCGATAACGATTTGGTTCAGAAAAGCGTAATAGGTGAGTAGACCAAGTAAATGAATTACCCGACTCTGCCAGTACGACTGCGTTGCTGCCTTCAACGATAACTTTTTGAATTGTCTCCATCAAAATCTCGGGACGCACGAGGGTACTGGTCGCCTCTGCAATCGGTTCACGTTCAGGATTGGGTAGATTAATAGTTGTTGAGCGGGGATAATGCGATAGATAGGGTAATAGTTGTCGCAGAAACGTACCGATATCAGCCTGAACGGGATAGGTAGGAACCGTTGGATAGCTGACTCCAATCACACTCGGGTCAATATCGACTTGAATAAATCCTCGACTCGGTACCAAGTCGGGACTCCAAAATGAGGTCGGTTCACCCATACGAGTTCCCAGTACCAATGTTCGTAATGGCTTCACCGTGTTTAAATAGTTCAACACTGAACTGTGACCGCCTAAGCCTGTAACACCGACAAACTGAGGATGGTCTTCTCGAAAGAGTCCTTTTGCTCGGGGTGAACACATGACAGCGGCACCAGTGACCTCAGCCAACTGCATCACTTCTTGAGTCGCTAAACGAGCGCCATAACCAACCCAAATGGCAAAGGGGCCTTCAGAGAGAAGTTGAACA
>CAZNCM010000129.1:0-2186 GCA_964571155.1 uncultured Lyngbya sp. | reverse complement strand
AAATGACAGAATCGGTGGCTGCAATGGTGTTCTCTGTTACTGTTGCTCTGGGCAACTGTTTTGGCATCGGCAATGATTGTACCCCTGTCGGAGTGCTGAGATGAGCGGTAAAGCCTCCAGGCTGAGAGACTCCCTGGGTGAGCCGTCTAGCAATTTGAGGAAGTTGCTCGGGGCAATCAACGATAGTTGCGTAGTTATAGAGCGCTCCAGAGGTAAATAATCCATCTGTTGGTAAGGTTCGAGGACTGGTTTCTTGAATTGCCCACCGCTCTCGTTGTGATGTTGATGTACAGGCAGACAGATGAATAACTTTGGCTCCTTCGCCTCGGGCGGCAAATAACCCAGTTAATGTATTGGTAATTCCCGGGCCGGCTGTTGAAAAGACGACAACGGGGCGATTGCTGACGAGAGATGCTTCAAGAGCGGCAAAGGCAGCTCCGGATTCGTGACGACAGTGAATCACTTGGATTTGACGGCTGTTAGATAGGGCATCCCATTGTGTTGCCATTGCGCCGCCAGAAACGCCAAAAGCCCATACAACACCCAAATCTTCCAATAGCTTTACGATTGCTTGAGAGACTGAGGTCTCTTTTTTTACTGCTCGTGGACTGTTGGTTAATGGGTCATGAGAACCATTGGCAGATTCTCTTACAGATTGTTTATGAGCTATTTTTGTCTGTTTCTCTTGAGTGATTATGGTCGTAGATTCAGGCGATTTCTTGATCATTGTTGCGTACTATTCTTGCTAGACTTTTAGCTTTAAATTTTTTGTAGCTGGCTGTATCTGACACCTATCATAAAGATCTTTTTAAGAACATCGCTATGCACATTATTTCGGACGAGAGATCAATTATTTAGATTTATATCACTTCTATTCAATCTCTTGATCAGCTCTAAGTTCCCTCTGGCTATACAGTAGCAGGGCGAAATTGCACACTCGATCACCTAGATTTTATCTTTGAAACTCTTTTTAATTTTTACCCTTCACATCTTTCAGATTTTAATTAATCTATCTTAAGATAGATATTTTTCAATACGTTAATCGACCTAGAATTTAGGTTTAATACACTGGAAATACGGGTTTATGAGAAAATCTAAATAAATGTAACAACGTACCGAAAAAATATCATTGAACTTTCTCTAGCAAGTTCTTTAAGCTCTAGAACAGTAACCCGTGTTTTCACGGACACCGACCGCTAAATCATGGAGATTTTCAAATAATGACCTACAAGCCCCAACAATATCTAACAGATGGTGGTATCGAAATATTTCGACAGGTCGAACTTCTGCTAATGGAGACTGCTCTGGATCGGATCTTACCCAAGTTGGATACTGTACGGGGTGGATTATTGACCAGTAGCTATGAATATCCCGGACGCTACAGACGATGGGCGATTGGATTTGTTAATCCACCTCTGGAAATCGCCACACGCGACCATAATTTTACAATTACAGCACTCAATGAACGTGGAGAAATTTTAATCAAACAAATTTTTAAAGTTAATACCTTAAAATAATTTAAGTTTCTTAAGTTCATTAGCAGAAGGTCTTTTCTATGGATCTTTATTAAGTGTCAATTTGAAGAACTCTTAGAATTAAGGTTAGACATCTTTATCTACTGGTACTTCATTTATTTTAATTTTCTTGAAGATTTATATACTATCTTGGCCTTCATAAGGAAGTTTGTTGAAATAAAATTTGTAAGCTAAGATGCCTAGAGCCCATATATCATTTTTAGGTGAGTATTTTAGGTCAATGCCTTAGGGGCTGAGGTAGTTGACTGTTCCAACAAAGGATATTCTCTATCTAGGTTTTTAATCTTAGTCAAGAGGATCATTTTATTTTTATCTGATTCTAGCTATTTCAGCAATTTCATCTTTAGTGACCAAGCCATCTGGAGAGATGACTTTTGCTGTTCCAAAATCGACTATTCTGATTCTCATATCAGCTCCAAGTACAATATTTTAGGGTTTAAGGTCTCTATGAATGATAGAGTTAGTGTGCAAGTAATCAAGGGCATCAACTATTTGGGCTATATAATGTATCATAATCTTTCTTTTTTTCATGGTTAGTTCTATATTTTTGTTGATAGTTCTCATGATTTTGAACAAATCTCCGAAGGGACATAATTCCATGACGATGCCAACATACTTGGGTGCATATATAACTTATTGCAGTTTCACGAT
>CAZNCM010000128.1:14401-14675 GCA_964571155.1 uncultured Lyngbya sp. | reverse complement strand
ATTGATTATGATTGATGCTTGTCGGCGAGCATCAGCTCGACAAGTCACGGCAGTTATCCCCTATTATGGATATGCCAGAGCTGATCGTAAAACGGCAGGTCGAGAATCAATCACCGCGAAGTTAGTGGCGAACCTGATTACCCAAGCGGGTGCAAGCCGAATTTTAGCCATGGATTTACATTCAGCGCAAATTCAAGGCTACTTTGACATTCCTTTTGACCATGTTTATGGGTCTCCGGTATTACTGGATTATCTGGCGAGCAAGAACCTACCC
>CAZNCM010000128.1:0-14313 GCA_964571155.1 uncultured Lyngbya sp. | reverse complement strand
GTCGAAGGCAAAACGGCGGTGTTGGTTGATGATATGATTGATACGGCAGGTACGATTACCGAAGGTGCCAGACTCCTACGGGAAAAAGGAGCCAGACAAGTTTATGCTTGTGCGACTCATGCGGTGTTTTCTCCTCCGGCAGCCAAACGGTTATCAGAAGGACTGTTTGAAGAAGTAATTGTGACCAATACCATTCCGGCGCCGCCAGAAAAGCAATTTAAGCAGTTGACGGTGCTATCTGTAGCCAACTTGCTGGGAGAAACAATTTGGCGCATTCACGAAGATACTTCTGTTAGCAGTATGTTCCGTTAGATTAACAGGGAGTCGGGAGGAGGAAAGCTCTTTTACAGAGGAGACTTTCCGATTCCCTCTCTCCTAACAGATTTGGATCATCGCCGATCGCAAACGTTAACTTCCCCAAACTTTTTTGAGAATCTCTTCGGGTGAGAGATCCGCAATTTTACCCGTGGGAGATTTTACCCCAATCACCCGATCATTTTTGGGCAGTAACTTCTCTGGATCAGTCGGCCCAAATAAGGCAATGGTATAAGTTCCTACTGCAACGGCTAAGTGCATCGGCGCACTATCGGTACAAACCATCAAATTGGCTGCTGCAATCATCGCCGCGAGTTTACCAATATCTCCGGGTGTTGTCACCTTCACATCCCGACAAGACTGGGTGAGTTGAGTGACCCAAGCCTCATCTTCTGGCCCTTTGACCACAACCACTGGGATATTGGGTTGTTGTTGCTGCATATCTTGAATCACTTTTTGCCATTTCTCAACCGGATAAATCTTGTCAATCCCTTTTTCTTGAGCCAGCAGACTCGATCCCCCGTGAATCAGGATATAACCACTGTCTTTAATCCCAAGTTGTTGCTGAGTCGTCTCAGCCCAGCTAATATCGGATTTTGGAACATTGATCGCCAAACCCGAAAACGGTAGGCTTAAATCCAATCCTTGCAGCAAATCGTGATACATTTCGGCTGCATATTGTTCCGTTTTTAGGGGAACAGACTGGGTGAGAAACATCGCACCTGCACTTCCGGCATAACCCACTCGTTGGGGAATTCCAGTCAGCCACAAAAGCAGCCCCACCGTCCATCGTTGCCCTAACGATAATACCAGATCAAACTCTCGTTCTCGGACAATGCCCAAAAAATTTCCCCAGTCCGCGAGGCTATTGCGGTCTTTAAAATCATAGGCCAAAACTTCAGAAACCGATTTGCACACCCGATAAGCTCCTTTAGCCCTGGGTTCAACCACGACAGAAATCCGGGCTTGGGGGTAAGCTTGTTTGAGATCGTCTAAGGTCGGAAAGAACAAAACTTGATCGCCAATCCCGCCAGGGACAAGGGCTAGTATTCTCATCTGTATACGAGTTAATCTACTGAACAGCTTAATTTTAAAGGAATACCATCCTACACACTCAAAATCTCAAAATGCACTTATTAATTCCAGCCGCAGGTCTAGGGAAACGCATGGGAAGCGCCCGTAATAAGCTGCTTCTGACTCTACTCGAACAACCGTTATTCGCCTGGACACTTAAAGCCGCAGAAGCTTCTACTGCCATCCAATGGATAGGAGTGATCGGTCAACCCATTGATTTCCCCGATTTTAAAGCCATTCTCGCCCAACTTAACCTCCAAACCCCCATCGAGTTCATTCAAGGCGGTTCCACCCGTCAGGAGTCCGTTTACAACGGCTTACAGGCTTTACCCCCCGAGGCGGAACGAGTTTTAATTCACGATGGCGCCCGCTGTTTAGCAACGCCTAAATTATTTGATCGCTGTGCGGAAGTGTTGCAAACTTGTTCGGGTTTAATTGCGGCGGTTCCCGTTAAAGACACAATTAAAATTGTTGATCGCAATGGGTTAATTCAAGAAACTCCAGATCGACAACAGTTATGGGCGGCCCAAACACCCCAAGGTTTTGAGGTGAAATTACTCAAACAATGTCACGATACCGGACAGTCTCAAGGTTGGGCGGTGACGGATGATGCGGCGTTGTTTGATAAGTGTGGTTTACCTGTTCATATTGTCGAAGGGGAGGAAACGAATCTGAAAGTTACCACTCCGGTAGATTTGCGGGTGGCTGAGTTTATTTTGAAAGAAAGACAATAAACAGTGAGGGTGCTAACTTTGCACCCCTAAATATTTCTTGGGGTTGTGAGTTTATTTCGCATAATTCCAAGGGTGAAAATATTGGTCACTACTGGATTTTGAAACCCTAATCAGTTTGAACGGTTTTCTCGACTCATAAACGGCTGACAAGGCCAGAAGCGAATGGGTGTATCTGCGATTAAGCGATTAATTTCACCGATCGTTTCGGTGTGAGAAAAGTCCTCTCGGGTAATTAAGCATTTCAAGATATCAAAACTTGGGGTTTCAACCCGATGATAACCGCCATGAACATCGATTTTTCCGGAAAAGAAGAAGATAATATTGATAGCGTCAATGATCAAACCATTCCACCTATTTAACTTAAAATCTACACGATTAATCCCTTTCATTAAAGAACAGTCCAGATAATTAAATTTTTCAAATAAGTCATAGGCAGAAGTCGGTTCTACGGCTGGTTGTGACGTGATCATCACTCGAATATAAGGACGATATTCGGTCTGATTTTGAAAGGCTTTAACGGGTTGGAGATAAACGTTTCCTAATCGTAATCCTGACATTTCTAAACTGGGTTCTGTAAACCAATTGGCTAATAAGGAAAGGTATCGGAGAACGATATCTCGATCACTGGAGAATAAGTAGATATCTTGACAGCGTTGAATAGCAGACCGAACATAGTTATTGCGTCCTTCTCGTAGAAATTCGAGGGGAATGTCGGGAGAAGATAAAATCAGTTTATGCACAATCAGATAATCTCCCATCTGACTTTTTTCTTCGTCAATTCGTTCGTCTTTGCCGAATTTATCGGATAATATTCTTAAGACATTGACTAAGACTAAAGCTCCCATACTATGCCCAATTAAATTGACATTTAAAGAGGTAAAAGCGGGAATTTTAGCTTCAGTATTCGGGTCAAAAGGCATACTAATATAAGGATTTTCTCCTAATACTTTATCTAAGCGCCAAAAGAACTCTGCTAAGTCGGGTGCGCCGTAATGAATGGCTCGATAGCGATCGCGTTGATAAACAACTAATCGTAAAATTTGCATCAACAGTAACCACAAAACAAAGACGACAAAAGTGACCGCTTGCCATTGTTTAATTAACGAACCAATTTTAGAGAAATTCAACCAAGCCCAAAGGGGATCTAAAATGGGGTTAAGCCCTAAACTTTGTAAGAGAGGAACAATGGCTAATGCACTGAGAATATAAAGTACCGTTCCGGCTAAGCAAGCTAATACTGCAATGGTGAATAAAAACTTAAAGAAAATTCCCCAATTGTACCGTGCATCCATCCAAAGACTTGGGGTTAAAAACGGCTGTTCTCCTGGCCAATTATAGCCAATGTAAGCACTTTTATCTTCTAATGTTCCAATATAATTAATCGGCCCTTTTAAACATAATGATTCGGCTTCACTCTCAAAAGAGTTATAAAATTGTTCGGCGGTTGTTGCGTAACCATGGGTTCTCAGCGTAATGCGGTTAAAACTTTGCGATCGCAGAATAATGCCCAACTCAGCAATATTAAATAACGGACGAAATTGATCCATTGGCGGTAACTTTCGATCCACATTTAATGAAGTTGGGGCTGTACTTACGACCAAAAAAATGTTAGAATATTGTCGGTTAGCATAAACTTCAAAGTTGCGACTAATTGCCTGAGTAAACTGTTTATTATGCCAACTATTGAGGGTCCGAATCACATAATCTTTGTTGACTTGTTTGGCAAATTCGGGGTACTCGTTTGGATCACAAGTTGAACGCAAAGTCTCTGCAATTTCCTGTTCTTGCTGATAAGATCCATAAGTGGGTAAACCATAAATGGCTTGGGTTTTTACCCCTGGAGGTTGAATATAAGCAAGCTGTACAATACGGGCTTTTGTCCACCAGTCAGAAAATGGTGCTGCATTGCGAACAATTGACTCTAACCAACGACGGTCGTTTTTGAGGGTTTCTTTCTGCCAATAAAAGGGCAAACTGTCATAACTCGGCTGAATTTCCATCGGTGTTTTAATCTTGTCTGAGACTTCGAGATTCACTTTATTTATAACAGGTTATGAGACGTAACACTAGAGAGAAGTCTGTCCATCGAACTCATAAAAATAAATACTTATCTAAAACAATTTAGAGTTATAAATATTTGTTAAAATTCATGTCGAAAATAGGAAAACTCTATTCAGTTAAAATTTATACTTAAGTTCTTACCATTATCATCGCGATGATCTTCAATCCAAAACAACGAATGCGGCTTTCTTCCACAATCCAAAAATTCATTGTCCCGACTCCAAAAATCAGAGTTAAACCGATTTCACGCCAATTCTTACGATATTTACCTGCACTGACTGTAATTAGTATTTTTAGTCTTTCTGTGTTGCTGTGGCAAGCCCTCGCCCTGCAACAAAAGAAACAAATTGAACGCAAAACCCACTTAGAAGCAACAAGCGTTGCCAACCAAATTGGCAATCAATTAGAGGAACGTATTTTAGCTTTAGTTCGCATGGCGGGACGTTGGGAACACTCAGGACGTCCGATTCAGCGAGAGTGGGAGAGAGATGCTGTTCTTTTTGCCTTGCATTTTGAGGCTTATGAGGCAATTATTTGGGTTGACTCCGACTATCAATTGCGTTGGATTGAACCGGATTTAAGTCTAGAATCAATCTATGATAGCAACGCCTCACTCAAGCCGCCCTACAAAGAGATTTTAAAAGCAGCTTATACAAAACGTCATCTTATTATTCAACAAATTCCGACTTTAAATGACTCAAAAAATGCAGATATTGTATTCGTAATTCCCCTTTTTGTCAAACAAGTAAACACTTTATCAAAACCAGTCAATATCAATCAAGAAGATCGTCAAAACCGCAGATTTGATGGATTTATTCTAGCTATTTCTCCTATAAACCAATTATTTCAAAAATTAGTTAGCGAAGATATATTACAGGGATATGCAGTCGAAATTTGGGATAAAAATCACAAGATTTATGAATATTTAGATCCCCAAAAACGTAATCTAACAACATTTATGAAAGAAGCAGAAGTGAACCTCGATAGTGTCAATTGGCGAGTGCGGGTTTATCCGACCGAAGAACTTCTCGCTTTAGAACAAACTCATTTACCCATAATTGTACTCGGAAGTGGAGGAGTAATCGCCCTTTTAATGGGTTTGGTAATTCGTCAGGCGCAAGTTTTAAATCGTCGAGCGAAAAATTTTGAAATCGCCAACCAAGACCTTCAAAAAGAAGTTGAAGAACGTCATCGGGCAGAACAAGCATTACAACAAACGTATGATAATTTAGAACAACAAACACAAGAACGAATTGCTTGGGTCAATACACTCGAACAACGCAATAAAGAAAGAACTTTACTCAACCGCATGAATGATTTATTACAGGGTTGTTTAAGTACAGAAGAAGCAACCCAAGTTGTTTCTAAAACAGTTCCGTTACTCTTTCCTGAAAGTTCCGGGGGAATTTATTGGATTAATAATTCTCGCACCTGGGCAGAAGCGATTGCGAATTGGGGAGAAACTCAAACCAGTAAAATTGTATTTGCACCCCATGAATGTTTGAGTTTGCGTCAAGGTCAACCTTATTTATCAGATGAAACAGATATTGGTTTACCCTGTCAACACGTAGAACATTCTCATGCTCTTTCTCATTGGTGTATTCCGATGATGGCGCAAGGAGAAGCCTTGGGAATACTCTATTTGAGTTTTTTAGAAGTTCAAAATTTCAACAAAAATCAACAACAACTTGGGACAATGATTGCCCGTTCCATTGGGTTAGCATTAGCAAATTTAAAACTCCGAGAAAGCCTCAGAAATCAAAGTATTCGGGACCCTCTCACCGAACTTTTTAACCGTCGCTATATGGAAGAATCTCTCGAACGAGAAATTAATCGAGCAACTCGTAAACAGCATTCGATTGGGATTTTAATGATTGATGTCGATCATTTTAAGCGATTTAATGATACCTATGGTCACGATGCGGGAGATGCAGTTTTAAAGGCGATGGGTCAGTTTTTACAAAGTCAAGTTCGAGGGGGCGATATTGCTTGTCGCTACGGAGGAGAAGAATTAATTTTGATTCTTCCAGAAGTTAACTTAAAAGATACCCAAAACCGAGCCGAACAAATTCGTGAAGGTGTCAAAAAATTGAAACTTAAAAAAGGGAGTCAGGAGTTAGATCAAATTACCGTCTCAATTGGAGTGGCTTGTTTCCCCGAGCAAGGGTTAACGGGAGAAGTTGTAATTCAAACCGCAGATGCTGCTCTTTACAAAGCCAAAACCCAAGGACGAGATCGGGTGGTCGCCGCAGATGAGTTAATTCCATAGTCGTCGCCACCAGGGTTCTTCTTTAACGGGGGGTAAATTGGCTTGAGTACGAATGTCGTTAATATCCCAATTGGTTAACCGAGCTAAATTTTGGATTTCTTGTTCTTGTCGTTCTCGAACCGATTCTTGATAGACTTCAGCGAGATCACAAGTCATTTCCCCTCGATAGGGATGATTAATCACATAACGTCCTTGAAAAAGTTCTTGATTTCCGGTTTCTTGAAACTGTAAATCTTCTGGGAACATTTCCCGAGTATATCGCACATGAACCCGACTAATAAATACATTTGTTGGTTGTCCGGGGTTTAACCAAAATACACCTGCTTGTTTCAATTCTTCAGGAGTTAAAGGGTCGGCTGCACAAGGATCACAACCTTGCATATTCCAAGCATATTCTAAAAACGCAACTCTTTTTTGTTCTCGTTTGTAGGCAGTTTTAAAAAGGGCTTGATAAAAATCAGCAAACTTATTTTGAATAAACTCAGGAACCTCAACATTAGAAGGAATTTTGACGGTGCGATAGTTGGTAATTTCGGTTTGACCTTGAGGAGAAAGCAAATAAACAATTAAATCTTGTTCTCCGGTAGCATTGATCATTCCTAAGCGAATGGGTAACATAAATCTAGGGGATTCATAAGCCATCATCAATGGACGCAACGATTGAAAACCCACCCGATCAAATTCAGTTAAATTGACTTTAGCAACAAAAAACTTTAAATTTTGCCGAATATAAGGTTGTAAAAGTTGACTCGCACCTTGAGGGATTTGATACCCATTTTGAATCAGCCACGTTTCTAATCCATCTGATTCTTTGGCACTCAAAATAATAATATCATATTCTCCAACTGTAAAGCGAGATTCAATCGTAACACCCAAGGTTTTATCACTTTGGGCTTCAGGTTCTGGGGCTGATTCTAGGAATATATCTCCACCCCCTCGGGTTCCTCTAGGATAATAAGTACAAGGATTTTCATCAAAATATTCAACCAGTCGAGGCGCACTAAACCCATCAATTCGTTCAATAATTTTGGGTTCTCCAATTCGCACCTGATCTTCAGTTAAAACAACGGGAACCGGAACGACTAAAGCAAAATCTTTGACTTCACCTTTGTAGTCATTTGCCAGTGTTAAAACGGTGCGATCTCCATCTCTAGCGAGAATAACCTGAGACGCTTCGTTGTATAAACGGCTATCTGCTTTGGCGACATAAAATCCACAAAATGCCCAAGCCGACGGAGAAAGGATCGTAAAAAAGGCTAAAGTTAATAGCAATAAAGTTAAAAGTTTAGAAATCTTTTTCATCGTCTCAAAAAGAGGAAAATAGGTTAAACAGAAGACCGGGTTAAGCGAGTATTCAGCCAAATAAACCGAGGGGCTGACCAAATTTTATCAAAAACAAGAGTGAGGGGAGAGAGGATAAATAAAGCCCAAAATAAAGCCGTTGACAAAAAGAATAGATGCTGTAAAATAAACGTTAGACTGGCAATCATAATCGCCCAAATAATCCGGCTTTGAGAAGCATTGGGAATTGAACGCGGATCGGTCAACATAAAAAGGGCAAATAAAAGCAAACTTCCACTCATTAATTGATGAGTATAGACATCAAAACTCCAGCCTAAATACAGAAAACGAATTGCTTCGAGTCCAGCGTAGGTGATTAAAAAGGTTGCTGAGGTTTCCCATCGTCCAACTTGTTTTAAAATCATTCCACCCAGTCCTAAGAAGAATAGGAAATACCAAGTTTCGGTTCCCCATTGTCCCGGAGAAACCCAAGCATCAGAGGTGAGGGTTAAAGCGGCAATAATTCCGCAGTTAGCCGGGTTGAAAAAATGTTTCCCTCGATGATGTAAAATAAACTTACTCGCGATCGCAAAAATTCCAGCCAGTATCATTGTATTAACACTATTGGCTCGAAGTAATAAGCATAACCCTAAAGCCGTAATTAAAGCACTTTTCCAGGAAGATAGACTGGGTTGATCGAGATTACTGATTAGAGGAGATTGAGAATTGAATTGTTGTAACCTAATGATGATTCCTTGCGTTAATAAACAAGTGCAAATCACAGTGATAATTAATTCCGGTTTAACTGTCCAGTCTCGGGTCATTATCCCTAACCCTAGAAAGAGAGAAAGGAATAATATTTGAGCATTTCGAGCATCTTTAAACATTGTTTTTCCTAGATTTTAAGTGTTTCTAAAATACCCAATTTTAAGCTTATTCCAATAATAAATCGATAAAATCATCCAGACGATTTTTATATTTATCGGTTTGTTCTTGACCCAATCTAATAATTGCCTGAAGATTTTTATCGGAAGTGTCATCAATAGGAAAAATATCTTCATCCTTTAATATCGGACTAATTCGCAAATACTGACTATGTTTTTCTATGGCATCATAAATTTGCTTCATCTGATAATCTACCGTCTCAGAAACTCCGGTCATAATGATATCAAATAAAGGAATTAACCATTCAATTTTACCCCAATTTTTAGCTTTATTATAGGGATAAGTTCGTTTAACATCTCCAGTTCCCAGAGAAAGAATTACCATTGCTTTAGCTGTAGGACCACTTTCATAGCGTTCGTCTAAATTAAAATAACGGTTAAATTTGTGACGGGCTTCTGCATAGGCACAAAGGGCGGGATTATTCGCAAAAACACCCCCATCAACACAGGTATAAACTTCGTTTTTTAACGATCTAAATTGAGCAACTTCAAAGAATGTTGGTGCCGCAGTTGTCGCTCGAACTACATCCCGAACTAAAAAATCATATCGAGAATCAACTCGGGCATCATGTTGAGTAAAAAAATGAGTTTTACGTCGTTCAATTTCATAAGCCGTAATTAAGCTAGGTTTTAAAAGTTGACTTAATCTTAAATCCCCAAAAAAAGTTTTTAAGAGATTTTCAAAACTATAGTGAGAATACTTTTCATTTAAAAACCCTCCAAAGTTCAATAAACTATGTAAAAAAGATTTCGCAAAAATTTGATTAGACTTTTGATAATAAAACTGTAAGACTTCCTCGGCTGAAAGTAAAGGTTTATCAGGGGAGTTGGGATCAGGACACAAATATAAACAGGTTAAAATTCCTCCGGCACTACTGCCAGCGATCAAATCAAAGTATTCAGCCAGTTTAGCCCGAGAATTTCCGGTTTTTTCTTGAATTTTTTGTTCGACATAAATCAAAACCTGAGCAGGAATTAAGCCCCGCATTCCACCACCATCTAAAGATAATATTCGGGTAAATTTAGACATGATCAATCCATAAACTAGGGATACAAAACTAAAACTAAAGAGTCCAGTGTCGAGCTAAATAATCACGAACTTCAAAAAAATCATTCCAAAGAATATAAGGCTTTTGCTGTTCGTCGAGGTATTGAGCCAGGCGATCGCGAGCAAACACCAGCGGCGCACTTAAAGCCATATTTAAGTCGGTGACTGAATCCCCAATCGCGACTTTTTCCTCATGTTCATACAAATCCATAATCTTAACTTTGGCAACTAATTCAGTATCACCTTCAAACTCAGAATGCACCTGCCAATACTCACCGTGAGTCGCGATATCAACCGCATAAATTGCTGCGACACGATTCACTAACTCTCCTAATACTGTTTCAACCATCACCCGAATTCCACCGGAAACCACAACCAGAGGAACCGCTTGATCATCGAGAAAATCAATCAACTCCACCAATCCTGGGCGAATGTGCTGATCATGAGAAAATTCAATCACCTCTTGATATCGCACCGAAGGAATCGACTCCAACATCTGTCGCACCCCTTGACGAAGAGTTAACTCTCGATTGTACAATTTTGGCATAATCTCCGCTGAGATTTGGGGGGTAAACTGTTTGAGCATTGCCACAAAAGTTTCTTGAGCGGTAATCGTACCATCAAAATCACAGAAAATAATCTTATTCATCGGGGGTTTAGCAACCGTCTATACTGACAGCAACAACAGATTCGTGAGTTGATAGAATATCAATCAGATCTGCTGTTGATTGAGCGTGCAATTTAACCTTACACAACTTTTTTACGATTATGACATCAGTCGGTGTAGTCCCCAGTGATTCAGGAATTCCCCGCGTTCTCATACCGGAACCCACACCCACACCCTCACCAAGCCCAGGAGAACCCTCACCAAGCCCAGGAGAACCCTCACCAAGCCCCGAAATTTCTTTTGATGACGCTCGACGGATTGATGATCCCGATGGGGATACACTTCGAGGAACAGCAGGTGCAGACTTGCTACTGGGTAATGTTGGCCCCGATAGTATTTATGGTACGGGAGGACGCGATACGATTTTTGGACGTGGCCCTGATGATAGCGGTGATAGTGATGATTCTCTCCGAGGAGATGACGGAAATGATCTCCTGTTTGGAAATCAAGGACAGGATACTCTGATTGGTGGAGAAGGGGATGATACGATCTATGGAGGTCAGGGAGGGGATTCAATCTATGGTGGTGAACCGGGTGATGAGCAACAACGTGATGATGTTAAGTTGCTCTTTGGTAATCTCAGTAATGATACGATCATTGGCGGTATAGATGATGACTGTCTCTATGGGGGTCGAGATAACGATAGTTTGATTGGTTTTGATGGAGATGACTATCTTTCGGGTGATTTAGGCAGTGATACTTTATTTGGAGGTGAGGGAGAAGACTCTTTTGTGATCGGTGAGAATGGAGCAACTTCGATTGCAAGCCGGACTGATTTTATTCTTGACTTTACTGACGATGATGATGAGATTCTCCTCATAGATGGTCTACGGTTTGGAGATTTGGAAATAGAAGATACTACAGTTGGCGGACAAAGTGGTGCTTTAATTCGGATTGATACCGATAGTAATACTAATGATTTGTTTATTGGGTTTGTTGTTGGTGTCAGTGAAAATGATCTTTCATCGGGTGATTTCCGCACATTGAGTGAATAAGTTGTTAAAATCAATAAACGTTTTTGCCTTTATTCGTTGAAATATGCAGGGCTTTATCAATCTCAATAAACCTGCGGGTTGGACTTCTCATGATTGTGTGGCTAAAGTCCGTCGTTTTTTGAAGTTAAAACGGGTCGGACACGCAGGGACACTCGATCCGGCTGCACTTGGGGTCTTACCTCTGGCTGTCGGAAAAGCAACTCGTTTGCTGCAATTTTTGCCCACTCAAAAGGCTTATCGAGCAAAGATTCGTTTTGGCATGACCACCACAACAGATGATTTAGAAGGCGAAACTCTTACCACTCATAAAATTACTGAATTAAAGTTAGAACAAATTCAAGGGATTTTACCCCGTTTTTTAGGTAAAATTGAACAGATTCCCCCTCGTTATAGTGCCATTCAAGTCGAAGGAAAACGGTTATATGATTTAGCCCGTCAAGGAAAAGTTGTAGAGGTTCCCAAACGCACAGTTGAAGTGTTTAATTTAGAAGTTTTAGGCTGGAATTGTGGGGAGTTTCCTGAATTAGAATTAGCGATTACTTGTGGGGCAGGGACTTATATTCGCTCCATTGCCCGAGATTTAGGCGAAATGCTCAACACTGGAGGAACTTTAGCACATTTAGTTCGGACTCACAGTAGCGGCTTTGATTTAACCAACAGTTTAACTATCGAAGCGTTAGAGTCTCAAATCAAACAAGACACTTTTCAACTAATTCCGGCATCTATTGCTTTGAAGCACTTAGAAGCGATTACGCTTTCTTCCGATGAAAAGGCTAAACGCTGGTGTCAGGGACAACGAATAGTCTGTGACGCTGAAAATAGCACTCCCTCAATTTTTAGAGTTTATCATCCTAACGGTTTACTGTTGGGGTTAGGTCAACGAGTGGTCTGTGATTCTCAAATCGTTTTAAGTCACCAAATCGTTCTCGCCGACGGGTCTCAAGTTCATCCCCAAGAAGGCAAGGCAAACTGAAGCCAGTATTGCCTTACCCAAAAGAGATCACCTCTTAGAATACCTCGAAATCTCCAGCACTGAGATCGGGGTTGTTTAAGATGGTTGCAACTAGCTGTCCATCAAAGTACAGTTCACCTGTTTCTTGGACATAGACCAAAGGTGTATCTGCATCTCCTCTTTCAGCATCTGTTCCGACCAAAGTAAACTCAGCAGCTTCGACATCTCCACCGAGGGCGTCGAACACATCTCCACCCAAAGCAATAGTTTCTCCACTCTCAAAGGCAACAATGGTGTCTGCATCACTTCCGCCTGCAAAGGTAAAGGCATAGGTATCTGTTCCTTCTCCGCCATTTAAGCGGTCATTACCCTTGTCCCCTAAGAGAGAGTCGCCACCGTCTCCACCTTGGAGGGTATCATTGCCTTGACCCCCAAACATGGTGTCACTTCCAGCATCCCCTTGTAGGGTGTCATTACCTTCGTTTCCATAAAGGACATCATCACCATCACCTCCACTGAGGAGGTCATCGCCCTCACCCCCAAACAGACTATCGTTACCACCGCCGCCAGCTAGGGTGTCATTCCCATCATCCCCTTGGACTCGGTCATCTCCTTCACCGCCATAAAGAGCATCGTCTCCTTGACCTCCATAGAGGGCATCATCTCCTTCTAGACCATAGATGGTGTCGTTGCCTTCGTTCCCAAAGAGTTCGTTATCTCCAGTACCGCCGATCACCAAATCATCACCACCTAAAGCAAAAAGAGTCGCATCAGGATTTGCAGGTCCAGGAGTAATCACATCATCGCCGCCTTGTCCACGGACTTCTGTGACACCGGTGAGGGTCGGTCGGATTATATTATTGCCTGTGGCATCTTCACCCAGGACGAGGTTTCCTCCTCCGATACCACCATCCAATACCTCTAAACCCGACGTACTTCCACTAATCTCTGACATATCTCCTCCACACGAGAGTTGTACACTTGAATTTCAACAATGGGATTCTACAATAGGAGTCGTGTATCTGGCAGATTCTTTCTGCTATTGAGGTACAAATTTACCAGATCTTTCGTTTAGTCTAAGCCAAATCCGGTCTGGCTTACATGGAAAAATAACAGAAGACCCAGTGTATCAAAATATTATGAGTTTTAAGTGATAACTGGGATGTTTTAGCAACTTGACTTTAAGTTTTCATTATGGGACACTTTATTTTCCTCACTAGAGTGAGGCTCAGTTATCAACAAGTCAATTTCTAAAAATTCTGTACCAGAATATCAGAATTGCTTGAGAGAATGCAATAGGTTTTGGCATTGACTGCAAAAATCACTAGATTCTAGGCGTACCGACAACCCCGTACACACTTCTCAGTTCCCTCCTCACGTAAAACACCTTTAGCCCTAAAGCAGTCGTCTGAAGTCTAAAGGAGACGCTTGTACTCCCCCATGATGGAATTCCCCGAGTCTAACATTGGAACTATCTGATGACCGATCCGGTCTAGAAACAGGGGCGAGGACAAATCAACTAGAGAAACACCAATTATAAAAGCTACGTGTCACCATACCATTTACGGTGACGCTGCTTGTGCATTAAATGTTCCCAACTCATCCCACAAAACTTAGAATTCTTGAGAAACTAGATAAATCAGCCCGTTATTGAGTGAGTGTGTCCGCGAGTCACTATAGATCGTTCGGGGGTAATGGGAGGCGGATGAAGTATTTTCTGGACTCTCATTTTGAGAGAAAACAGGTATTGATCATTCTCGTTCTAGCTTAAGCGTTAAATTCGTTAACTAAGCCGACGGGAAGTCCCCCACCAGATCTGTACTCAGATTGGTGGTGGGATGAAAGTCGGGGAAAACGGAGGGACGTAGTTTTCCAAGTCTTCTTGATATTGTTACTGTTTTATGTATAATGAAGTAATGCGGTATTGAGATGCTACACAAAGCGGTTAAGGTTCGACTCTATCCAACACCAGA
>CAZNCM010000127.1:10503-14818 GCA_964571155.1 uncultured Lyngbya sp. | reverse complement strand
ATCTGAAAACTATTTTAGATACTTTTGAGTATTTTTACAGGGGGGAACTTCAGTCTAAAGTCTCTCGTTCTTCGGGCGTTAGTTCGGGAAGATCTTGTTGCCATTCTGTAAAAAATTGATCGTTATCTGTGGGAAACAAGTTAAATCGTTCTTTGAGATCGGCGAAACTTGTAATCGTTTTAGAAATTGGATAAGTTTGAACCATTATTCTAATATTTTACTTTCCGTGAATTAACTTAATAAATCCTCGGACAATAATCTTCCTTCAAAGGGTTCACATTCGTCCTCTAAATTTCATCTTTATCAACCAGTTCGGGATCAAAGGTTAACCAATATTGAAAATGTTCCTGAATCCATTCACTGACATCTGGATACCTGTCTTGAACTGTTTTCAATCTGTTTCTCATGTTTCTTTGATAGTAACTTTGATATTCTAAGTTTCTAATGGCGATCACATTTAATATATAGCTTAACATCCTTAATCTGGCGATCGCTAATTTTAAGTTTCTGCGAGAATAATTCGTTATTCTGGACTGTTCTCGGGGTTGGGTAAATGGAGAACCTAAGTTATCTTGAATAATTCTCTGAAACTCTGAATCACTTAATTCTAACTCATAAAAGCCCTCTTGAGTGATTTCATAGTTAATTTTATTTCTAATTTTAGGCTCATCTCCTAATTCAAAGTTGCAAATTCCTAAATTCCAGTATCGGTCAATTCCTGTCCTGTTTTTAAAGTCTTTGAAATTTTCAAAAAATCGTTGAAATTGTTTTTGATGTTCATCGGTTGAACGAGCGATAGCTTGAATTTTTATTGTTTTTTCTTGATAATTTTGTGAGATGCAATCTACTGAACGTTCGACCCAAGTTGTAAAATTGAGTTGTGTTCTATTTAAACCTTGAAGTAAGAAAAAATTAGCATAATATGAGGTCACAAATCCCCAACTAAAGTATCCTTTTTTGATTAAATAATCCGTTGAACAGATATTTAAAATTCCTTTAGACAATAGTTTTTCGATATCTGTTAATATGTAATTATTAGCATCTAAAACTAAAAATCCTTGTTCATAATCTTGCTTTGATTTGTACAAACCTTGTAAATATTCTTTAAATGAAAACTTGGCATCGCCATTACAATTTCTAAACGCGATCGCAATTTCTTCAAAGGTTAATGTCACAGTCTAATCTCCAATCATCGCCGTAAAAGATTGAGATTCTCGAATAGCATCTTTTAATTGACTGACGATAATATCACCCACTTTTTCCTGCGCCCTAAAACCACCACCACTGGGCAAACTTTTTTTATCAAATTTGAAATCTTTAATCAGTTCAAGAATTTTAATCGTATTGTCAGTATTGAAGACATGATATTTTTGAATCACTAAGTTAAAAACCTCATAAAATGCTTTCATCAATCCCCCAAAAGCAACCGTTTTCAAAATATAAGATTTGGGATCTTCCCATTGTTCCAAAAAAACGGCTTTAATAGAACGGAAATAAATCTCAAAAACTTTATACTGTTGTTCAAAACCATAATTGGCTAATTTTCCCGTTTTCGGTTCTACATAATCTTTCATTTGATTGACAAATTCGCTTAAAGAGATTCCAAAACCTGCATCTCCTGTGCGTCTAATAAGCTGATACAAAGGACTTTCATCCGCTTCATTTAATCGAATCGCGATTTCTGTGGCTCGTCTTTCTGCGGAAATACCTTCTTGATCAAAATTATCAATATCTCCTTCTAATAAATTCATCAAATCCAAATACAGAGATGCTGGAACTCCCTTTTGAGTTTTATTAATTTTAATAAAAATTCTCGCTTGTTCCTTAACAGATAAACTTAGAGTAGCAACGACCGTTAACTGAAACTCTGGATTAGCTTCATAGCAACCTTTAACCCGATGTTGACCATCGATAATTAATCCCAAAGAATCAGTCTCCTCTAAACTCAGTTGCTGATCTTCTTCTGAATAAGAATACTTTCCTTCATCAAGGTTGACTAGAATTGAGTTGGGGATTACTCCTTGTTCTTGGTTAATATAATTTTTAATTTGTTTAATTCTAGGATTTGAAAATGATCTTTGGTATCCTAATACTTTGTCTTCGATTCTCCGAGAAACATCAAACCGTTCATAGATCGTCTTAGCTGGCGCAATAAACACCAACATCGAGAGATTATTTTGTGTTAATTTAAAAGCAGAGACTTTTATTGATTGAGCCATAATATTGTTGAATCCGTGATCGTATTATAATAACCCAGCGGGAAAAATGTCACTTTTAATTCTTAATTACTCAGTCATGGGAATTGTACAAAATCGTTATTCGATAACACTCATAGCCCTTAAATAACGATAAACTAACCAACATAGCCAGAAGCTGTAAAATAAACTAGGAGAACATCAACTATGTTAGAAGCCTATCGCCAACACGCCGCCGATCGCGAAGCTTTGGGGATACCTCCGTTACCCCTCAACGCCCAACAAACCTCCGAACTCTGCGAACTCCTGAAAAACCCCCCAGACGAGGAGAAAGAATTCTTGATGGAGTTGCTGCGCGATCGCATTCCCCCCGGAGTCGATGAAGCCGCCTACGTCAAAGCGGGATTTTTAACCGCCGTCGCCAAGGGAGAAATTGACTGTCCTTTATTATCCCATCAGGGGGCGATCGACCTGTTAGGAACCATGATCGGGGGTTATAATGTGCAATCGCTGGTTAGTTTCCTCAAATCCCCCGATTCTAACGTAGCCAGTGAAGCCGCCACCGCCCTCAGCAAAATCACCCTGGCTTTTGACACCTTTAACGATGTTCTCGCCCTTTCAGAAGTCAATCCCTACGCCAAACAGGTGATCGACGCCTGGGCGGAAGGTGACTGGTTTATTCGTCGTGAGAAAGTTCCCGAAAGCATCACCGTCACCGTTTTCAAAGTTCCGGGCGAAACCAACACCGACGACTTATCCCCCGCCCCCCACGCCACCACCCGCCCCGACATTCCCCTCCACGCTTTGGTGATGTTAGAGTCGAGTATGCCGGAAGGAATTAAAACTATTGCGGAACTCAAACAAAAAGGTCATCCTGTCGCTTATGTTGGCGATGTTGTGGGAACGGGTTCGTCTCGGAAATCGGCAATTAATTCGCTGTTGTGGCACATCGGCGATGATATTCCTTTTGTTCCGAATAAACGGGCGGGCGGTTACATTTTGGGCGGAAAAATTGCCCCAATTTTCTTTAATACCGCCGAAGATTCCGGGGCGTTACCGATAGAATGCGATGTCACTTCTCTGAATACCGGAGATGTGATTACCATTCATCCCTACAAAGGCGAAATTACCAACGAAGCAGGAGAAGTTATTTCCACCTTTACGTTAAAGCCCGAAACCATTTTAGATGAAGTTCGTGCCGGCGGACGAATTCCCCTATTAATTGGACGCAGTTTAACCGATAAAACTCGCGAAGCTTTGGGTTATCAACCCTCAACTTTATTCACCCGTCCAACGATGCCGGAAGATAGCGGAAAAGGCTTTACTCTCGCTCAAAAAATGGTTGGAAAAGCTTGCGGTTTACCGGGTGTTCGTCCGGGAACTTCCTGCGAACCGATGATGACAACTGTGGGTTCTCAAGATACCACCGGACCGATGACGAGAGATGAGTTAAAAGAACTCGCCTGTTTGGGTTTTTCTGCCGATTTAGTGATGCAAAGTTTCTGTCACACTGCGGCTTATCCGAAACCGGTTGACATCAAAACTCACAAACTATTACCCGATTTCTTCGCAACACGGGGAGGGGTTGCATTGCGTCCCGGCGATGGAATTATTCACTCTTGGTTAAACCGGATGTTGTTACCGGATACTGTGGGAACGGGGGGCGATTCTCACACCCGTTTTCCCTTAGGAATTTCTTTCCCCGCAGGTTCAGGTTTGGTGGCGTTTGCTGCGGCTTTGGGCGTGATGCCGTTGGATATGCCGGAATCGGTTTTAGTGAAGTTTTCGGGCGAATTACAACCCGGTGTAACGCTGCGGGATATTGTCAATGCTATTCCTTGGGTGGCGATGCAACAGGGTAAGTTAACCGTTGGAAAAGAGAACAAACAAAATGTGTTCAACGGTCGAATTATGGAGATGGAAGGGTTGCCGGATTTAAAAGTTGAACAGGCTTTTGAATTAACCGACGCCACCGCCGAACGTTCCTGTGCGGGTTGTACTATTAAGTTGGGCGTTGAGACGATTTCCGAATATTTGCGTTCAAATATTGCGTTGATGACGAATATGATTGCACGCGGATATCAGGATAGTAAAACGTTGGCGCGTCGGATTGCGAAAAT
>CAZNCM010000127.1:10163-10391 GCA_964571155.1 uncultured Lyngbya sp. | reverse complement strand
AAGTTAATGTCCGAATGTGCGGGGGATAAAATTGATGAGGTGTTCATCGGTTCTTGTATGACGAATATCGGCCATTATCGGGCTGCGGCGAAGGTGTTGGAAGGGGAAAAAGTGAAGGTTCGCCTGTGGGTTTGCCCTCCAACACGCATGGACGAACAACAGTTAAGAAATGAGGGGGTTTACGGTGTTTTTGCCGCCTCGGGTGCAAGAACGGAAATGCCCGGATGT
>CAZNCM010000127.1:4965-10083 GCA_964571155.1 uncultured Lyngbya sp. | reverse complement strand
ATGTTCGCTGTGTATGGGGAACCAAGCAAGAGTTGAAGATGGCGCTACGGTGATGTCTACTTCGACCCGAAATTTCAACAACCGCATGGGTAAAGATGCGCGAGTTTATTTGGGTTCGGCGGAATTATCTGCGGTTTGTGCGTTGTTAGGACGCATTCCAACGGTTGAGGAATACAAGGAGATTATTACGAAGAAACTCGACCCGTTTGCAGCGGATTTATACCGTTATCTCAACTTCAATGAAATTGAAGGTTTTGAAGATGAAGGGCGCGTTATTCCGGTTGAACAGATGCCAAAAATTGACGAGATTCTTGGTATTCCTGCGGGTGCGTTAAGCTAAGATTGTTGGGTGGGCGTTTGCCCACCTTTCGATTTCAAATGATGTTTATTTAGATAATCGTAGTGCAAACAAAGGATTCCAAAAATGCCATTTAAGAAAAAACATCAGTCAAATCTTTCTACAGAAACTCCAGAAACACTTTATCGAGACTACAGAAACCGTAAAATTGAAGGGCCATTAGCTCATCAGGCAGATATTGTTCGGGAATACTACAATAATTATAAGGATGCTGACAAACACTCAGATATTGCTTTACAGCTACCAACTGGCAGCGGTAAGACGTTTGTTGGTCTTTGGATTGGAGAATGGCGATTAAAACACTTCGGAGAAAAAGTTGTATATCTTTGTCCAACTAAGCAACTCGCTCATCAAGTTGTTGAAAATTCAATCAATAAGTATGGGATTAAAGCTAACCTTTTTACTGGCAAGCAAGCTGAATATAATCCAACTAAAAAAGCAGAATATTGCAATGCAGAAACTATTGCCGTAACAACTTACAGTGGCTTATTTAATACAAACTCATTTTTTGACAATGCAAATGTGATCATTCTTGATGATGCTCACGCTGCTGAAAATTACATTGCAAAATATTGGTCTCTTTTAATTGATCGCAAGAATAACTGGGAAATATTTAAACCACTAATTGATTACTTTAAGCCAGCTTTGCCTAACGCTCATTATTTACGATTAATTTCTTCGTCATCAGATAATTCAGACTCACAGTGGATCGAAAAAATTCCAACACCTCTACTTTGTAAATATGAGCTATTCCCAAAGCTCATCTCTTTATTAGATGAGCAAGTCAAAGATTCTGATTTGAAATACCCTTGGTCTGTCATTCGCGATCATTTACATTCTTGTCATATATACATTAGTTATAACGCAATTTTATTTAGACCGCTTATACCCCCGACAAGGACACACAAACCATTTTCTCAAGCAAAACAACGTCTTTATATGTCCGCAACTTTAGGAGAAGGGGGAGAATTAGAGCGTCTGACTGGTGTAGAAAATATAGAACGTTTGATGATTCCTGATGGATGGGATCAACAAGGTATTGGTAGAAGATTTTTCGTATTTCCAGAAAGTTCACTGGATCGCGATGATTCCTTAGATTTGATCTGTAAGATGATTCAATCTACAAATCGTTCACTTGTTTTGACTCCAGATAAAACTACAGAAAGTGAATTAAGCAAATCAATTTCAGACGTAACGAAATATAAAATATTTAATGCTTCAGAAATTGAAAAATCAAAGCAGGATTTCATTTCAACAGAGAACGCAGTTGCTGTGGTTGCTAATCGATATGATGGTATAGATTTACCAGGAGATGAATGTCGTCTTCTAATCATTAATAGTTTACAGAAAGCTACGAATTTGCAAGAGAAATTTATCGTAACCAGATTGGCAGCCGGTGTTCTTCTGAAAGATAGAATCATAACTCGAATTATACAAGCTGTCGGAAGATGTACAAGATCTGCAACTGACTACGCAGCAGTGATAATTTTGGGTGATGAGTTATCTAAGATTTTGCAAGATAGAGATAACAGAAAATTCTTACACCCAGAGTTTCAAGCTGAACTTGTATTTGGTCTTGAGGAATCTAAAGAAACTGATGAAAATAATTTTCTAGATATTTTGAAAATATTTTTTGAACATAAAGAGGAATGGAACGCTCAAGATCAATATATTATTTCAAAAAGAGATAGTTTACATAGAGAAAAACTACCTGCTTTTGATAAGTTAAAGGAAGCTGTTTCTCATGAAGTGAAATATCAGTATGCTCTTTGGAATAACAACTTTGAAGCTACAATTGATGAGTGTCGAAAAGTTTTAAATCATCTTGAGGGGGATGATGTAGAAGGATATAGAGCATTTTGGTATTACCTCACAGGCAGTGCAGCTTGGCTAGGTGCAAAACAGGGAATAGCTTCTATGGAAAGCATAGCAAGGGATAACTTTAAACGAGCCGCTAAAGTTGCTTCTGAAGTTCCTTGGTTCTCTGAGCTTTCTCGATTATCACTTGACGACGATGAAGATTCTCAACCCAATATAGATACAAGATTAACGCAAGTGATTGAAGGTTTAGCTAATCAATTAAAGGAACTAGGCACAGCTAATGATCGAAAATTTGAAGCCGAGGTCAAAAATATTCTTGAAGATCTTAATAAAGATGGAGAAAAAAACACGAAGCATTTTGAGATAGCCCATGAAAATCTTGGTCAATTATTGGGCTATGAAACTGGTAGGTCTAAAGGGGATTCAACTCCGGATACTTGGTGGATTGCTAGCGAAGATTTATGTATTGTGTTTGAAGATAACTCTGGGGCAAATCTTACAACTGTTATTGGGGCTAATAAAGTTAGACAAGCAGAAAGTCATCCTGATTGGATTAACAGTAATAAAAATCTTACGCTTTCTAAACAAGCAGAAATTATTACTGTTATGGTTACACCCTGTACAAAAATTGAAGAGAGTGCTGTAATTTTTACGAAAGAGGTATGTTACTGGAATATAACAGAATTTAGGAAGTGGGTAGAGAAGGCGACTTCTAAGGTTAGACAGCTAAGAACAACTTTTCCAGGAGAAGCTAACCTAGATTGGCGCAGACGTGCTATGCAAGCATATAAAGACGCTAAAATTGATCCAGCATCTTTAGTTGATATGCTTTCTAAGAAGAAATTGCGAGATCTTCCTAGATCTAATTAGCAATTCTAATATAATGCTATGATTGGAAGCAGTTTATCAGGATCAATCTGAATTGGTTTTGAGTTTAAAAATGTTGGGTTTCACTGCATTCAACCCAACCTACAGGTTAATTAACGCGATCGCCATGAATATTATTAGACTATAATGATAATAATCGTACAGGATAAAGATCATGTTACCACAACCTCTATCCAATCTCAGCATTGAACAATTAAAAAGGCTAGTTATTTCTATTGTCGATGAAAGACTGATCCAACATCAAGTCATACAAAAAACTCCCGAGCAAAAGCAATTACAAGAAATATTTAACTCGATTGACTCTCATATTTGGAATCCTCCTTCCTCTGCACCTTCTACCTTACAACTCTTACAGACTGAATAGAATAACTGTTAATTTTTTTGTTGGCTTTAACTTTGAATTCTTGTAAGCTAAAATAACGAATATTTGTTAAATTTATTTCAAGTGACAAAAGAGAGGTTAAAAATATCAATTCACTTCCCTCTTTTGCCACATCAACTCTTTCCTTTGAAAAGGGGATTTTTTACCCAACTAACATCAGAAGACTATGGGCGTGCGATCGCCTCAGAAAACATTAAAGTTCTCAAAATAAATCTGCATCCATCATAGAGTTATCACTGAAGATTTGCAGGTCATCGCTACCCAAAACTTCATCTAAACTAATGTACCCACTTCCCTCGCCATTTTGCAGAATATACTGCTCATCGATAACTGCAATTACACTGGGCTGATCAACATCTTCTGTTGCAAAATCAACGAAATCGTCAATACTACCTTCCATAGAATCAACGAAATCGTCAATAGAAACAATCTCACCTGTAATACTGTCGGTTTCAGGAGACATCGTTTCCTCAGTATTCATCTCTTGTCCAAACGGATTGCTACCACTAGAACCACTGCCTGTACTCGGTTCATCTCCTTCAATAAAAGGATTACCGCCAGTATTCATACCTTGTCCAAACGGATTGCTACCACTAGAACCACTGCCTGTACTCGGTTCATCTCCTTCAATAAAAGGATTACCGTCAGTCAAGGGGTCCCAATTTGCAAAGGGGTTGCCGTTACCAACACCACCGCCACCGAAGGAATTGCCGCCACCAGCGCCACCACCGACGTTACCAAAAATATCTTCAGCGCCATCGACGCCTTCAATATCTAATAAACGACCAAAAGGACTGTTTCGGAGTTGTTCTTCGAGGGCGGAGTCATCCTCACCCATATCACTCTCAGCGTCAGCTTGTTCATCCATTGTGGACATATCTGGGGTTGATTCTGAGGAACCTTCAGTCATATCTTCTGTAGAAGACGGTTCGATATCGAGTTCATCTTCAGCACTCAATGTCTCCGTCACAGGGATAGAGTCACTCTCTGTCGAAAACTGATCCAATATACGACTAAAATCTATATCAGCAGTGTTAGTCTCCTCGGAGTCACTACCCTCTACACCGCTAAAATCGTAAGAGAAATTGAGATCGCTAGCGGACTCATCACTAACAAGGGTAATATTGCCATCGCTATCGGTTTGGAAGAAGCGATCGCCATTACCGTAGATGTCTAGGTTATCTTCAGAGATGTTGACTCGGTTGCCTGAAATTGTGTTACCACTTCCCGTTGGTTGATTGCCGTTGCCATTAATCGTATTGTCAGTACCGCTAGGACGGTTGCCACTGCCTGTAATATCGTTATTATCGCCGAGATTCCAGTTGCCGTTACCTTCAATGGTGCTGTCGCTGCCGAAATTCCAGTTGCCGTTGCCATCGGTTTGATTGCTACTACCGAAATTCCAGTTGCCGTTACCCTCAGTTTGGTTGTCGCTACTTTCTTCCAAATCTTCGAGATCAACAGGTGCGCCACCCTCGGGTGCAGGCGTACCACCACCCGCAAAGACAGGATTGTTGCCCCCGATTTCTCCTAAATCTATCGGTAGATTACTTCCGTCTGAATCGGCTTCTAAGGGATTTTCTCGACCTTCAAAAATTTCATTAAAACCTTCTGCATCTTCACCAAAAGAACGGTTTCCATTGCCTTCTGTTTGGTTGTTGCTGCCGAA
>CAZNCM010000127.1:0-4955 GCA_964571155.1 uncultured Lyngbya sp. | reverse complement strand
CATCTCCAAACGCGGAGTTACCACTGCCTAAATTTTCGTTATCTTCGCCAGTATCGATGTTACCACCACCGAAGGGATTACCACCGCCCATTCCACCTTCTGAGTTACCGCCACCGAAGGGATTACCATTCCCAATCGGGCCTGCGCCGTCTCCGATTCCGCCATCGGGTTCAACAGGCATGGGGGCATCATCATCAGAGTCAACGGGTGCTTCGGAATCTTCGTCCATGTCGTCCATTCCACCTTCTGAGTTACCGCCACCGAAGGGATTACCACCGCCCTCTGTAGGATTACCACCGAAGGGGTTATCTTCTGGATCTAGATCTCCAAAGATGTCACCAAGATCATCAATATCCCCAACCCCAATTAATGGATCAAACGGGGTCTGAGGAGTCTCTGAATCGCTGCTGAAGTCGTACTCGTAGCCTTCTGCGGGGGCAAGTGGATCACCAAAACCCATTCCACCTTCAGTTTGATTTGACATATTTAGATCTTCAGTTGATGTATTTTCGGATGTTGCCATGGGATCTCTCTACGTTGTTTTACAGATGGGATAAAAAGCTTGAATTTTTACTGCGACAATTTTTCAGCGCAGACTAACACATTGGGTTTCTTACCCAATAATTACGCTATTAAAGTGCAAGGTTTTTTTCACGGGAAAGCGAACGTTTTCAAAACGTATTACTACCCGCTCTGCATATAGATTAAAAAGATTAACTAATATTTGCTATGAATATTCTTTTGAATATCTCACAGATTTTTAGCAGTCTATTAACTCTGGCTTCCGTACTGAGGCTGATGAAGTTAGAATTTTCTATTAAATCCCTGCATAAAGAAAGATACAGAGATTTTTTCTGTTTGTATTCTCTGTATCTTTGGCGTTTTTATTCCCTAAGATAGATGATTTAATTTTTTTTACAAGAGCCAAGTTTCTTTTTGATGTGGGTTCCGACTGTTCCTATTCCTAACAGGCTAAAGCTAACTAAGAATGAAGGTTCAGGAACACTTACAAACTTATCAACTATTTTTTCACCATTCAGTAAAGTGTCAGTCAGGTTGACTCCTACAAAATCAACTCCATCTAGGTTAACTCCTTTGAGGTTGGCTTGACTGAGGTTAACTCCGATAAAGTTAGTTTCGCTCAGGTTAACTCCTGTCAGGTTGGCTTGACTGAGGTTAACTCCAATAAAGTTAGTTTCGCTCAGGTTAACTCCGATGAAGTTTCCTCCAATTAAGTCAGTTCCGAGAAAATTAGCATCACTGAGGTTAACCCCAATAAAGTTAGTTTCAGTGAGGTTTGCACCCAAAAAATTAGCTCCAATTAAGTCAGTTCCCAGAAAATTTGCATTACTAAGATTCACTCCAATAAAGTTAGTTTCGCTCAGGTTTGCTCCCCGAAAATTAGCTCCAATTAAGTCAGTTCCCAGAAAATCAGCATCACTGAGGTTAACCCCAATAAAGTTAGTTTCAGTGAGATTTGCACCCAAAAAATTAGATCCAATTAAGTCAGTTCCGAGAAAATTAGCATTACTGAGGTTAACCCCAGCAAAGTCTATTTTCGCGAGATCAACTCCGGTGAATTCTGCTTCACTCAGATCACAACCCATACAGTCATCACCGTTTAATACTTTATCTAAATCAACTGAATTAAACGCATGAGCAGGAGCAATAATTCCCCCAAAAATGACAGAAAATAATGTTACTGATGGGGTTAGTATATTTTCCAGTTTCATTGACTGTATTCCTCAATTTAAGGTTTGTATTTTTGAAATAAATACTTAAATTGAACCAGTATCGTTATCAGACTTGAGGTATTTTTTGCAATCAAAAAAGATTGGAAATATCGAGAGAAACAGAACAGCTCTAAAACCCAAGATTCGCTCTTTTTAAGCAAATTAAGTTAAAGTTGATATCCAATCAGATTAGTTATTAACCAATTCTTTGTTTTCCGCAAAAGTTACTGCTTGTTCCGCAAAAATTTGTTGGAGGATAAGTTGAGTAACTTCTGTCGGTAAAAGAGACTTTCCTTCTATACCTTCTGCGTTTTGAGTGATAAAAACAGGATGATCACTGGTATTCGGTGGAATACAACCGTGAGAACCTTTCACGAGGTTAGCATCGAGTGGAATAACGTCTAGTAAATAACGAAAACCTAATTGCTTGCGTAACAACTTCCAGGCAATTTTGACTTTAGGAAAAGGAATTTTGGGGTCAATAAAAAGCTCAACAGGATCATAACCTGGTTTGCGGTGAATATCAACTGTGCGAGCAAAATCTGGGGCGCGTTTGTCGTCCAACCAATAGTAGTAAGTAAACCAAGCATGAGGATGAGCGATCGCCACTAAATCACCGGATCGGCGATGATTAAGATGAAATTCTTTTTGACCTTCCTTGTCTAAAATGTAGTCAATACCATCAACATTTTCAAGGATTGATCGCACTTTAGAAATATTGTCTTTTGATCGCACATAAATATGAGCAATTTGATGATCGGCGACAACAAAAGCTTCGCTAGCACCCGTATCAAGCAATTCTAAGCCCAATTCTTCTCGGACAGATAATAAACCCTTTTCTCTCAATAACCGATTGAGATGAATGGGTTGGGAAACGGGTGTAATACCATATTCTGACAAGATAATAATATTAGAATTTTTGGCGGTATAATAATCAATTAAACCCGCACAAACTTGATCGATAGCTTGTAAATCTTTTTGAATTTTTTCGGGTTTTGTTCCCACACTTTGCAGACAATAATCAAGATGAGGAAGATAGATCAGAGTTAGGGTCGGATCTTGGCGAATATCAACCCATTTTGCGGAATCTGCTATCCATTGACTCGAAGCAATTGAAGTTGCTGGCCCCCAAAATTTAAACAGGGGAAATTGACCTAAATCGGATTGAATTTGCGATCGCAAATCACCGGGTTGAGTATAAATATCAGGAATTTTACGACCATCTGCCGGATACATGGGTCGAGGCGTAATCCCATAGTCTACCGATGAATTCATATTGTACCACCAAAACAGATTTGCGGTTGTACAATTGGGGTTAATCTCTTTAGCCATCTCCCAAATTTTCGGAGCTTGGACTAAACGGTTAGACTGTCGCCAAAACTTAATTTCGTTTTCATCCCGAAAATACCAACCATTACCCACAATACCATGTTCACTCGGCCATTTTCCGGTTAAATAGGTTGTCTGAGCCGAACAAGTCACCGCAGGTAATACAGGTTTAATGGTATTAACTTGTTTCGCCCATTTCGACAGGTTTGGCATTGCTTTTAACAACGCAGAGGTCAGACCGACAATATTAATAACTACTGTTTTTTGCATGGATTAATTGAGAATAAAACTACAATTTTCAAAAGAGATTAACTTGAAGCAGAAGAAACAGTCTGGTGTTGGTTTGAATAGAGATTAGAATGATCTTGGTAATGCTGAAGTACCCATTCATACTCTCTTTGAATAGAAGTGAGTAAATCAGTTTTGAGGTTTTCAGGAAGAACTTGAAACGTATAAGTTTCGATCTCTAGATGTTCACAAGGATAATCTTTCAACAAATCTAATACCGTTGAAATATCGTCTTGGGTAGACTGTAAAACGCCGTAAGTTTTGTTAAATATCGGAATGTGAAAATGAGTCCGCCATTCTTGAGCCGTTGTTTCTCTTAACTCTTGAAGTGCTTCGGGTAAATCAATATAGGATTGTAAAATACCGTCTGCATGAGCAGCAACAACTTGATGAAGATAAGTAGAATCAACAAATTTCTGTAAATATTCAGCGAGGTGATCGCGTTCAGATTTATCTTGAGGAAGTTGATTTTTAATCGCAGCACTAATTTGAATTTTGCCAATTAAAATTCCGGCTTGTTTAAACTGTTTAAATACCTGAACTGGCTTTTCATAAACAACAGAAAAATGGCAAGTATCGTAACAGATTTGAATATGTTCTCGTAGAAGTTTCTCGGCTGTATTCAAATCAATACCTAGTGTATTAGCGAGTTTTTCTCCACCAACAGGTAACAGCCAGTTCTCAAAAAAATGAATCACTTCAGCGGAATTCTCAATTAACCCATTGGGTTCGGGTTCGAGGTCAATATGAATAAATTTACCCGTTTTCTGATTTAAATTAACCAGTTTAATAACAACTTCAACCAGGTTAATTGTACTTTGTTTAAACACCTCATTTATATCAGATGAACTGTTAAACCAAGGCTTATAAGAAAGAGGCAGCGTTGAAATACTCCCATTCACCCCTTCCGGTAACAATTCGGCTAAGATATGGGCGAGTTTTTTGGTGTAGTTAGTTCGCTCTGATGTTGTCCAATCAGGTGCATAAACTTGATCTTTCACCACCTGATTATGAAACCCTCCATAGGGAAATCCATTCAGGGTAAAAACATAAAGATTATGTTTGGCTAACCAAGCCTTAAATTCACTCATTTCTAAGGGTTTAAGTTGGGTTGTAGCTTGATGAGAAAGCCTTAACCCAATCCCAAAATATTCAGTCTTTAAGCGAGTTTTTAAAGGCGGAATATATTGTTTTAAGTTATCAAAAACTTCGAGCCAAGATTCACCCGGATGAATATTTGTACAGTAGGTTAAGTGAGCGTTATTTTCAGTAAGCTGCATTATAAATCAGCCTCCTTTAACATCATAATAGCGAGACGATATTTGTCTAAATCAACTTGGTGAACTTCTAAACCTTGACCAATCGTTGCAAGCAGCATTAAAGTTAACTCTCCGCCCAAATGTTCTTGAAATTCACTTAACCCTCGAAACAGAGAACGAGAATGTTCAGGTTCAGTGAAGTGAGAAGAAAGTTCAGCATCATAAAGACGAAAACCTAATGCTTGAAACAGGCTCAAAATTTCATTCAATTCTTGCTTGGTAATCAAACCTGACAAATAAGAATAAGTGCTATCAAGACAAATTCCAATCGCCACAGCTTCTCCAT
>CAZNCM010000126.1:0-14873 GCA_964571155.1 uncultured Lyngbya sp. | reverse complement strand
GTCTGTTGTTCAATACTCGTTGGGGTTGGAGTGGAAAGAGTCATGGTTGGATGGGTTGGGTAAGATTTGGTATGGGCGATACGTGCTTCGCATGCTACTAAGCGGTTTGGATATTAGAATTTTATGGTAGCCGATTGCCTCCTGTCGGTCTATCTTCCACCTGGGGAAAGTTGAGATTGCAGGTAGGTGGCGATCGCTAGTGTCTCAATAGCGAAAATCCCTCAGTGTTTCGTAGGGAATCACCTTGTTACTCCCCAGAGCGGTAGAATAATAGAACCAAACGATGATCGAGACTTTTGTGTACTGAGGAAAAGATTATGCTGAGTATCGAACAAATACAGAAAGATATCAATGAATTACCTGAAGAAGCACAAGCCTTACTGATTGATTTTATTGATTTATTAAAAAAACGCTATTCTGTCGTTAAAAAACCAGAGGTTAACTCTAACCAACCCCTCAATCATCAATTGAGTACCTTAGACATTCTCAAAGAATCTGGATTAATTGGTTGTATCAGTGCAGAACCGGATCTTTCTAATCATTATAAATTTGCTCTACAAGAAGAATTAGATTCTAAATATGATAATTGTTGACACGGGATTTTGGGTGGCTTTATTTAACGTTCGAGACCAATATCACCAAAGCGCACAAGACAGTTTAGCGCAATATTCAGACGAGCCTTTAATCACAACTTGGTGTGTTTTAACAGAAACTTGTCATTTACTTTTGAAACGATCTTCAAATCCATACCAAGGAGTCCAAAACCAGATTAAATTACTCAAAAAATTCTTAGAAATTCGGTTGAGACCGGGTAGACCTAGAGTTATTCCCCCGGAAGTAATCCGAGGAATAGAACATAAATTGAACCCGGAAACAACGGGATTTAAGAGTTATAAATAAATTGAAAAATGGGGGGAAGAAAATTATCAAATTTCCCTAAAATATCAAACATTACATCATCAAGTTCGCTATCGACTTCAAGCCAAATTAAAAACTCCTAGACGTTCTAGCATCAAAAAAAATCCCTTAGAAGAAACTGAGTTTAAAAAAAACTCAAAAATATCCTGAAAGTATGTTCATGGCTGGAGTCTACCACAAAAAATCCAGCCAAAAACGGGATCAAATATTGGTGTCATCCGTTCACCGCCTTGAAATTGCGACATCTAATTCCTGAATGTACACAAATCGAGGGAAATGCTAGAACATTCCCTCGGCTTACTGATACATTATCTGCGATTTGGGGAGGTGCCAGTTCCCTACCGTTCATAGCTTAATTCAGCAACGCCGACTAGAGAAATCAAATTGATGTTCTCTATTGTGGTGAACAACAGTCTGTGATGGGAGTATCAACAAGTTCTTGTAACTCTACAGATTCAAGCAAGTCAGACCAGTCATTTGTTAAACTCGAATCGGAAGGTTTAACGCGCATTTTAAGAATAATATTTGTTACAGCATCATACCAAATCCCATTTTCTGCATAAATTAGATAACTTTGTTCTGTTTGATTATTGTCTAACTGACTGTTCAGTTCTTGACTCGGTTGGACTCGCTTTATCCAGCCATCAACTCTCGGATTATTTGAGGGGTTTTCCGAATCACAAATCAGTTCAAAAAACCAATGATACTCCCGTTCTAGTTCTAAAGGTTCTGCGGTTGAAGGTAACGTAACACCAATAATTCCTGGGGTTCCTGATAGCTGAACTGAAATCGTTTTTTCAATAACCGGACGTTGATTTTCATCTAAAAGCATCAACTCAGCTTGAGGGATATCTGTAGAATTGTAAGGAATATAAAACCAGAATGTTGGATATTCTTCTGTGGTTAAACCCATATTAATTCCGGGTATTAATGCGGTCAAAGACGGCTGAATTGGAGGACAATTTCCGCGACTTGCTCCCCCTTTCCGATTACCCGGTTGTGGTCTACCATCTCCATCAAAATTATAACGACTTGCTACACCTATAGTATCTTTGGGATTACCCGTTCTCCTGAAATCAGTGCCATCTTCTTGACTGCTGTTGTCAGCAAGCATCAAAACTGAGCTTCTTTGTGAAACATTATTAATCATATAATTAATTCTTCCTGTCAAACTTAGGAGAATCAGTAGAGTTGGGAAATGTAAATGAGTGGGTGTCATTTTTTATTTAATAAATTTACTATTTAATATGGGGAAAAACAGCTTTTTTTACACCGGGTAATATTAACGCAAATCCTAACGGAACAGTCGGTATCCAAATTCCTTGCATTAAGGCAATATATCCAATACCACTGATGAAAACTAGACCAACGCTGCCAATAATCAGATAGAATCTTAGATTTTTTTGCTTATCAAAATACAAAGCAATTAGTATTTCTCCGATCACAGCGCATCCTAAAATTAAGAGTATTTCTCCCCACTGAGGTAACACCCACAGCAAAGGTCGATTATCTTGAACTGCACTGAGAATTTGACTGATCATTTGAGCTTGAACAAAGACACCCGGACTATATTTAATCGGTGAATATCCTGCACTATAAGGCGTTAGAAAACCATCATCAATACTCTGAGCCGTTGTACCAATCAAAACAATTCTATCTTGAATCCATCTCGGATCAAAGCGATCGCTGAGAATATCACTTAATGTAACAGTTTGAGCGGGAGCTTGGGAAGATCGATAATTCAGCATAATTTGATATCCCATTGCATCTAATTGATGATAACCTCCCGTTGTAGGTTCAAGCTTTTTAAACTCAACCGAACCGATCTGAAAAGTATGGGGTGAAGTGCGTTTAAATTCAACTCCTTCAGCTTTGAGATAACGATAAGCAACCTGATAACTAAAGGATTTTTCTGTATTACATTTAGAGTTTGGACTCATTCCCAAAAGCTGACGTCGAATAATTCCATCTGGATCAATAGGTACATCACTAAACCCAATTTGTTGAAGTGGAACTTCATCGGGAGGAGGAATAGAAGGATTATCTTCACCCTCACCTACTTCACAAACAACAATTAATTTTTCATCTTGTTTTAAGAGATTTGCTAATTTTTGCTGATTTTGTTGAACGGGAAAAGGACGGTAAATATCCAAACCAATCACTCTCGGTTGATATTGATTGAGTTTTTCTAATACCTGTTTTAGCGCAGTATCGGATAAAGAACCTCGTAATTCATCGGGATTTTGAGCCTGAATATCTTCTTCGGTTATAGTAACAATTAAAAGGCGAGAATCGAGAGGTTCATCGGGTCGTAATCGAATTAACGCATCTAAAGTTTTGAGTTCCCAAGTTTGTAAAATTCCCAGCGATCGCACTCCGACAACTAAGCTTGTAATGATAACACTCATCGTCAATATTTTTTTCCAATTATTGCATCGCGATCGCGGGGTTTTTGGGAGTGGAGGTTGAGGTATTTTAGGGGGTTTACACAATTCTTCCCAAGTTAGCGATCGCGCTGTTGGATGCTGAAAAATCACCGGAAGCCAACTCGCACAGGGAAGTTCTTTTTCTAAATCATCATGCAAACGTTCCCGTGCTTTTCGGACTGCAACCGTAAAAGATTCTCCTGTTGTTGCAAAAGCAGTTAGAAAATTATTTAAAAAGCTTTGCGCCACGTTATCTGGAACAATTTCCCGCATAACAATCATTCGGTGAATATGCAAATCACTCAGTTTTTTCGCTAATCCTAATCCATCGCAGGAATTGAAAATTGCTATTTTTAATCCAGATTTAACAGCTTGCTTTAAACCATATTTAAGCTCACCAAGGGTTAAACTATCTTGAGGATTAATATAAATTTTTCCTTCCTCACCTTTGGTTTCACTATGTCCGGCAAAAAACAGAATATCCCAAGTTTTTTCCCAGAGATGATTATTAATTTCTCGGCGTTTGGGTTCAACTAAAAAAACAAGATTGACATTCGGTAAACTTTCCAGTAAGCGGCGATCTTGTTCAATATCTATCCCTTCACTATGACCCAGAATTGCTAAAATTCTGACTTGAGGATTAATCGGTGGAGAGGAAATACTGCTATATTCTAAAGAACTAAAAGCCACTTCAGCCTGACGAGACTCCACCCAATCCCAAAGATGCCAGGGAAGCTTTTGAATTTGGGAATTTGATGTGCGAATTAACACTCGAACCGCTTTATTAAGACTGAACCAATCTCGCAGTTTTCGATCAATTTTTTTAAACTCTGAAGCATCTAACCATGCTAAAAAGCGATCGCGAAGTTCTTTCGCTGAGTCTTTACAAGCATCAACTGGATTGATTTTACCATCATAAATAATACCTTCAGTTATTATGCGATAAGGCGCTCCAATTGAACGATAATTTTTCCAATGATGTTGTAAGCAAGTTGCCAGTTCGGAATTGGGAGGTAAACCGCCTGTAATTTCAAGTTTTCGTTCATTTTCCAACCAAATTTCCAGGGTTACTTTTACCCCTATTTCCAAATTTCCGTCTAATTTGAGAACAACTTGCTGTTCCATCATTGGTTACTCACCCCAACTTCAATTTTAGATCACAAACGTTTCAATGATACTCAAATCTCCTAAAGCAACTTTAACACTAAAGATTTCTCCTGACTCTCCACTAAATTTTAATTGAATATTCTTCGTGCTTCGTGCTTCAGCTTGCATGACAGTTTCTCCATTTTCATCAAGTAAAAGCAGTTGTAGATTTTGAGGTAAATAAACTTGATTATTAGTCGGATACAACTCAACTCCAATCCCCATTTCTAACTCGGTTCTCGGCTGCAAACGAACCAATAACCCCACCTGTTCACCCGTTGGTTCTAGATTGAACTTTTTAATTCGTTCAACTCCCAAGTCAGAATTTATAGGTGTTAGAACATCGGAAGTCATGTTTCCACTTCGCCACGCCATTTCCGGTTGAGAGAATAAACTTTCTAAAGTTTCCCCATCCACCTCGCTAGAATCTGCTTTTTCACCTCGAAACGCTAGTTTCGGAGAAGAAAATAAAGTTTCCAGAGTTTCCCAACCTACCTCGAAAGTATTTTGTAGCCATTGGTTGAGTTTAACCGAATTTTCAATTATACTGGCATATTTGAGAAAAAAGTCCAGCGATTTTAACTGATTTAAAGGAATTTCTTCAGTAGAAACTTGCTTGATAAAACCTAAAATATTTGCTTCAGTTAAAGCCTGATTTAGTTGTACTGCAAAATAACCTCTGCGGTGATTCATAGACTCAAGCGGAATAGAAACAATTTGTTGACAAGGAAGAACCGGACGACACTCAAACTTACCCAAATGCTGCACATTCAAATCGGCGACATCGCTAAATTTTTGCATCATCGGATCGAAACTCTCACTCGATTTCCAATCCGGTTGAAATCCCATACATTTTAAATAAAACTCCACCGCATACACGCTCAAAGTATTCAGATAAACTTGTTTAGCGTGTTTAGTATCAAGTTGTTTTTGACGAAACTCATCCGCCTTTTGATGAGCTTTAACCGAAAGAGGAACAGTAAATGTTAAAGATTCCATAAGATTGTTTGTTTGCATTTTTAATACCTCAATAGACTTGGTTTAGCTAATTTTGCAAATATTCTCGAAAATACGGTGTAAATTCATTTAACCGCTTTTTATAAAATTCACATAAGGAAGAAACAGGCACATTTAATTCGGCTGAAATCTCTTTCCATTTGCGATCTTGCCAGACTTTAGCCAAAGCCAAAAATTGAAAAGTCGCTTGAGGCTGTCCTTTAATAGACTCTTTGGTAAAGATATTATCGGGATTTTCTTCAATTAAGTGTTGAAGTTCTTGAGATTGAGAAAGTTGTTCAGAAGCCGGGATAAAATTATCCAAGTCTTCTAAATTGGGTAAAGAAGTAACCTCTTCATTTTTTTCACCTTTGGGTAAATAAGTTAGACCCCGACGGGCATATTGATTGAAACAATCAATAAATCTATAATTTAAGATACAATTGCACCAAGCCATCACATCTTGTTGGGGATTGTATTTATCAATATTTTGACAAATTTCCATCATCATTGCACTCAAAGCCTCATGGTATAAATCCTCATAAACACTTGCTGGAAAAGGAAACGAGCCTTTTTTCGGGTGAGCTAAACGACCCGACTTTAAAATTTTGTCCATTAATAGATTCAAGGTTCGTCGGCGCTTGTAGCTCCCTTTGGGGTGCTGTTGAGCGTCTGTTGCAAGTTGGTTGAGCTGAGAATCAATTGAACTTTTCCCCTGGTGCATAGATTTTCCCATCCCTTATTCAGGACTCTTTCTATAGTTTCTGCTTTTGGAGATCGTTTTTTCGGACGGTTCGGGTTTTGTTACAAAATTTTAGACAAGTTCGTTGTCCATTGAGGTGTTATGAATAGTCTCTAACGCTTATCTAGAGAGTGTTGTAACCAATTTTCAGTTCCAGCAAACAGAAATTATTTCAAAAAAAGATCGAATTTCCGAAAAAAATGCGAGCCAGTTTAGAAAGCTAGATAGAACAAAGCTTCTGAGGAGAATAAAAAATAGAATCTCCGAAAAAAAATGGAGCGAGTTCAGAAACTTAGACAGAACACAATTTGATGATAAGTGGGGATACAACGTATTAGATGTGGAACTTGCACCCAGTTTCAATGCAAGTCAAGCCTTCAGCTTAACTTTAGATGAGTTAACCGGACAATTAATACTAGAAAATGGTCAACAAGTTAATTTTGTAGTTGGACAAGATGTTAACTTAACCGTTCCCGATGGAATGGGTGATAGCTTAGAAATTGATGCTGTGATTAATCCAGACGCTGACTTCAGCAATACGACAGCCTTAGGCTATGACGTTAATTTGGATTTGGAAGCCTTATCTGTTAGTGGTGGCGTAGATATTGTTTCGTTCTCACCAGGATTTGATCTTGGCCCGGTTGTCGATGAAAGTTTCTCTGTGATTGATGGGGACATCAATATTTACGATCAAACTTTCGCTTTAGGTGGTTGGAACTCAGAAGTAGTTGAGTTGGAGATCGGAATCGCTTAAATTGCAAGTCTGTAACTTGATATTTGAATGAATCTATGCGGTCGCACTTTCCTCAAGCGTTGATGCGATCGCTTTTCCTCTGTTGACTCTATTCTAATACCATTTCTCTATGAAGCTGCACTTAATAATTTCTGAAAAAAAGAGAAGCTACTTCAGAAACTTATATAGAAGACTAAAAGCTACTCGATAAGAGTAGAAGGAGATAGAGATTATGGCTGTTGAGTATTGGTCTGGAACTTCTGGAAATGATTCCAAAAACTATTTCGGGAATAAAGACCTTGTAGCCTTTGCTAAAGCAGGTGACGATTTTGTTTGGGGAAATACCGGAGATGATCAGCTCTATGGGGATAATTCTAGTAGTGATGAAGGTAGTGACACCTTAAAAGGTTGGTCTGGAAATGATATTACCCTTGGTATGGGTGGCGATGATTACTTGTATGGAGAAAGCGGTGATGATACTGTTGGTGCATCGACTCATTGGGATGAGGGTGGTAATGACTACCTCGACGGAGGTAGCGGTGATGATATGCTGCAAGGAGGTAGTGGCAGCGATGACTTAAATGGGGGTACTGATAATGATATCCTCATTGGAGTTTATGATTTCACAGCTCCCCAAAACAGTATACAACCCCAATATAATGCTGGTCAATACGAGTATGACACTCTAACTGGCGGTGATGGCGCAGATACCTTTGTACTAGGTAACTCTGTCGAGGCTTTTTACAACAACGATGGCTTCAGTGGCTATGCCGAAATTACAGACTTTAATTGGGCAGAGGGCGATAAATTCCAAGTCTTTGGTAGCCTCGATGACTACACAACGAGTGAGTTTGGAGGAGGAATAGATATCTACTACCAAAATGACTTGATTGCTTGGGTATCGAATACGACAGATGTGATTCCTTCAGAAGACTTCATATTTGCCTAACATTAATCGTAGGGTAAGTATTACTAACTCTAGCATTTATATCAATTTTAGGTAATGCTTACCCATTCAACTGTTGAACAGACAACCTGAACAATTAGGGTGCAAAGTTTGGCAGTTCTACAGATTTTTTTGACTAATTTATCAATCGCGCTACATTAATTTAAAGAAAATGCTAAATCAAAACTCTTCAGACCGCACCAACAACCAAAACTTAGATGAAGTTGAAGCTATTCTCAGTGAAACTTTGGATGAATCCGATAATCTTGAAGATGTGATTTCTGATCAAGAACAGGAAAATTCGGTTGTAGAGACTGAGGATGAATCTGAAACCGTTGATGAAACTTCTGCTGATGAATCTGAGGAAGAACAGGAAACTCAAGATGAGAATCAACCCGTAGAGACTGAAGAGAATTCGGAAATGGTTGATGAAACTTCTGCTGATGAATCTGAGGATATAGAGGACAATTTAATTGTAGAGATTGAAGATGAACCCGAACAAGACAAAGAAGAATCTTCTAATGAGGAAGAAACTGTTGACAACAGAAGTCGAGAAGAATTTTTAGATGAACCTGATGACGAACAATCTAATGATGAGGAGGAAACTATTCCTAAAAGAAATCCAGAGGAATTCTTAGATGAACCTGATGAGGAACAATCAGACGATAAGGAGGAAACTATTTCTGAAAGAAATCCCGATGATAATCTAGATGAACCCGATGACGAAGAATCTGATGATGAGGAAAGAGAAAATCAGACTAAAGATGAATCTGAACCCGACGAAGAAGAATCTGATGATGAAGAAGAATCTGATGATGATAGAGATGACGTTGAAGACTCAACTGAATCATCTGATGAACCTGAAATAAATGATCGCATTTCCGAAGAGACTGACGAAGATAGCGAAAGTTCAGTTGATGATATTGAGGATCAAACTAATCTGGGAACTGACGAAGATGATATCTGGAATGGAGGTGAAGGAGATGAAACCTTTATGGGTTTGGAAGGTAACGATATTCTCAGTGGAAAAGAAGACAATGACTGGATGAATGGTAATCAAGGAAATGACTGGATAAATGGTGGGGATAATTCCGATACATTATATGGAGGTCAAGACGACGATGTTCTCATCGGGGGTTTGGGGAATGATATTCTTTATGGCGATCGCGGTAATGATATTCTACGGGGTTTTGACCCCAATGCTATCAACCCAGGTTTGGGTGAAATTGATACGTTAACAGGAGGAACGGGTATCGATACTTTTGTATTAGGAGATGTGACCCAAGCTTACTACGATAATGGTAATAATGCTGATTTTGGTTTAACTGATTATGCTTTAATTACTGACTTTGATATTAACGAAGATCTCATTCAACTCAGTGGAGATATCACCAACTATCAGCTAGTTACGACACCGGAAGATTTACCGACAGGGACGGCTATTTTTCTTCAAACTGACGGTGAGAATGAACTGATCGCGATTCTAGAAGGGACATCAAATTTAAGTCTAGAGAGTGATGCCTTTCTGTTTGTCTGATTAAGATTTTAAGTGCTGATTTTGTAATTTATACCTATAGCGATCGCGTAGATGCTTAAAAAAATGCGATCGCTTTTTGTGTCCCAACTCGATTCTCTGCCCAGAATAGAACCCAAACCAATTGAAGGAATCAAAAACAGATCATTCTCAAAAAAAATATCAGATTTCCGAAAAAAAGAGGAGTCAGTTCAGAAATATAGATAGAACACAAATTGGTAGTTAGCCTCACCTTGATTGTCGATGCAATCTCATAGCAGTTTATACCTGTTGAGGTAATCCCTCCTTAGATAGAAAGCTGCTATGACTTGTTTCAATCAACAAATGAACCCAAACAGATAAAAGCTAATTATCAGACCTGTTGTGATGATTTTGATCATCATTTTGTCAACCCATTAACTAACAGAGAGGAAGATAAAATGTCTAATCGAATTGATGGAACTAATAGCGCTGACTATCTTGTAGGAACTGAAGGAGAAGACCGAATTCGCGCTAAGGATGGAAATGACGACATCTATGGCTTAGGTGGAGACGACCGCATTCGGGGCGGTGATGGCGATGACTATATTTACGCGGGTTCTGGAGATGACCGGGTTCGCGGTGATGATGGAAATGATTTAGTCTACGGTGAAGATGGAAATGACCAAATTCGTGGCCGAGATGGAAATGACTATCTCGACGGTGGTGCAGGATATGATACTGTTGACGGGGGTAAAGATGATGATGAACTCATCGGGGGTACCGAAGATGATGTTCTTGATGGTGGCAGTGGAAATGATACCCTCACAGGTTCAAATCCATTTCAGTTAAATTCCGGTTCTGAAGAATTTGATGTTTTGACTGGAGGTTCCGGGGGCGATACTTTTGTTTTAGGTGATACCGTTGAAGCCTACTATAACGGAGATGGTTTTAGTGGTTTTGTGACAATCACCGACTTCGATTTTGCTGAAGGAGATAAATTTGTCGTTCATGGTGTTGAAGCTGACTACTCACTCACTCCTTTCGGCAGTGGTATCGATATTTACTACCAAAATGACTTAATCGCGTTTGTGGAAAATACAACAGATGTTGTTCCTTCTGAAAACTTCATCTTTGTGTAATTGAACGTTAAGCCCCGCACAAATTCCAGATATGGGTTAATCCTTTCTGGTTTCTCAATACTAAAAGCGATCGCATTTTTCTCAGAATCTATGCGATCGCTATATTTTTGGCAATAAAAAAATCAAATTTCCGAAAAAAAGTACAATAAGTTCAGAAACATATATAGAACACAGTTTACTATAGCAATCTTACCGGATTTATAAAAAAGTAATCCAGAACATCCCCCAGAATTGATACCACTGACGAAATCAACATAAGTTTACAAACAGGGTCAGCAGCGTGGAAAAGCTCAGAAATTTTGAGTCGATGCTCCCCCAATTTTGGGGGCTGGGGGGCTGCCAAGAGGAATAACTTAAGTGAAGTTAGGACAAATCTTGATGCGGAAAAAGTTGATTTCCTTCTCTCAGTTGGAACAAACTCTAACGCTTCAGTCTTCATCTTCTCAGAAATTAGGGCAACTAATGGTTATGCAAGGATTAATTGCTGAGGAGGAATTACAACTCGCCATGAAAGAGCAATATTGGCGACACAATGGCTTTTGGGTGATTGACTAATATTTATCTTTTTTTCAGTCGATTCCGAGAAGTGTTTGATTACAAATATTCTCCCTGTTGAGGTTTATTATGTCTGAAAAAACTCCCTCAATTCTACCTGCTGAACTCGCAACTCAGTATCTAGAACCCGATCAATTTGTACGAATTATTCATGCTGAGTCTAAAACGGTTTACGGTTGGTGCAATATAGAAAATTTACGGGAAACACTGGCGGGGAATAACATCAAAAAGTTTTTGGTGATTCCATTGGATGTAGAGGATTGAGAGAGTTAGATGAGGTAAAAAATGGCTGAAATCAACACCGACAGACTATTCCCCTGGAGTCAACTTTACATAACACCCCTTTATGTAAATAACATTGATTTATATTTTAAAGATTGGGTAAAGGAGGTTGACTTGTTTCTAATAGGTAAGTAAAGTGTACACACCTTAAAGTTATAACACTCTGTAGGTTTTACAATCAATAGTGTTAACTACAGTTCACTCAATATTGAACTTATCGTTCAATTTTTCCGAAGTCGAGCAAAGTTTAGAGTTATTCACATCACCAAGGAGCAAATACCAATGAAATTGATCAAGTTAATGACCGTTACAGCGTTAACGGTTGGGGCTGTGTTTGGGAGTTTTGTTGAGTCAGCAGAAGCAAGAGGCGGCAGATGGTCTGGAAATAGTATAAATGAAGTTGACCTTGATTTTAAATTTAGCTTATTTACTGAAACACCAGACGGTGAACCCATACTTGATAGTAGTCCAAGTAGAGTTTTTTGTACTCGTTTTCGTTGTGTGAAGCGTGATTTAAGCCCCAATCTGGGTATTTTTGAAGAAGCGATTAGGGATTTATCTTATACAGCAGCAGAAGAAAATGGTTCTTTTCTAGTGTCTGGGAAATTTGATCTTTTGGATTTGAGAGCAAGAAAGAGAGGGGAAATAGTTGAGTATAGTTTTTTGATTCCAAATAAAAATATAGAAGTTTTTCCGATCAATATATTTAGCTTTGATTTTCAGATCTCTTTAGATTTTTTAGAGGAAACTCTCCAAGAACTTGATCTTGATCTTGATCTTGATCCAGTTAACTCTCTAGAAGATATTTTCACCCTATTTAACGAGAGAGATGATGAGGGTGAACTGTTACTACAACGTTTATTAAAACAGCAGAATCGTACTGTGAGTATATCAGTTCCTGAGTCTAGTTCGATAAATTCCTTGCTTGCTATAAGCATTTTAGGTGCTGGTCTAGGACTGAAGCGCAAACTAAAATAGATTGTTACTTGATATCGTGGGAATCAAGAAAGTGTCTTGATAAATCTGATATTAATCCCTAAAAATTGACAGGAGAATACCGATATCCTAGAATAGCTCCTATCCCATCAGCTAATCTGCTATCTATGCTGTTAAAAAAATTGATTGGGTCATTGGGTATCGGGTTCGTGCAGGGGAGCATCCTCTGTGGGTTATTCGGTTCCTCTCCTGCTAGGACGCAAATTGTTCCAGATAACACCCTTCCCCGAAACTCCGTTGTCACCCCCCAAGGTAATGTCATGCAGATAGACGGGGGAACCCGAAACGGAAATAATCTTTTTCATAGTTTTGAGCGGTTTTCTGTGCAGACGGGGGAAACCGCTTTTTTTAATAATGCTGTTGAGGTTCAGAATATTTTCTCTCGCGTTACTGGGGGTTCAATTTCTGAGATAAATGGGGTTCTGCGGGCTAATGGAGTTGCGAATTTATTTCTGATTAACCCTTCGGGGATTATTTTTGGTGAAAATGCTTCTCTCGATATTGGAGGTTCGTTTTTTGCGACGAGTGCAGATAGTGTAGTTTTTGCCAACGGAACAGAATTTAGAGCAACTAACCCCAATAGTCCACCCCTGTTAACGATAAATATTCCTGTTGGTTTATGGTTTCGAGAAAATCCAGGTTCTATTGTTAATCGTTCTCAACCTAGTCTGATTAAAACTAACAATACAGGTGAAAACCTTGGCATTATTCCCCTGAGTCTGCTTAAACCTGGGCGGACTGTAGCTCTTGTTGGAGGCGAGATTAATTTAGAAAGCGCATTTTTAGTAGTAGAAGGAGGACGAGTTGAGTTAGGAAGTGTAGCAGGAAATAGCTTTGTTAGCCTTACAACCGTACCCGAAGGATTTGCATTGAGTTATGACGGTGTACAGAATTTTCAAGATATTCATTTGTCTAACGGAGCGTTGGTAGATACGAGTGGAGAGCAGGACAGTCAGATAGAACGAGGGGGAGAAATTCAAATTCAGGGGAGGCGGGTAACTTTAACGGGTGATTCTGTTGTTGTTTCCAATACGTTTGGTGCAGAACCAGGAGGAGATGTAGTTGTCAAAGCTTCTGAGTCTTTAGAGATGAGTGGAGATGCAACTGAACTAGCTACCTATAGTCAAGGAACGGGTGCAGCAGGCAATTTAACGATTGAAACAGCAAAATTAACTATCCAAAATGGTGCGTTTGTCATAACTATTGGTCGAGTTCAAGGTCAACCTGGCAATTTAGAAGTTAATGCCACCGAATCGGTAGAATTAGTAGGAACCACAACAGATGGTGCGTTTCCGAGTGGTTTGTTTGCAGAAGTTGAAGGGGAGGCTACAGGCGAAGGAAGAACTCTCTCAATTAATACTCAACAGCTTATTCTTAGAGATGGAGCGCAAGTTTCTGTTGTCACTTCTAGCAAGGGTCAAGGTGCAGATTTAATAATAAATGCTAGCGACTTAGTAGAACTGATAGAGACAAGAACAGAGGGTCTAAGTTCTACAGGTTTAGTGGCTCAAGTTGGCGAGGGAGGTACAGGTCAAGGAGGAACAATTTCTCTGAATACTGAGAGGTTAATAGTTAGCAATGGAGCGCAAGTATCAGCTTCTACTTTTAGTTCGGGTCAAGCTGGAGATTTAATCATCAGAGCCTCTGATTCTGTTGTATTACAGGGTAGACAAATCAGGTCGCCAGAAGATACACGCTCAAGTGGATTGTTTGCTCAAGTTGAGCCAGGAGCAACAGGTAATGCTGGAAACTTAATTATCGAAACTAGACAACTTTCTGTACTAGATGGAGCGCAGATATCCAGCACTGCTAGAAATGAAGGTCAGGGAGGAAATGTGACTGTTAATGCTTCAGATTTTGTTATCTTGAGCGGAACAGCATTGGTATCCGAACCGCAGCAAGACCAAAGAAGTGGGATTTTTGTTTCTGCTGAACCGCCTCCCCGAGATAACGAGGGTAATTTAATTCTAGATGAGTCAGGACAACCGTTTATTACAACTGCTGATGCTGGAGAACTCATAATAAATACCCCAGAATTAATTGTTGAGAATGGAGCGAGAATATCTGCTGATAACTTTGGAACGGGTGGCGGAAGTAATGTGAACTTAAATGTTAATCGGTTAATTATTCGAGATGGCGGACAAATTGGAGCGGGTTCTCTTGTGGAAGAAGGTGCTATCAGTAATGAGCGTGGCCCTAGCGGAACGTTAACGGTTAATGCTGCTGATTCTGTAGAAATTACGGGAACGGATACGATTGGTTCAAATATAGAGAACAGTCGTTTATTTACCTTAGCAGAAGGAACCGGAGATGCGGGAAATTTAAGCATTTTTACGCCCAACTTAACCGTTGCTAACGAGGGAGAAGTTAATGTGAGTTCGACGGGAACGGGAGAGGCGGGTAATTTAACCGTTGAAGCGAATTCAATTCGTCTTGATAACGCTAGTCTGAGAGCAGAAACTCGTCTGGGAACTCAAGGAAATATTACCCTAAATTCGC
>CAZNCM010000125.1:13819-14899 GCA_964571155.1 uncultured Lyngbya sp. | reverse complement strand
TCTAAGTTAATCTTACTCGATCAACCTGACCCCATTGCCACAGATCTGGTTCAACAATATCTTAACCGACTCGCTGCACGGGGATTATCCGATCAAGTACAAGGAGTGTGGATTCAAGCAGGCCCGATTTCCTTGGCGAATAATGTCGGGACAACCCCGCTTCCGGCAGCTTCTATTACAAAAGTTGCGACTTCTTTGGCGGCTTTACAACAATGGACACCGGATTATCAATTTGAAACCTTGATCGCCACAACTGGCCCGATAGAAAATGGTGTGGTTCAGGGGGATTTAATTGTTGTTGGTGGTGGCGATCCGTTTTTTGTTTGGGAAGAAGGTTTTGCATTGGGAAATACCCTCAACCAAATGGGGATTACTCAGGTGATGGGAAATTTAATGATTGGGGGAAATTTCTCAATGAATTATGAGTCTAACCCCATCAAAGCGGGTGAGTTTCTCAAACAGGCTTTAGATTCTCGACTTTGGCCGGCTGAAGCTGCCGCTCAATATGATCAACGAATGCCCCCCGGAACGCCTAGACCGATTGTGGCGATCGCCGGTACGGTTCAACCTCAGTATACGGCGGTACAAGCGACTCCTCTGATTCGCCATCAGTCTTTGCCCCTGGCAGAAATTATCAAACAAATGAATATTTATAGTAATAATTTGATGGCGGAAATGTTGGCTCAAACTGTCGGGGGAGCAACGGTTGTTCGCGAAAAAGCTGCCTTAGCTGCCGGGGTTCCTGTTGAAGAAATTTCAATTATTAATGGTTCGGGATTGGGCCATGAAAATCAAATTTCTCCGAGAGCGGCGGTGTCAATGTTTATCGCACTACAACAAAAATTAGAGGGCACAAATTTAAACGTTGCTGATTTATTTCCGGTTTCTGGCCGGGATATTGGTACGCTTGAATTTCGCAATATTCCCCGAAATTCTGCGGTGAAAACAGGGAGTTTATTTGATGTGAGCGCTTTGGCTGGAGCCATTCCGACTCGGGATCGGGGTGTGGTTTGGTTTGCGATTATTAACCGAGGAACGGGTTTGGATGATTTACGCGATCATCAAGATTGGTTGCTTCAA
>CAZNCM010000125.1:0-13809 GCA_964571155.1 uncultured Lyngbya sp. | reverse complement strand
AACGACTCAATGGGGAACTCCGGCAACATTACCCACTGCTATTTCTCCTCATATTGACGGCAGAAAACCTCAACTTGGAGATAGCAGTCGCAACGAAATTATTGGAGTTAATCTCTAATATTGTTTGGATTTGTCTTAGTAAAAAAACCCGGTTTATTTGAGAAATCGGGTTTTTCAGGTATGATGAATATCAATTTATATTTTTATAATTATTTATTTCTAAACAATTCTCAAGTTTGAAGATAAATTTCTTCAAGTTTTCTTCGGATTTAATCGCTGACCTGCTGCACCTCGTCCCTAACTTTTGAGAACAGTCCAATTTAACTCAATTGGCCCTTTAAAAATACCTCTGTTCTGTAAAACTTATGTAAAGCTTGTGTAAAAAGACTCAAACCCATCCGTATACATAACCCCATTTTAACCTTCAACCCTTAAATTCTTGATGTAGTTACAAAGAACGCCTTTTATCTACTGTCATACTCCTAATTTTTAGCAGAGATTTATCATTCAAGTTTTCTAGAACTCAACAAAGCTTAGAAGCTAGAAGTTGGGCTATCGTTTTGATTGTCTAGAAAAAAGTATTTCATTCGTTGACAATGTAAAAAGCGGTATTTTTTACCGTAATACAGTGAACCCATATCACTCAATCAATCATTTCTGAATCTTATCCATTCCCTTAACCTATGACTACCAATAAACTCACCATTTTAGGGACTTACGAAACCAATACTTTTGACGAAGGAGGGGCGACCATTCCCGCCTTTGACCCCGAGACAAACCGCGTATTTGTGGTTAATAATGCCAGCAACGTTATCGATATTCTCGACATTTCTAACCCCACAAACCCCAATAAAATTGGTGAACTCGACATTTCAAACTTTGGAAACACTCCCACCGGTGTAGCCGTTCAAAATGGTATTGTTGCGGTAGCGGTTCGATCCGAAAGTAATCTTGAACCGGGTCAAGCCGTTTTTTTTGATACAGAAGGAAATGTTTTAAACTCTGTTGAAGTGGGGGTTTTGCCCGACTCTATTGCCTTTTCTCCCGACGGTACAAAAGTCGTTACCGCAAACGAAGGAGAACTCAGCGAAGAAGGCGACGCCGAAGGAACAATTAGTGTAATTGATATTTCCAATGGTGTCGAAAATTTAACCCTTTCTACCGCAGATTTTACCGCTTTTAATGGTCAAGAAGAAGAACTTCGTAGTCGGGGCGTCCGTATTTTAGCAGGTAAAACGGCATCGGAAGATTTGGAACCGGAAGCGATCGCCATTTCTCCTGATAGCCAAACCGCCTATATTACCCTACAAGAAAACAACACGGTTGCCGTTGTTGACTTGAATACTGCAACCGTTACAGAATTGCAACCTTTGGGTTTAAAAGATTGGAGTCAAGGCTTACCCGAAGTTACTCAATATCGATGGAATTTAAGTGAAGAAATCCTGGGAACAACACCCGCCGGACAAGAGATTTTGTTGGGGGGAATGTCGGGTTTATTCTTTGAAAAACAAGAAGGCGATACTTTACATTTTATCGTCACTCCCGATCGCGGTCCCAACGGAGATCCCACCGATGTTGATGGCGATGGTTTACCCGAACGTCCCTTTCCATTACCCGACTATCAAGCCCGTTTAATTCGTTTTAGTTTGGATCAATCGACGGGCGAAATTAACATTAATGAACAAATTTTCTTGACTCGGGAAGTTGATGGAGAACAGGTTCCAATCACCGGACTTCCTAACTTGCAAGCCGGAGAACCTCGCACCGCATACACAGACGAAGAACCCGTTGATTTGTTCGGGAACCCCTTAGAAAATGATCCCTTTGGGGCCGATATGGAATCGATTGTTGTCGCCCCAGACGGCACATTTTGGATGTCTGACGAATACCGTCCGGCGATTTATCATTTCAAGGAAAATGGGGAATTAATTGATCGGTTTATACCCGAAGGAACCGCCGAAGCCGCAGGGGTTGAAGGGGGAACTTTTGGAACAGAAACCTTACCTCCCGTTTATGCCCAACGTCGTACAAATCGCGGCTTTGAAGGGATGGCATTGGATACCGATAAAGGTAAACTTTATGCTTGGATTCAAAGCCCGATTGATAATCCCGATGTTGGTAATGATAGCAGTTCTCGCAGTTCGCAAGTTTTAAGAATTTTAGAATTTGACCCCGCTTCGGGAGAGTCAACCGGCGAATATATTTACTTCCTAGAAGGTTCTCCGGGAGTTGATAAAATTGGCGATGCCGTTTACAAAGGAAATGGTAAATTTCTCGTAATAGAACGGGATGATGGCATCGATGCAACGGCCGAAAAGTTTGTGTTTGAAGTTGACCTAGCCGGGGCGACAAATATCTTAGGAACCGAACTTTCCCAAGCCACAGATGAGAACGCTTTGGAAGGGAAAACCGCAGACGATTTGGTTGAATTGGGCGTACAAGCGGTTACAAAAACTAAAGTTTTGAATTTGCCTTCTTTGGGTTATGTTGCCGGGGATAAAGCCGAAGGATTGGCACTTTTGCCGAACGGTTCTTTGGCGGTTATTAACGATAACGACTTTGGTTTATTACCCGAAGAAATTCCCGTTGACGGTTCGGTTGCGGTGAATCCCGACCCGACGCAAACGGTATTAGGAATTATTGATTTTAGCGGGTTTAACAAACTCGATGCTAGTGATGAAGATGGGGAAATTAACCTGCAAAACTGGCCGACTTTGGGATTGTATCAACCCGATGAAATCAAAGCCTTTGAAGTTGACGGTCAGACCTATTATATTACCGCAAATGAAGGCGACGAACGGGAAGAAAACGTTCGAGTTGAAGATGTTATTCTCGACCCCGTTGCCTTTCCGAATGCGGAAGAATTGCAAAAAGAGGACAATCTGGGTCGCCTGAATATTTCTGGAATTGATGGGGATATTGATGGCGATGGCGACTTTGACCAACTCATCTCTTTTGGCGGACGTTCCTTGACTATTTTTGATAGCAACGGCAATATTGTTTCGGATACGGGCGGTGAATTTGAATTAATTACAGCCGAACAATTCCCCGAATTTTTCAACTCCGATAACACCGAAAATAACTTCGATAACCGCAGCGATAACCGAGGCCCAGAACCCGAAGGAAATGCCATCGGAGAAGTCAACGGACACCTCTATTCTTTCACCGGATTGGAACGAATTGGCGGTATTATGGTTTACAATATTACCGACCCGGCAAATCCCGAATTTGTTCAATATATTAATAACCGAGACTTTAGCGGCGACCCCGAAGCGGGAACCGCCGGAGATTTGGGGCCGGAAGGTTTAACGTTTATTTCCGCAGAAGATAGCCCCACCGGACGCCCGCTTTTAGTGGTTGCAAATGAAGTCAGCGGAAGTACGACTGTTTATGATTTTGGGTCGGATGCAATTGTCGGAAGTTCGGGTAATGAAACCTTACTCGGAACTGATAATAATGACCTGATTTTAGCGGAAGCTGGCGATGATTTGGTTGCCGGTTTGTTGGGCGATGATATTATCGACGGGGGCGAGGGCGATGATGTTTTGAGAGGTGATTTAAACACTCGTTCTCCCGGCGGAAATATTGGCGGAAATGACACCATTAATGGCGGTTTGGGCGATGACCGTATTGGCGGAAAAGCTGGAAATGACGCCTTATTTGGGGATGAAGGAGATGATGATATTTGGGGCGATGATGGCGATGACTTGCTGCGAGGAGGCTTAGGAAATGATTTATTAACAGGCGATGATTTTTCGGGCGGTCAGGGCGCCGATACGTTTGTTTTAGCTGTTGGAGAAGGAACCGATACCATTACTGATTTTGAAGTCGGTATTGATGTGATTGGTTTAACTTTTGGCTTGAGTTTTGAACAGTTAACGTTGGAAACTCAAGGACGAAATACCTTGATTAATTTCGGCGATGAAACGTTAGCAATTCTCGAAAAAGTAGACGTTGCAAGTTTAACTTCAACCGATTTTACTTTGGTTTAACTAACGTTTCTGACCCCCACCAACCTCCCCCTAAAAGGAGGAGGCTACCAGTTTTTTAACCCCTACCAACCTCCCCCTAAAAGGAAAAAGCAATTTTTTTACTACCCTCTCCATTAAATAATAGTCCCATAGGGACACCTTTCCCCTCTCGATTAATAAATAGTCCCATAGGGACACCTTTCCCCTCTCCTCGTAGGAGAGGGTTAGGGAGAGGTGGAGAGAGGTTGGGGGAGAGGTCAAAATCTTCCCACAGAAAACGAACCACAAACTATCTACCAGGGTTTTTTTATGCTATCCAACCAAACAACATTAAGCCGCAACACGGTTTCTTCTGTTGAATTTTTGGGCGAAGTTACCTTTCCCACAGGTTTAACCTTTGAAAGTACGGAAGTTGGCGGACTTTCGGGTATTGTTTACGACACGGAAAACCAAGTTTATTATAGCATTTCTGATGACCGTTCACAAAATAATCCCGCCCGATTTTATACCCTCGAAATTGACTTAAATGATGGCAGTTTAGACGAAGGCGATATTAGTTTTGAGGATGTTACAACGCTGTTAAATGAAAACGGCGAACCTTATCCCGAATTTAGTTTAGACCCCGAAGGAATTGCCCTCACTGAAAACAACACCTTATTTATTTCTTCCGAAGGCAATGCTAACGAATTACTAAATCCTTTTATTAACGAATTCTATCTCTCTGGCGAACTTTTAGCCGAACTTCCCGTCCCCGAAAAATTTCTACCCACCGCAGACCAAACAAGCGGAATTCGCAACAATTTAGCCTTTGAAAGTTTAACCCTTTCCCCAAATAACCAATATCTTTACACCGCCACAGAAAACGCTTTATTTCAAGATAGTCCAGCCGCAGATATTGATACAGAAAGTCTATCTCGGATTATTAAATATAACCTCGAAACAGGTCAACCCGTTCAAGAATTTGTCTATGAAGTTGATGCAATTCCAGAAATTCCTGAACCAGCCGATGCTTTTGCAGATAATGGTTTAGTTGAACTACTTGCGATTGATAATAACGGTTCACTTCTCGCCCTTGAACGATCTTTTGCAGTTGGAAAAGGCAACAATATTCGTTTGTACGAAGTCCAAACTCAAGGGGCTTTAGATGTTCAGAACTTAGAGAATTTATTTTGGGAAGAAGTTGGAATTCCCTTTGAAATAGACCCTCCAGTTACCAAAGAATTATTGATAGATTTTGAAGCGGATTTTGGCATAACTCCCGATAACATTGAAGGCATGGCGTTCGGCCCGAAACTCCCCGACGGACGCCAAAGTTTAATTGTAGTTAGCGATAACAACTTTAGCGATACTCAAGTTACCCAATTTATCGCTTTAGCCGTAGATTTTGACAGTTTACCCGCCGCCCAACCCGTTCTAGAAACGCCTTATACCGTCGATCAAGAAGGCAATTCGGAAGCCGCTTTAACCGGCGATTCGGACGACCCGGCGATTTGGATCAATCCCGAAAATCCCGAACAAAGTTTGGTAATTGTCACCTTAAAAGATGGCGGTTTGGCGACCTTAGATTTAAACGGGGAAATTGTCGAAGAAATTTTACCCGCACCTTTTGGCGAAATTCGCTACAATAATGTTGACCTGATTTATGACTTTGAAATCGGCGAAGAAACTGTTGATTTAGCCGTCGCCAGCGATCGCGAAAACGACACCCTGGCAATTTGGAAAATTGACCCCGAAACGTTACAGTTAGTTGATGTTACTTCCGATAACATTCTCGAAACTATTTTCGGAGTTGATGATGGGGAACAAACCGCCTACGGTTTGGCAACTTATAAAAGTCCGATTTCGGGCATTTCTTACGCCTTTGTAACGCAAGCCGACAGCAACCAATTTGCCCAGTTAGAATTGATAGATAACGGTTCGGGCGAAGTCGATGCTAATCTCGTCCGAACTTTTGAATTACCCGTACCTACAGGCGAACCAGAAGATTCTCAATCCGAGGCTATTGTTGTCGATCAAGAATTGGGTTTTGTTTATCTGGCGATGGAAAATGAAGTGGGAATTCTCAAGTTCCAAGCCGAACCCGATGCGGGGGATAATTTTGAGGTAATTTATAGCGTCGAAGATGACGTTCTCGTACCTGATTTAGAAGGCTTAACCCTTTACTACGGCGACAACGGGAATGGTTATTTAATTGCTTCGAGTCAAGGTGATTCTACTTACGGTTTGTTTGAACGTTCGGGAAATAACGAATTCCTCGGTCAGTTTATTATTGCGGGAAATGGCGACATCGATCAAGTTAATGAAACCGATGGTTTTGACTTAACAAATGTTGCTTTGGGTGAGGCTTTTCCTAACGGATTGTTTGTCGTTCACGATGGTGCCAACGACCCCCAATCTGTGGTTCAAGATGAAGAAGAACTCGAAAATAACAGTACCAATTTTAAGTTTGTTCCTTGGGAAAGTGTGGCGAATTCGTTCCCCGAATCTTTAATTATTGATACCACCAGTTATGATCCTCGAAATCCCAATTCTAGTTTAATTGGCGGAACTTTTGACGCGGAAACGTTACTGGGAACCGCAGAAAATGACCTCTTTAATGCGGGTGACGGAAATGATACCGTTGCGGGTGGACTCGGAGATGACCAAATTTACGGAAGCTTGGGGGATGATGTCCTGCGGGGCGATGCAAATACTCGTTCTCCGGGTAGTATTAATGGCGGTAACGATACGATTTTTGGCGGTTTGGGAAATGACCGTATTGGCGGAAAAGGCGGAAATGACCAACTGTTTGGCGGCGCTGATGATGATGAAATTTGGGGAGATGATGGTGATGACCTCTTGCGTGGTGGCTTGGGGAATGATACCCTCACAGGGGATGACTTTTCGGGTGGTGCGGGTTCTGATACCTTTGTTTTAGCAACAGGTGAAGGAACCGATACTATTACTGATTTTGAAGTTGGAATTGATTTCATTGGTTTAGCGGAAGGTTTGACTTTTGAACAGATATTAATTTCCGCTGAAGGAAATAACGCTTTAATTTCTGTCGGAGATGAAACACTTGCAGTTTTAAACCGTGTTGACGCAATAGCTTTAATCGAAAATTCGGACGCCATCTTTACCGAGATTTAATTATTTTTAATAGAACTGGGGACTGTTCATCATTCCCCGGTTTTCTTCCCATAACCCAGTTCGTAGTTGCGTCTGAGTAAAAGACTAACAATCAAGTTTTTAGTTACACTTCAGTGTTAATTTATCCTAACTGTTGAATGGTACAAAAGCCTTACTAAAAGAGGTTTTTGAGAAGTTAACGTAAATTTTAGACGATGCCGCATCGCAACTACAAATCTATTTTTTGGGTTTAAAAATATAAACTATTCCCTCTAAAGCATATCATAATTTATCAATAATTTCTGTTGTCTATACCTTTGTTTAATAATTTTCAATTCTTATAAATTTTAGTTGATATTTAATGAAATTATAGTCATCTCTTAACCTTCAACACTTAACATGAACTTGACCAAAGAACAAAACTAAAATTCGCTGAAAAGTTTGTGAAATTATCTTTATTTCCTGACAACTTTTCGGTCAAGAGTTGAATTAAAATTTTTGCATTGGAGAACACAAAATGTCTGTAATAGACGGAAAAACAGCTTCACCGGCCTACGTTTTTAACGTACCCGATGGCCCCGACGGCCCCCACTACGACATTCAACCCCTCGTTACTGTCGGCGATGAAGTCCCCCTCCTCGAAGGCGAATTTGGAGAATTTACCACCAGCGACAGCGAAACCTACCCGATGGTTGGAATACCCGACGGTTTGGGCTACACCGAAATTGACGGCTTCAAATATGTCTGGATGAACCACGAGTTGAGTAGTGGTGTAATTACAGACAACGCAGAAGGTATCGTTAACGGGGCGCGAGTTTCCCTGTATGTATTTGATGAAAATTGGAACGCGATCGGTGGAAAAAACCTGATCGAAGACGTTGAGGTAGATGGCGTCACCTACAGTCTCAACTCCGAAACCGGAAACTACGAAGACGCAGACGGTAACGTTTACAACTTCGCAGGCCATGATAACTTCTCTCGCTTCTGTTCAGGTTATCTAGCCTCTCAAGGGTTCGTTGATGAAAATGGCGAAAGCATACCGATCTATTTTGCCCCAGAAGAAGTAGACGCCGGTGCCGCAGTTGCTGTCACTCCCGATGGAACAGCATCCCCCATTGAAGGGTTTGGTTTGTTCTCTAAAGAACAGGTTTACCCCGCTTCTGAGTATCGGGCGGATAACTCCGACAAAACTGTGATGCTGTCGATGGAAGACGAAAACGACGGCGAAATTTATATGTATGTTGGCGATCAAACCGAAGCAGATCCCAACGGCTTCAACGATACAACTGACAGTTTATACGTTTTGCGGGTTAAAGATGCAGAGGGCAATATCTTTGGGTTTGAAGATATGGCTGAAAACGTTGAACTAACCGCAGAATGGGTATCCGTTCCCGACTTAGTTACCCTCAACCGTAGCCCCGAAGTTCTCTCTAGTTGGGTTAATACCGAGTTCAACACTCTTGATGGCGAACCCCCGTTAGTCATCGGACATCGAGGCGCCAGTGGCGAACGTCCCGAACATACCTTAGAATCCTATAAACTGGCAATTGAACAAGGTGCAGATTTTATTGAACCGGATCTGGTTCCGACAAAAGATGGGGTTTTAGTTGCCCGTCACGAAAACGAAATCTCAGGAACAACCGACGTTGCAGACCGTCCTGAATTTGCCGATCGCTTTACTACAAAAATGGTAGATGGGGTTGAAATTAGCGGTTGGTTTACCGAAGATTTTACCTTAGAAGAACTGAAAACCCTACGGGCAAAAGAACGAATTCCCGGTGTTCGTCCTGAGAATACTGAATTTGATGGGTTATTTGAAGTTCCGACTTTAGAAGAAGTTATCGATTTAGTCAAAGAAGTTGAAGCCGAAACCGGGAAGAAAATTGGGATTTATCCCGAAACCAAACACCCGACGTTCTTTGAAAAAGAAGGTACATTCCTCGATGGAACCCCTATCAATATTGATACTTCGCAAATTCTGATTGATACACTGGTTGAGAACGATTTTACCGATCCGAGTCGGATTTTTATTCAGTCGTTTGAAATCGAAAACCTGCTGGAACTGCAAAACAAATTCTTACCGGAAGCGGGAATTGATCTGCCGTTAGTGCAGCTTTTAGGCGACTTTACCGAATCTGAAGGCAGCTTTTCTTATCCCTACGATGTTGTTTACAACTTTGGCGAAGGAAATGCTAACGCCAGCCCCGAAGTTTATACCGATTTCCCGATAGAATTTTCCGCAGAAACCGACTATGGCGAATTAGCAAATCCGGAAGTTATTGACTATATTGGTTCAGCTTATGCAGAAGGTTTGGGACCCTGGAAAAATAGCTTCATCTTGCGTGAACCGTTAGAAGAAGCCGTTGATGGCGATGGGGATGGTGTTGCCCAAATCACCTCCCAACTGACCGGGGAAGTGTTACCGTTGGTAGAATGGGCGCATGATGCCGGAATGCAGGTTCACCCCTATACGCTGCGGGTTGAGGAAAACTTCTTAACCTTAAACCCCGATGGTACCCCTCAAACTTTAGCCGATGAAGCCCGTCAACTGATTGAAATTGGCGTTGATGGAATATTTATTGATAATCCCGATATCGGTGATCAAGTTCGTGATCAAATTGTCGCCGAAATTGAAGACGGTCAACTGCGTTCAACCAATTTCCGTCGTCCCGAAGATATTCACGAAGATCCGAATAACCCCGGAACATTTTACCTCGTCACTACCGGACGCCCGGAGAAAAATGGTTCCTTGACCGAAGACGCAGAAACGCCCGAAGAAGCCGACAACCCCTACGGTAAGTTACACCGTCTAATTCTAAATCCTGAAGATCCCACTGGGGAAGCGACCTTTGAATTCCTATTAGAAGGTGGCCCGGAAACCGGGGTTAGCTACGATAACATGACTGTTGACAGCAATGGTAATGTGTTGATCCAAGAAGACGAAACTTCTTTTGGCGGAGATATTCTCAATGCTGAAGGCCGCTACGGTAGTATTATTTCCTACAATATTGCTGAAAATGAAGGCGTTGTCGGCGATGATCAGGTAGACTTCCTGTTTGAAAATAGTACCGCTTTCATCGATCCAACTCGATTTGGTGCCTATGGCAGTTGGGAGTCTTCTGGTATTATTGAAGTCCCAGGCGGTTATCTGTTTGATGTTCAAGCGGGTACAATTCGAGATACCGAACTCCCCGATGGTAGTGTTGTTGGTACTAACGCAGAAGGTACTGTTTATTATCAAGGACAGTACGCCCGAGGCGGTCAACTCCTTCTTACCCTTCCTGCGGAAATGATTTCCGGTAGTGGTGAATTTGTTGGCGGTGACGCTGGCGAAATTCTCACAGGTAGCGCTGATATGGATACTGTTGCTGGCGGTTTGGGTGATGACCTGATCGACGGTGGCGAGGGTGATGATGTTCTGCGGGGGGATGCGAACCGTCGTTCTCCTGGTGGTACTATTGGCGGTAATGATGAAATTTATGGTGGCCCCGGAGATGACCGTATTGGCGGTAAGGGTGGAAATGACTTCCTGTTTGGGGAAGTTGGCGACGATGAAATCTTCGGTGATGACGGGGATGACCTGTTAGATGGCGGTTTAGGAAATGACACTTTGACAGGCGATGACTTTTCGGGTGGTGAAGGTCGTGATACTTTTGTATTGGCAACTGGAGAAGGAACTGACCTGATTGTTGATTTTGAAGTGGGTATGGATTTCTTGGGCTTAAAAGGCGGTTTAATGGCCGAAGAATTGTCTTTTACTCAAGCCGGAAGTGATACTGAAGTCGGCATGGGTAGCGAAGTTATCGCGATTTTAGAAGGTGTTAATTCTAATGAGTTAACGGCTTTAATTTCTGGGGATAACGATCCGTTTTTAACGGTCTAGTTTACACCTAATTTTAACTGGGGAGTTTCACCCACTCCCTGGTTTTTCTGAGATTTATTTTCAACTAAAATCCTCAGCATCTCTATTTCTAGGAAGATGTCATCGGTAAAGTCAGTAGCTTGATTTTTCGTCAGTCGTGATCGGGAAGGAGTTTAGTTTAGCAAAATCTAAACTTTATTAGGCTATGAAATTTTGCCTAAAGTTTCATAGCTTTAGTTGGTTTTGAGCTTGATTTTTAAGATTTATACTAAGCCTTAGATTTTATATTAAAGTAAATAGGAAAGTAAGTCAAGAAAATTTTATAACTTATATACCCGAATAAAATTTTGAGTTTAAAAGCTGAAACTTTTATCTTAAAGGATTTACAGGATTTTTAAAATTAAAAAATCAACCTAATTTGAGTACAAAACTTATGTTAACTTCCAAAAATTAACTTTAGCTTAAACTTCTAATAAACAAATATTAATTTATGTGTATTAAAATCCCTTATGAAACTTAAAAGCCAGAAAAATTAAGCTCAAAATCTTACAAATTTTCTGGGTGTAAGTTTTAACATGAGAGCTTGTTTTTCAGCTAATAGCAATACATAAATAAGGGAGAATATGGCTAAGAACGTCATCATTATGATCGGTGACGGTATGGGCTGGGAAATGGCTCGTGCCGCTGCAATTCAAAAACAAATTAACGAAGGCGCCGAAGGAAATACCCTCAGTGATTTCTATACAGAAGGTGTCGGAGAAGGATTAAGCTTCCAAGAGTTAGACGGCTACTCCCTCGTCACCACCAGCAACACCTACATCGACGGTGACAAAGGGAACTCAGCTTTACAAGGCGATCCCTTTGACCATGTTACAGGTACTGCTCCTGAACGGGAGGGATTTGAGTTTGATCCCAGTCCCGCTCAAGTTGAAGGATTTTTCCCCGAACTTCGGGATGAAGACGGTTTTGATGAAGATCCAATCCTCGACGAAGACGGTAACATTCTTGGGGGCAACTTACCCTTCTACGACATTACCAAAGGTCCCGAACTGCCTTGGGAGCGAATTGGAGAACCCACTGACGAAGTTGACGGTGTATTTGACGTTGAATACGTTAAGAGCCTTTACCCCGACTCAGCCGGAACTGCAACCGCGCTATACTCGGGTGAAAAAACCTACGTGGGTGCAATTGGGGTCGAAATTCACGAGCATGATCTCGAAACTTTAGGTGAAATTGCCCGTGACATGGGTAAATCCTTCGGTGCAGTCAGTTCGGTTCCATTTAACCACGCTACACCCGCAGCAGCGATTTCTCACGTTAACCAACGCAACAAAACCACCGAAGATAGCGTTGATGCCGAAGTTGATGAGTTTGGTCATGCTATCCCTGATCATGACAATATTCTGTACCAGATTCTCAACGAAACTCAACCTGAACTCGTTCTCGGGGGAGGTCATCCCGATGGCCGTGGCGATGAAAGCTACATGGATCTTGAAACCCTCGAAGAACTGCGTGCGGGTGAGTACGACTATACCTTCCTAGAACGGGGTGAAAACGCGGGCGAAACCCTGTTAAACGTTGCCTCTGAAATTGATGTTAACGCGGGTGAGAAACTGTTTGGTTTGTACGGCGCTCGCGGTCAGGGCGGTAACTTACCTTGGAGTACGGCTAATGGAGACTACAGCAACACAGGGTTAAGCAGTCGTACCGATGCAACTCGCCCTCTAGATGAAGGAGAAACCGTCGAGGAGTTCATTGCCAAAGAGGTTAGCTACAATGCGACTTTGCCGGAGATGACCACTGCGGCGCTTGATGTTCTCGGTGATGACCCCGATGGGTTCTGGGTAACTATTGAAGGCGGCGATATTGACTGGGCGGCTCACGACAACAACCTCGATAATATGATCGGTACAACTCTTGACTTTGATGAGTCTGTACAGGTTGTGATGGATTGGATTGAAGCCAATGGCGGTTATGAGGAGAACCTGCTGGTTGTTACGGCTGACCACGACCACTATTTTACCCTGAATGATAACTTCCCAGAATTGCTGCGCGAAGTGGGCGCTGAAGGGTTAACAACCGCTATTGATGAGAACGGTGAACCCATTATCGTTGAAAATGAGGACGGTAATCCTGTTAAACTCGACAATGAAGATACCGCAGCTTCTGGTCATTTCTGGGGTTCTGATCCCGAAGTAAAATACGGTTGGGGAACTCACACCACCATTCCCGTACCCGTTTACTACGAAGGTGAAGGTTCCGAGTTGTTGGATGCTCTCGAAGGCGAAGGTTTCACCAGCTACGGTGAAGAAATTCCCGGTATCCCCGGTCACGTTGACCAAACTCACTTGGCTCACGTTCAGGCTTTATCTTTAACTGAAACGGAGAACTATATCAACGGCAGTGATGCCGATGAAGAATTCGTCGGTACTGAAGATGCTGACCTGATCATGGCCCGTTTAGGGAATGATACAGCCGCAGGTGAGATGGGAGATGATGTTATCTTCGGGGGCGAAGGTGATGATATTCTCCGAGGTGATGCAAATAGTCGTTCTCCCGGTGGTACGGTCGGCGGAAATGATACCATTTTTGGCGGTAAAGGGGATGACCGCATCGGCGGTAAAGCCGGAGATGATCAACTTCACGGTGATGAGGGTGATGACGAAATCTTCGGTGATGACGGCGATGATCTCTTAGATGGGGGTTTAGGAAATGATACCCTCACAGGCGATGACTTCTCTGGGGGTGAAGGTTCTGATACCTTTGTTTTAGCTACAGGTGAAGGAACTGACCTGATTGTTGATTTTGAAGTCGGTATGGATTTCTTGGGCTTAAAAGGCGGTTTAATGGCCGAAGAATTGTCTTTTA